>NZ_JBHZCI010000043.1:0-15380 GCF_042755185.1 Streptomyces sp. NPDC059166 | reverse complement strand
GCTTGGCCTAGGATCTGCCCACTTTGGCGGGTCCTCCCCGCCGACGCGGGGGTGTTCCGCTGTCGCCCTGGGGGCGGACGTCCCAGATCAGGTCCTCCCCGCCGACGCGGGGGTGTTCCGCGCGGCTCGGGCGGCGGCCGGGTCGCCGGTGAGTCCTCCCCGCCGACGCGGGGGTGTTCCGAGGAAAACCTTCGTCCAGGGCAGGCCGACGGAGTCCTCCCCGCCGACGCGGGGGTGTTCCGGAGACAGCCCGAGGTCCGCCCTGACCTGCTCCGTCCTCCCCGCCGACGCGGGGGTGTTCCGGGCAAGGACGGCCGAGTTCTGTACGCGGTGCCGTCCTCCCCGCCGACGCGGGGGTGTTCCGACTCGGGTGAATGCCTCGCCAGGCATTCCGCCGTCCTCCCCGCCGACGCGGGGGTGTTCCGAACCGCCACAACTCGCCTGAGCAGGAGGAAGGGTCCTCCCCGCCGACGCGGGGGTGTTCCGACGAACGGTGACCCGAAGATCAGCAACCGGGGCACTCCCCGCCGACGCGGGGTGTCCCGGTGCGTAACGGGGCCGACACCACAACAGGCGAGTTGACGGCATGGTCGGCGTAGGGAAAGCCTGCCGGCTGACCAGCCGCTCCCGGTCAACAACCCTCGGTGGCTGCGTCTCGGGCTCATGCGGACAAGGGATACGATGTCCCTCACCTGCGGAAACGGCTCTGGGGCAAGCGCATCGGCGTCCGCATCGCGCGCATATGGAGGCGCTCACGCAACTCGAACTGGGCCATCCCGTTGGAAGGCCGCAGGATGAGGTCAGGCGGACCGTGTGCAGACGAATCCGAGGGATGTCAGGCCTTCGCCCTGGCACAGCCGATCGGACGCCCCTCCAACCTCCGTCTGGAGCAGCTGGTAGTCGGCACCGCTCGCCCGGCCCCACGACATCGCAGCCCGCCAGAGCGCGCGGCCGTATCCGTGCCCGCGGTACTCCGGCAGCACGGCGAAGTACTGCGGCAGCAGCCGGGACCGCCCGACCTCGTCGATCATCGTCTCCATGGGGCCGATAGCGCCGGCGACCTGCCCTTCGCACGTGATGGTCAGGACCGGTCCCACTGTGCCTGACACCATCTGTTCGTGAAGGAAGGCCAGGCCGTCTGCCTTCATGTCCTCAGCGAAGGCTGCGAACGTCGCCTTCACACTGTTGGGCTGCTCCGAGTACTGCCGCACCTCGACGTCTGAGGGCGACTCCGGGCCGGCGAACGTCTTCAACTGAACGCGCGTGCCCACCGACACCGCAGACTCCGGCTGCTCAGGGCCCAGGAACCACACGACGCGCGCCCTCCCGACCGCATGCTCGACAGCGAGCTCGCGGGCAAGCGCGGCCGCGTCGGCCAGGACGTCAGGCTCCGCGCCGTACACGTGAACCTTCACCATGCTCCGGCCTCGACCGCACAGTGTCGGCAGAAGCGTCGAGCGCTCGTCCTGACGCACTGCGCCAACGAGGATCCGCTCGGTCTTCGTGTGCGACCAGCGGCGGTCCTTGTCGTACGGCAGAAACTCCCCACTGCCCGCGACACCGGCCGCGGCCTCGAACAGGTCCGGGAAGGGGCTGGAGGGGTGCGCCGGGCCCAGCGTCGGCACGAACGGCACAGACAGCAGGGGACGCATCCAGTCCCAGTTCAAGAGCATGGCCGCACGCTACACACACGGCACAGGCCCCGGGGCGCGAACACCGGGGCCTGCACGTTCATGACCAGATCAGACGCAGATCAGGTCAGTGGGGGTTGTCGTCGCCCGCAGCGCACGAGCACTTCGCCGCTTCCATCACGTCGTCCAGGTCCGCGACGGATGTGATGGTGACGATCGGGGTGACGGGCCTCTCGACCGGTCGCGTGAGGTACGGCAGACCCTGGGTCGGCACCTCCCCGGGGAGGGGACGTCTGGGAGAGATCGCTACAGCGACAGCGGTCATGGTCAGCCTGCTTTCTTCATTCCGTGCTGGCAGTAACTTTCCAGTGGTGCCTTCGCCTCCTGGTAGTGCTTGGCCAGGGGTCTGCACACGGTGCAGGACCCCGAGAGCTGGCAGCCGGAGCAGCCACCGGTGCGAAGCATGAGACGGTCGGCGATGCCGCCGAGCCGCGTCAGACCGTCGATCCCCTCAGCGGGGAGACTGATCTGGTCATCGCGGCCGATCTTGCAGATCGTCGCGAAGCCGTGCGGGTCCATGTGGAAGAACGTGTGGCCGGCGTTGCAGCCACTGAACGGCTTCCGCATCCGCAGGTGTTCTTTGGATTGGGCAGTGAGGACTTCTCCGCCGCCGTAGATCGTCGGCGTCATGTTCGTGAAGACGGCGTAGTCCACACCCCACTGTTCGCAGAGGCCGACCATCGCCTGTTCCTCGTCGGCGTTGTCTTCGGTCACGATGACGCTCATCCGCAGCGGGAGCTTCGCCCGCCGTGCTGCGCCCATGCCCTGCATGAACAGATCCCATGCGCCTTCGCGCTGCGTCAGCTCGTCGTAACTGCGCTTGGTGGCCCCGTACATCGACACCGTTACCCGGTAGGGCGGGCGCTCCCGGAGCATCGTCAGCAGGTTCTCCCGCCACAGCAGAGAGCCGTTCGTGGACAGCGTGATCATCATGCCGCGATCCCACGCGTGCCGGTACGAGGGCATGAAGTCTCGGTCGATCGTGGGCTCTCCGCCTGTGACCTGGAGCCACAGCACCCCGGCCTCGGCCATGATGTCGAGGCAGCGCAGCTTGTCGTCGAGCGGCATCCCCGCATTGACCTTCAGCCCCAGGTAGCAGTGCTTGCACTTGTAGTTGCAGCCGAGGTTGACCTCCCACGACGCCTTGCCATAGCCCCATTTGGACGGCTCCCGCACAACCAGCAGCCCAGACAGAGGCCGGCCTGCGATGTCCGTTCCCCACTGCTCACGCGCGGCGTCCGCCAACCAGGTGGGGACAGCACCGGTCGCAGTGGCACGGAGCTCCTCGTAGGTGGCCTCGGGAAGCAGCAAACCTCCCGGGCTCCCGGGGCGGAGCAGCACGTACTGCCCCAGGAAGGGGCTGGCGATCAGCTCATGCATCATGACTTCCTTCGGTCGGTTGGCAGGAACGCGCCTGGTGAGGGCGCACAGGAGGGGGTGTCACACGGGCGGAAACGCGACGGCAGCGGCGCGGCTCACGTTCTCGTAGTGACGGCAGAGCGCGAGGACGGCCATCGCGGACTTCCGCACAGTCCGCTCATTTACGCCCGGCCAAAGAGCCCCCGCCCGACGCTCTGCCTCCTCGGCGCCGACCAGCGCAACTACCGCGGCTTGCTCAGTCGACCTGTGCCGAGCCATCTCCCGTACTTCGGGGACGAGTAACGCGAGCTGCCCTCGGAGGGCGGATGCCAGGAAACGGAGGTCGTCGGCCGGGGCGCCATTGATGGAGCACGCCCGCTCGGCAGTCGCCCGGATGGTTGCGATGTCGAGCGGATCAGCGCTCACGGTCGGCCTCCAATTCACGACGTCTCGCCCCTGCGAGCGCCTTGGCGTTGAGTGCAAACGCCTGCAGCGCGTCTGGACAGCAGAGAGCCCCCGGGCTCTCCATGGGGACTGACCAGTACGAACGGGCCAGTCCCGGCTCGTCGACGTCCGGCCTCGGTACTCCGAGGTACGACGCGGGACCGAGGAACGCCGTGCCTCTCCCGTACCAGTGGAGCCCCCCGCTCGCAGGGACGAGCGCGTAGTACTGCCCCGCGTACCAGTCCGCGATCACCGGGCCGTCTTCCAGAGCAGAAGCCAGGAACGCATCAACCCTGGGGGCTTCCTCCCACCCGCCCTTGAGGTCGACGCCGGCAGCGGCACGGATGAACTCTCCGGGGATCCGCACGGCGGAGAACAGAGACCCGCACCGAATGAGCGCGAGACCGTCGCGTTCCCACCCCTGTCTGGCCGTCTTGCGGTCTTCGGCCGCACACAACAGCCAGCTCGCCACTGCGGCGTTCATCTCCATACTGGTGTGCTCGTTCACCCGGGGGCGAGCACCGACGCCGGCCGACTTCCCGTCTCGAGGGTGTCCCCCAGGCTCGACCTCGCTCATCGCGCCACCTGCACGGCAGGGCCATGGATACGCTCCAACACGGCGACTCCTATCCAGTCGTCACCCCGGTCTGGCGGACAGAACCGCCCCAGGGCCTTGGCGTTGAAGAGTGGTCGTTCCGCCAAAGGCGTGCGTCCCTGCGCCCGGTATCCCCATGATGGGTAGACGCCCTCGACGGCAGCCGCGCAGACTCTCGCCAGCAGGAAGACGGCACCCATGACCTACGAACCACCGACAGCACTGCCGCGTGCACTTCTCGGCGACAGCGAAGTGCAACGCGCACTGACCGAGCACGACTTCGGAACCATCTTCCGAATCGCCCGAGAACGGGCAGGGATCAGCTACTCGAAGATCGCCGCCGAATGCGACATCAAGCCGGACCGGGTGGGGACCCTCGCCCGAGGCCAGGGCCGAATCACTACGTTCGAGAAGATCGCGCAGATCGCCGACGCTCTGCGCATCCCCGGGGGCATGGTCGGTCTCGCCACCCGCTCGTGGGAGGCGGACGACGCTACTGCTGTAACGTCCCGCACAGAGAACGGACCGCACGTGCACCGCCGAACGCTCCTCCAGGCAGCAACCAGCACCGGACTGGCGGCCACGCTCCCCGCCCTGCACCGCCCCGATGCACCGCGCCGCATCACCCACGCTCACATCGACCGGCTCCGCGAGCGCACCGCTCGCCTCCGCCGCCTGGACGAAGTCCTCGGCGGCGGCGACACCTACCGCGTCTACCTAGGCGAAGTCATGCACACCAAGGGCCTCCTCCGGCAGGCGTCCTTCACCGACGACACCCGACGCCGCCTCACCGCCCTTCTGGCCGAGCAGGCTCAGCAAGCCGGATGGGCGGCCTTCGACGGGGGGCGCATGCACGAGGCCACCACCCTGTACGAGGAGAGCCGGGCCTTCGCGGAAGACGCCCAGGACTCTGACCTCTACGGCAACAGCTTGGCCTTCCTCGCCTACCGGACCCTCCCGGATGACCGGCGCACCGCGGTCACGGTTGCCCAAGGCTCCTGTGCCACCATCACCACGCGCACACCAGCCACCGTGCGTGCCCTCCTCTACGAACGCCACGCCTGGGCGTGCGCCGTGGATGGCCAGGCGTCCAGAGCAGAGGCTGCCCTCACGGCCGCCCGTGAAGCCCTGGACACCGCCCAGGACGACGAGCCACAGCCGGACTGGTCCGCCTGGGTCGACCACACGGAGCTGGACATCATGACTGGCCGCTGCTGGACCGAGCTGCGCAGGCCTCTCCGCGCCGTTCCCTTCCTCACCAAGGGCCTCGGCCAATACTCCGACGACCACGCCCGCGACAAGGCGCTCTACCTCTCATGGCTCGCAGACGCCTACCTCAACGCTGGGGAGGTCGAGCAGGCAGCCGAGACCACGGGGCGATCTCTCCAGCTCGCAACAGGCGTCGCCTCCAGCCGACCTCGGCAGCGCCTTGCGCCGTTGCTCGAACGCCTCCGCCCCCACGCGGACGTGAGCGTCGTCCGAGAACTTCTCGGCCAGGTGGCAGGCTAAGGCTTGTCCCGTAACTGATCTTGGAGCCACTGCGGGCAAGGTCGGCTGCCGTACCGCCCGTTGCCCTATCCGGCGAGCGCGAGGTTGTGCAGGCGGGCGATGCCGAGGATGGCGTGGTGGACGCCGTCGCCTTTGAGGCGGCAGTCGCGCAGAATCTTGTAGGTCTTCATGCGGGCGAAGGTGTGCTCGACTCGGGCGCGGACCTGCTTGTGCGACTTGTTGTGGGCCTGTTTCCAGGCAGGCAGTTCTTCGCCCTTGCGGCGACGGTGCGGCATGACAAGACCGGTGCCCGGATAGCCGCCGTCCGCGATCGCTATGGTCTTCCCGACGGCGGCCTCGGCGCCGGACTCGGACCAGGCCCGGCAGTCGTTGCGGTTACCGGGCAGCGGCCGGCCGACCACGACGACGCATCGGCTGTCGGCATCGATCACAACCTGGTGATTGGTCGAGTAGCGGTAGTTCTTCGACTGCTCCGCCACGCTGTGGTCGCGGGTCGGTACGAGGGTGCCGTCCACGATCAGGACCGTGTCCTTGGCGAACTGCTTGCGCGGCTGGAGCGCGAGCTTCGGGCCGAGGTGGTTGATGATCCGGTCGGCTGCCGACTTCGAGACCCCGAAGAGCGGTGCGAGCTGGCGCAACGTCAGGTTTGTCCGCCAGTAGGCCGCAACCAGCAGTACGCGATCATCCAGCGGTAGACCCCACGGCCGGCCGCGCTGCGGCTCCTCCGCAGTCCTCCGGCGCGCTAGGGTCACCAACTTGGCGAAGCAGCGCGGACTCAGCCCGGTGAACGGAGCTATCCAAGAAGGCTCCGACGTCGTGATCACACCTGCCATCCCAAGATCATCCCACCCGTGAGCAGGGGTTCTGAGACAGCCCTCAGGTACGTGATGATTGTTCGTGCGAACCTCGGGCCCGACCGTCGTCCGCCCCCGGCGCGGGCCTGATGCGAACCTCAAAAGCGTCGGCGCAGCAGCCTGATCAGCACGACGTAGGCGACCGCGGCCACCATGAGCATCCAGTAGTAGGGATTGCCAGTTCGACCGGACGCGAGGTCGCCGATGAAGGCGCACAGGTTTCCTACCGTGAGGATCACACCCACACCAGCCCAGGCATGCACGTTGATCAGGCGAGAGCGTTCGTCCGGATGCTCGACAGCCTCGCGGTAGCTCGGGCTGCGGCGCGCCAACCCGAACATGGTCAGGCTGCACAGCACCATGACCCCGAACACCAAGAGCCCGATGCCGACATGGTCACCGACGGCTGCGGTCACCAGACAGATGAAACCGATACCGAGGAAGAAGGCGGGCACGGACCACCTTGCCGAGCTCTCAGCCGTGCGTGGTGTCTCCGTCGACATGGAACATCTCCTCTACTGCGCACTGGAAGAACCTGCCCAAGGACAAGGCGAGCGGCAAGGACGGCGTGTATCGCTCGGCCTCGATGGAGTTGATCGTCTGTCGCGAGACTCCGACCACTGCCCCGAGCTGCGCTTGGGAGAGCCCGCGCGCCAAGCGCAGCTCCCTGACCTCATTCCTCACATGGAAAGCATGCTTTCCACTTCGTTGGGTGTCAAGCCAGCTTTCCATACCGGCCTTGCGTACCAGCATGGAGCGAGGGGGCGTGCAGGCCGCTGCCACGAGCTTCGAGGCCAAGTTCGAACGCGAGCCGCACGAAAACCGATGGCCCACGGTCACCAACGCGGTGAAGCAGTCCAATCCGGTTCAAGTTGGGGCTATCCGGGACGATCTACCGGCGTGGTCGCACCAACCATCACTGGATCACCAACGCGTGGCCAGGCGTTACGGGACAGCCTTTAGGTCAGCTTCACAGAGTTGCTGATCCACTCCAGGCATCGGTCTGCGCCGTCGATGATCGGAACAGCGCACAGCTCCGGGTTGTCCCACGGGTGATGCGCAAGGAGATGAGCCTCCAACTCCGTGTACCGGTCCGCAGTCGTCTTCAGGAGGACCTGCCACTCCTCGCCTGTGCCGTACTCACCCAGGTGCCAGAAGACACTCGTCACCGGGCCGACGACCTGAGCGCCTGCGGCAAGGCGCCCCTGCACGGCCGAGCCGGCCAGATCCACTGCCTCCTGCTTCGTCGCAGTCGCGGTCGATACCTGCACGTACTGAGTCATGAGGGGAGCCTAGCCAGGTGGACACGCAGCCCAACAGGGTCTCGGTGGGAGACCACACGAAACGACCTGCTCACGATCCCGCCTTTTGCGCTTTTGCGATCGAACTACCTGACGAACTACTCCGCCGGGAACGAGCAGCACGAAGCACAAGGCGTGGCGACATCCGCGTTCCTCCCGAGGGCTCGTGGGTTGCGTGGCGCGAGTACGAGCAGGGCGATGTCTGGGACCGGGTCACCACGGCGGAACACCGATCGGTCGGCAGCGACGTTCCCCGGATTGGCCCCACGCCCGTGCACAGGAGATCCGTCCTCTGCTTCTTGCAGACAGCGACGCACTGCTGAACTCCGGCGGCCCACAGGAGCCCATTGCCGAGTGGGCAGCCGCCTTCCGCAGCACCAACCAGGCCCTCGCCCACGGGGTTCAGGCAGGGACACTCGACCGCGGGCTGCGCAGGTGCTCAGCTACCACGTGATCTTCCACTGGAACCGGCTCAGCTTGTTCATGCGAGGGCAGAGCGTCTTACCCTGGGCAGCCATCCTGTACGGCGTCGAGCACAAGGAGGGCCAGCGCGCATGACGACGCTCATCATCGGCGGCAGTGGCTTTCTGGGAACCGAACTGATCAGGCAGGCGAGAGCGGCCGGGCAACGCACGGCCGCGACCTACCACGCGACCGCCCCCGCAGTGACCTCCGAGGCCGCGTGGTACCGCCTGGACCTGCGGGATGCGGAGAGCCTCGCGGTGGTCATAGCCGAGACACGCCCGAGTCTGATCATCAACGCATCCAGCGGGGGAGCGGACTGGGCGACTACGGCGGAGGCGCCCGTCCGGCTCGCGATGACCGCGAGGAAACACGGTAGTCGTTTCGTGCAGGTCTCCACCGACGCGGTGTTCTCCGGTACCGGCCGTGCCCGCTACGACGAGTCCTGCCTCCCGGACCCGATCACGACCTACGGCGTCGCCAAAGCTGCTGCGGAGACCGGTGTTCTTGCGGTGTACCCGGAAGCCGCCGTCGTCCGCACATCCCTGATCATCGGGCACGGCCACTCCACGCACGAGCGCCTGGTGCACCAGTTCATCGCCGGCACCACCGACGGAGTTCTTTTCACCGATGACATCCGCTGCCCGATCCACGTCACAGACCTCGCCGCCGCGCTGCTGGAGCTCGCGGAGAACGGCGCCGCGGGAGTGCGTCACGCCGCTGGACGCGACGCCGTCAGCCGCCACGAACTCGGCGTCCTCATCGCACGACGCGACGGCCTGGACGCTGCCCGTCTGGCCGCCGGCCTGCGTGCCGAGAGCACGCTGCACGGCCCACTCGACGTGCGCCTGGACAGTCGGACGACTCAGCACCTGTTGAGTACTCGTCTGCGCGGTGCGCACGAATTCCTTGCCGCGGGTGAGGAGGGGAACCACAGGTCTGACCAGACGGTGGCATAGTCCGTCTCTACGCTGGAGCCGATGAAGAAGGTCGCCATTGTCGGCTGCGGAGGCAGCGGTAAGTCTCACGTGGCCCGCGAGCTCGGCAGGATCCTCGACGCCCCGGTGACACATTTGGACGCCGTGTTCTACGACGACGAATGGAACGCGCTGCCCATGGACGAGTTCACCGACATACAGCGTGTGCTGGTCGCGCAGCCGCGGTGGGTGATCGACGGCAACTACAACGCGACGCTGCAGGTACGGCTCGAAGCCTGCGACACGGTGGTCATGATGGACGTGTCGACCGTGGCGGCGCTGTACGGAATCTTCTCCCGACAGATCCGGCACGGGGCCGGGTACAGGGGCAACGGGGTGCACAACCGCATCCACTGGGGCGTGATCAAGTACGTCCTTACGTACCGGCGCAAGATGCGGCCCCGCGTGATGGCGAAGATCGAGGAGTTTGGCTCCGGCACAGACGTGGTGCTGCTGGCTAACCGGCGCCAGACGCGGCGCTGGCTGCGGAAGGTCGCCGCCGAGCAGTCCTGACCAGCCCGCCCTCCGGTCAGGGGGTGTCCGGGATGAACGAGACCACCCCGTCTGTCGCGGACGATGGCGTGCGGTGCACACCCCGGCAGTCTTGGTGCGAGCCAAAACTTTGCTCACCCCGCGCGCAGGGTGAGCAGACGGCCTGCCGAGCGGCTACACCAGGACTGGAAGTGACGCGAGCCCGCGAACAAGACGGGTGTGCCGCCACGCCAGTTGTTCAGACGGAACAGCCAGTCGAACCTCAGGGAACCTCGTGAGGATCATCCGAAGAGCGATATCAGCCTCGGCCTTGGCGAGAGGTGCGCCGACGCAGCGGTGGATGCCGTGGCCGAAGCTGAGATGGGCAGCGGCTTCTCGGTCCAGGTCGAGCATGTCCGGCGACGGGAACCGTTTCGGGTCCCGGTTCGCTGCTCCGAGAGCGATCAGCACCGGAACACCGGCCGGGATGTCCATGCTGCCGAGTCTGACCGCTTCGGTGGTGAAGCGGAATGTGGCTGTACTGACAGGGGAGTCGAACCGAAGCAGCTCGTCGAGTACAGCAGGGACCTCGTCCGGATTCTCCCGAAGACGATGCAACTGGACCGGATGCTGAAGCAGCGCCAGGACGGCATTGCCGAGGAAGTTGGTGGTGGTCTCGTGCCCGGCTACGAGCAGCAGCACCGCGAGAGAGACCAGTTCTTCCTCGCTCAGGCGATCGTCCCCGTCGCGAGCCGAGATGAGCCGGTCAAGCAGAGAGGTGCCGGGGGACAGGCGCTTGGCGGCGATGAGGCTGGTCATGTAGTCGGCCATCGAATGCGAGGCCGCGTCGACAACGTCAGGGCTTCCCGCCGCGAACAGTTCCGCGGACCAGCGCTTGATGCCGGACCGGTCGTCCTCCGGTACTCCGAGCAGCTCGCAGATCACAAGGACCGGTAGGGGGACCGCGAGGCCGGCCACGAAGTCGAACTGCTCGCCGACAGGCCACCGATCCAGCAGCTCCTCGGTGACCTGGGCGATGAAGGGTCGGAGCTCCGTGACCGCTCCGCTCGTGAATGCCTTGGTCACCAACTTACGCAGCCGGGTGTGCTGCGGTGGGTCGCTGGCGAGCATGGTGTGAGCCACCGCAGGGTGCAACCGACGCTGTGAGCCCTTACCGGCGAAGAACGCGGCAGTGTCTTTCGAGAGCCGAGCGTCGCCGAGGGCTTCCCGGGCTTCCGCGTAGCCGGTGACCAGGTAACTGGTACGCCCACCAGAGCCCGCGGGCACGGGCTGTACCGGACAGGTGGACCGCATGGCGGCATACGTGGGGTAGGGGTCCTGGGCGAAGCGAGGGGCCTGCGTCGGGTCGGTCATGCTCTCAGACTCCAACCAGTTCTGGCCTGCCATCGTCTCTGACACGCCCGACACGGTTGGCGTAGGCGTCAGCTACCAGAAGGAGCCACTCCGTGGCTGCCCGCAGATCCTTCCGAGAGGCGGCCCCCGCGGCTGGCGGGGCGACGTCGTCAGCGACGCGGCCTGTCCTCAAGCCGGCCAGCGCCGCCTTCAGGACAGCAGCCTCGACTGCCGCAGCACGTTTCTCCGTCCCCGTACCGAACGCGGCCTGGGCCACCTCCTGAACTGTGCGGGGTCGGAATGCCCGAAGGGCGAGGCTGGCGTCGCTGATCTCGATGACCCGCCGCTGGAGCATAAAGTCCGAGTCGTTCGAAGGGGCCTGGGCATCGTCCGCGGCGGTAAGGACGATCTCGGGCATCGCAGCTGAGAGATCCTGCCAGAGGGAGCCGAGCGCCTCGAAGGAATGCGCCTCCCATCGGCGGCGGCGGGCCTGGCTGAGCGGGTAGACGACAGCGGGCAAGGTGAGGCCGAGGCAGATCAGAAGGACGGCGAGTGCCGGCGAGGTCACGCTGAAAACACACGGCATGGTCACGAGCGACGAGCATTCCGGGTGGTCGGATATGAGGTGGAGACCCAGACCCAGATCGACGAGCCGCGTCAGCTTGTACACCGTGTATACGAGCGCGAATCCGCAGCCAGCTGCTGCCAACCGGAGACCGATCCGTACGCTGCCGCGGCGCGTCGACTTCGACTGGCGCAGGGCCTGCCTCAGGAAGTCGATGACGGCGAAGCTCAGGTAGGAGATGTACAGGAGCAGATAGAGCGCGTACGCCTGCGGAGAACGATGGGCTATCTGCTCGTAGGCGAACAGGATGGTCATGCCCAAGGTCGCCCCGGCGAGGAGGTAGAGACGCAGTCGGAGTCGACGTTGCGCCTCTTCGGGCTCGAGGTTGAGCTGGAAGGAGACGGCCAGGACTGCTGTGGCGGCTCCCACCGAGGCGCAGTTGCTCAACAACCGGGCGATGTGCGGCACCACCGTCTCGGCAGCGTCCTCGAACAACGGGGCATAGGTGGCGAAGGCCAAGGCGAACGATCCGAGGAGCGCCCCCATGGACCATGTTCCAGTCGGACGTGGTGTGCCTCGCCCGAGCACCCAATAGCCGGCAGTCGCAGCGAGCAGACAGGCCATGCCCAGGAAGACAGCGTTCATCGTGAGCGGAACCGACCCTTTCTGATGGGCTGGGAGAAGAGTGCGTCCCAGCTGTCCGGCCCCTTCTTGGGGCGCAGAGAGGGAGATTCACGCTCGCGGTAGATGCGCTGACGGATGATCGTGGCCATCATCTCCGCTTCACGTTCGTCGGCCGTCGAGTAGCTCGTACGCCCGGACATGCGCGATACCAGCGTGGGGTTCACGCCGAGCATCCGGGCAGTGCCCGTGTCGACCTCCAGGCTCCCCGGGTGGTCGCAATACACATGGCACAGCTCGTGAGTCAGGATGTGCCTCTGATGGTGGACGGACGTACCTTCCTCGTAATAGAGGAGATCGGCCGACGGGGTTTCGACCCGTATCCCGCACGGCGCATCGACTGCGCCGAGCGTGCTCAACGGCGCCAGGACAATCGGCTTGCCGCGGAGATCAGCTATTGCGTCACGCAAATCACGCGTGCTGAAGCGGTGCGGCAGGGACAGTAGATCAACCTGCTCCTCGCATGCAGTGCGAAGTCGGCTCTCGTCGATTTCTGGCAACGGCATGCAAGTCCCCCTCGGCTTCGGCGGTGCGCCGACTCACTGGTGAGCGACAGCGATGAGGATGCCAAGCGGAAGGCGGAACTCACACTTCCGGGAACTGCGAGTTCCGGTTACGGAGCGTGAATCACGAAGGCTGCCGGAAGCGGGAGTGGAACGTTGCCCGGCCCGCTCCAGCGGGGTCTTGCACTCTCCATCTCGGGATGCAGGGTGCGACGTGGTGAATGGTTGAAGGGTCGACCATCCGTTATGCCCGACTACGCTGAATGACTGACCCATGATCATTTATTGGAGTTTTGAGGTAGATCGTGGTGCACCTCACTCAGTGGTGGCCTCTAGTCTCACGCCATGGATTCTCGGGACGGGCAGGGCGAAGTCGGTGAACCAGTCGGCGAGTCCCTGCCTGGGCTGCTGCGGGCGTGGCGTAGTCGGGTAAATCCTCGGCGGATCCCGGGTCTGGTCTCAGCGGGGCGTCGGACTGATGGGCTGACGCAGCGTGACGTGGCCCGCCTGACGGGGGTGAGTGAGCGCTGGTATCGCGAGTTGGAGCGCGGCAATGAAGCCCGCTACTCTCCCGACTTTCTCGATCGGCTCTCGTCGGCACTCGAGCTGAGCCCTGCCGAGCGTCGCGCGCTGTACTTGAGAGCCGTAGGCCGCCCTCCTGCCCTAGGTGTCGTGTCGGAGGCGGACAGGGTTGCGGAAGTGGACGAGGTTCTGCTCCAGCGGTTCTTGGACGGTCAGGCTCCCAATCCCGCCTTCGCAACGGATCTCGCCTGGAACGTGATTGGCTATAACGGGCCGTTGATGGACTGGTTCCCCTGGGTTGCACCCCAGGCCAATCAAATGAAGTGGGTGCTTCTGGAGCCGGAAGCCCGTGAGCAACTCGTGAACTGGGAACAGGACTGGGCGCGCCCATTGCTTGGGCAGATTCGCTATGAGCGTGCGCATCACCCGGAGGACGAGGCTCTGCGGCGACTGGAGCGTGACATCCTCACGGAATCTCCGGCCGCACAGGAGATGTGGGGGCGTCGCGAGATGGCCGAACATTCCCACGGTGACTTCCGCCGGCTCAGGCTTCCGTACCACCAGGGTCGGGAGGTCGCGATTCGTATCGTCGCCTTACGGCCCATGCGTAGCGATCGCCTTCGGGTGGTCGTGCTCCTGGAAGTCGATGAAGGCGGGACCGGCCCCTGAGCGGGGGGGGCCCGCCCCGGATTGCGGGGGAGTCGTCCTCACTCGTCGTCGAGCAGGCCTGACTCGTCCGGGTCGTCCGGCATGCCCTCGAGCCGGCGGGCTTGGTCGATCACGGTGTTCAGCATGTTCAGGCTGGATGCGCTGAGTCCGTTGGCGCGCAAGGCGACCCGCCGCACACCCTGATCAAGCATGGCGGCAACCACTTGGATCTCGGCGCGCTGGCGCTCGGCCTCCGCCTCATCGAAGAAGTAGCCCGCGTTCACTCCGAAGAACCCTGCCAGCACCCGGATGGTCTGCATCTTCGGGTTCGTGTTGGTCCCGGTTCGAAGTTGCTGGATGGCGCTTGCGGAGATGGCTACGCCTGATGTGTCGCGGATGCCCTGTGACACCTCCGCGTACGTGTACGGGCTGCGCCCCTTCGGGTGCACCTCCCGGAACAGGTAGTCGAGCAGCTCCGCAAAGGTGCGCTCGTTCCTCTCGGTCATCTCCAGCCCTTCGTCATGACCGTCATCGTATCCACTTCAGTGGTGATCATGACCAGGGTGTCGGATGCGGCACCACTACAGTTGACGGGTGTGCGCAACTGCGGTGTACGGTGACGCCTGAATTCATCCAGTGCAGTGTTCAGTGCCTGGTCGGCGCATGTAGGGCGACGCTGGACTTGTGTCAGGGCTCGCCATATGGTCCTGGTCCACACAAATCGATCACTGGTCCGGGTGAGCCAGGAGGGGAAGCGCGATGTACGCACACGGGCCATGAGCCCGGAGGGGTGAAGGAGACCGGCGCCCGGGAGCTACCAACTCCCAAGGCGCCGGGCCGACAACCCCGAGGGGCCATCGATTCACATCTCGCGGGCGGCGGGGCTTTTGCACGAGAACCGCCGCACCACGTCCCTACGAAAAACGGAGTATCGCATGTTCGCCATGTCGAACGGAAGCTTGGCCTGCCCGGACACGGGCCGTCAGCACCGACTCGCCGACCGGCTCGCCGACATGATGCCGGGTGCTGCCACCATCCGGGTCAGCCTCGTCGACGCCGGGCAGGCGTGGCCTCACCCTCACATCATCGTCAAGGATGAGGCCGGGGAGACCCTGCAGATGGGCCGCGTGGCTGTCAGGGGCACAGCTCGCAGGATCATGCGGGTATGTCCGGATGCCTACTTGAGGCGACCGCACACCCTCAAGGCTGCCTACGCGGCCCTCATTCGCAGTGATCTGACGGCCGTCGGCCGGAGCCGCTGAGATGGCGCGGATTCGGACAATCAAGCCGGAGGCATTCGTCTCCGAGTCACTCGCGGAAGTGAGCGTCGAGGCGGAGCGGACCTTCGTCGGGCGGGTGACACAGGCCCACGACCACCGGCGCCCCCCCGGCAACCCCCCGCTCATAGCCCGGCGGCACTGGCCCCAGCGCGCCCCGCACACACC
>NZ_JBHZCI010000042.1:0-65558 GCF_042755185.1 Streptomyces sp. NPDC059166 | reverse complement strand
AGTCGAGTGCCTACACACCAAACCAGAAAAAACCCTTAGCCCCCAAGTCGCAGTAAACCACACCAAAAAGGCCGTGGAAAAAACCCCGCCCCCCCAGCCTGAACCCCCCGCGCGACCCGCCCCCCCCCACCCCCCCCCCACCGTCGCTTCCCGCGAGCATGCCCGGCCGGCCCGGCCACCGGTCGCGTCGCCCGGAGTTCCCGGACCCTTCCCTCACGGACCCGCCCATCGACGGGAGTTCACGATGACCAAGCCGCTGCGCGACAACAGGGACTTCCGGCTGCTCTGGCTGAGCGGCCTCTTCGCGGTCCTGGGCGGGCAGATGAGCGCCCTCGCGCTCCCGCTGCTGGTGCTCAAGGAGACCGGCTCCCCGGTGCGGGCGGGAGCCGTCGGGACCGTGTGCGTGGGGGCCGTACTGATCACGATGCTGCCGGGCGGGGTCATGGCGGACCGGGTGGAGCGCCGCCGGCTGATGCGCATCTGCGACGTCTGCAGCCTGGCCGTCGTCACCGCACTCGCCGCCGCCGTCTGGTACGGGCACGCCCCCATGGCGCTCGTCCTGCTCGTCGCCGCGGCGGCCGCCGTGATCGGCACCGTCTACGGGCCGGCCGTCTTCGGCCTCATGCGCGCGGTCGTCCCCGCCGACCAGATGGGCGCCGCCACCGCACGGCTCCAGGCGCGCACCCAGACGGTCCGGCTCGTGGGGCCCCTCGTGGGCGGTGCGCTGTTCGGCGTCCACCCCGCCCTGCCCTTCGCCGTCGAGGCGGTCGGCCTGCTCCTGTCGACCCTGTGCGTCGCCCTCGTACGCACCCGCTCCCGGGCCGTGACGAAGGCGCAGGGAGTGTTCAGCAGGCGCGAGCTGACGGCGGGGCTCACCTTTCTGTGGAAGATCCCCTACCTGCGGACGGTCCTGCTGGTCTTCGGCCTCGGAATGAACTTCGGCTTCGGGGCCCTCACCTTCACCGCCCTGACCGCCTTCTCCGACGGCGGCCGTTCGGGCGTCGGCGGCGGCTTCGTCCTCACGTCCGTCTCGGCCGGGGCACTGGCCGGCGCGCTGATCGCGCCGAAGCTGAACCCCGACCGGCACACCCGGGCCCTGATCATCGCCACCTGCTGGGTCTGCGTCGCGGCCGCCGGGGTGATGGCCTGGTCGGGACAGCCGCTGGTGGCGGGGGTCGTCTGCGCCCTTTCCATGTGCCTCTCGACGGTCGCCAGCATCGGATTCCTGTCCAAACTGCTCATCGTGACCCCGGAGGACCGGGTCGGCCGGGTGCAGAGCGCCGCGGGTTTCCTGTCCTCCGTCGTCCAGCCGCTGGGACCGCTGGCGGGCGGAGCGCTCCTGACGGCCGCGGGCGCGCGCTGGGCGTTCGCCCTGACCGGCTGCGTACTCGCACTGTCCGCCCTCGTGGTCACCTTCGCCCCCTCGGCGCGGACCGAACCCGCCCCGGACCGGGAGGCGGGGCACCAGGGCCCGGCCGACCCCGTCCCCGAGCACCCGCCCGTGCCCGGACAGCCGGACCAGACCCCCGCCGGCACCAACCGGGCCACCTGACAGCCCTTCCGTACCCCAGCCGCCACCGCCGCCCTCCGCGGCGGGCCCGGAGAAGAGAGGCCGAGCGTGCAAGGCACCCAGGAACCCCGGCTCTACTGCCTGGCCGACCGCACCTACTACGACACCCCGGCGCGTCTGGCCGACGAGGGGTCCAGGTACCCGCTGGACACCGACCCGCCACCGGCCGGATGGCGCCGTGAGGCCGTGGGCCTGTGGACCTCGCTGGTGCCCGAGGACGGCCGGCCGGCCGAGCAGGGCTGGAAGATCCATGTGTCGACCGTCCCGGACGAAGCCGCGGCCACGCTCCGGGACACCGCCCGGATCTGCTTCACCCACGGAGTCCCGTTCAAGTTCCTGCGCAGCGAGAAGGCGCTGCTGCTGATGGCGGACAAGCACATGAACCGCAGCGGCGCGGGCAAGTTCATCGCCGTCTACCCGCCCGACGACGCCGTGTTCGCGACGCTGGCCGGGGAACTCTCGCGGACGCTGTCCGGCCGCCGCGGGCCCTACGTCCTCAGCGACCTGCGGATCGCCGACGCACCCGTGTACACGCGCTACGGCGCCTACGTCCCCCGGTGGTGTACCGACGGGGAGGGCCGCCGGGTCCTCGCCCTGCGCGACCCCTCCGGACGACTGGTGCCGGACGAGCGCGGAGTGGTCTTCCGCACCCCTGCCTGGGTCGAGGTGCCCGAGTTCCTGCGCCCGCACCTCGCCGCGCGTGCGGCCGCCCGCGACGACGGCTTTCCCTACACCGTCACCGAGGCCCTCCAGTTCTCCAACGCCGGCGGGATCTACCTGGCCGAGCACCGGGAGACCGGCCGGCGGGTGGTGCTGCGGGAGGCACGCCCCCACTGCGGACTCGACGCGGCAGGGGACGACGCCGTGACCCGGCTGCACCGTGAGCACCGGGCGCTGACCGCGCTGGCCGGACTGGACTGCGTACCCGCCGTGTACGGGCTGCGCACCGTCTGGGAGCACGAGTTCCTGATCGAGGAGCACATCGAGGGGAACACCCTGCTGGAGGAGATCGTCGACCGGTTCTCCCTGGTGCGCGGGGCCGGATCACCGGACGAACTCGCCCCGTACGTCGCATGGGCGGACACGGTGGTCCGCGCGCTCGCGGCCGCACTGGAGCAGATCCACACACGCGGACTGCGCTTCGGCGACCTGCACCCCTCCAACATCATCGTCCGGCCCGACGGGGGAGTCACCCTCGTCGACTTCGAGTACGCCACGGCGCTCGACGACGAGGACACCCCGCTCGCCGGCGCCCAGGGGCTCCAGGCGCCCCCCGGCACCCCGGGGGCGCAGGCCGACGCCTACGCCCTGTGGGCCACCTGGCTGACCATGCTGATGCCCGTCACGGAGATGGCGGGGCTCGAACGGGCGAAGGCCCTCACCCTGGAACGGTGGGCCAGGCGGCGCTACGGCCTGCCGGCCGACGCCGGGCCGCCCCGGCCCGCTCTGCTCGACGCGGACGGGGGGTCCCTGCGGCGCGAGGCGGGGGTGGCCGCGCTCTTCGAGGCGCCCGGGGTCGACTGGACGGGCATACGCGCCGGTCTGCTCGCCGGAATCCACGCAGGAGCAAGCCCCGGACGGGCGGACCGCCTCTTCCCCGGCGGCCCCGATCTCTTCACCAACGGCGGCACGGACCTCCGCAACGGTGCCGCCGGTGTGCTCTACGCCCTGCACCGGGTGGGCGCGCCCGCCCCGGAGGAGTGGACCGACTGGCTCGCGGACACGGCGCTGCGCGGAGACCCCGCGCCCCCGGGCGGCCTCTTCGACGGACCGGCAGGCACGGCCCTCGTCCTCGCGCTGCTGGGCCGCCCCGCCGAGGGCCGGGAGCTGTGGGACCGCGCCGTGTCCCGCGCCGCGCCCGCGGTGTCGGCCGACCTGCTCACCGGGCGCGCGGGCGTCGCGCTCGCCGCGCTCCGCCTGGCGCGCCTCGGACACACCGGCCCGGACGGCCCGCTGCTCGACACCGCCCTGCGCACGGCCCGGGACCTCGACCGCCTGGTGCGGGGCGAGACGGTGGAAGGGCTGCGCCTCCCGGAATCGGCGGGGCTGCTGAGCGGACTGAGCGGCGTCGCCCTGCTCCACCTCGAACTGCACGGGCTGACGGGTGAGGCATGGCTGCGGGACGCCGCGCGCACCGCGCTCCTGCGGGACGCCTCCCATCTCGTCACCATGCCAGACGGCACCGTCCAGGTGAAGGACGGCCGGCGCCACCTGCTCTACCTCGGCCAGGGGAGCTCAGGTGTCGCCCTGGTCGCCCAGGCCTGGACGGCCCACCACGAGGACCCCGTGCTGTCCGCCCTGATCCCCGGAGTGGCCAAGGGCTGCGCCATGGAATTCGTACGCGAACCAGGGCTGTTCACCGGCCGGGCGGGTCTCGCCGCGGCGGCCGCCCAGCTCGGCCCCTCCCCGCGCGCCACGGCTCCCGTACTGGCCTCCGTACGCAACCTGGCCTGGCACCTCGTCGCCGACGAGGACCGGCTGTTCGTGCCCGGCTCGGGGCTGCGGCGCTTCTCGGCCGACCTCGCCACGGGGAGCGCCGGGCTCCTGCTCGCCCTCCACCACCTGTCCGCGGAGGAGGACGCGCCCGGCTTGCTGGACCTGCTCACCCTCGGCTGAGCGGAACGGCCGCGTCCAGCAAGGCCCCCCGGATCATCCGCGGCGCCCCGGCCCCGCCCCCGTGGCCCGCCCCGGACCGCTCGACGGCGTAGAGACCGAGCAGGCGGGGCACCTCGTACCGCACCGCGTGCGCCGTGACCTCACCCGCCGGGGAGGTCACGGCGCCCGTACCGATCAGCGACTCGACGCTGCGCAGTGCCGCCCGCTGCGGGCAGCCCAGGGCGTCCATGGCCGTCTCCAGGGTGAAGCCCCCGTCACCGGCGAGCAGCGACAGCCGTGTCAGGGCACGGCGGTCGTCCGCCGTCAGGTCCTGCCACCCCGCCGCCATCCTGGCGCGTACGGACACGTCGCCCGCCACCAGCTCGTCCAGTGCGGCCGGGCTGTCCTCGAGCCGTTCCGCGTACTCCGACAGGGGGAGGTGGCGCAGCACCGTCAGCCGCATGCCGCTCACCGTCACCGCCAGGGGCAGCGCCCCGCAGGCCCGGACGATCCTGAGCGCCGCGGCGGGGGCGGAGCGCAGCCGGCCGGTCCCGATCAGCTTCTCCAGCAGCTCCAGCGCCTCGTGCTCCTCGGGTGCGCCGAGCGCGATCCGGTGCGCGTCGGCGAGGCCCGCCAGCTGACCCCGCGCGGTGAGCAGCACCGAGGACCGCCCCGACCGGGGCAGCAGCCCGCGCACCGCGGCCTCGTCCGCCACGTCGTCCAGGACGATCAGGGCACGTTGCCCCGACAGCCAGTCCTGCCAGCCGTGTTCGGCCTCCGCCGCGTCCGGACGCCCTCGGGTCGCGACGCCGCACACCCGCGCCAGCTCCTCCAGCATGTCGGCCCCGGTGCGCGCGGTGCCGTCGTCCCGGCGTGCCCGTACGTGCACCCGCCCGCCGGGGAAGCGGTCCGCCAGCAGATGCGCCGCCCGCACGGCCAGCGCCGACTTCCCGGCCCCGGCGGGGCCGGACACGACCAGCGTGGAGCCCTCCGGGGCGCCCGACACCTCCAGGACACGGGCCAGTTCGGTGTCCCGTCCGGTGAAGTACCGGCTGTCCGCGGGCAGCGAGGAACCGGAGGCGGCGCCCCTGGGGGCGGCGGGACCCGACGCGGGGCGACGTCCCAGCACCTCCTTGTACAGCGCCGCCATCGCGGGGCTCGGCTCCAGCCCCAGCTCCCGTGCCAGCAGCTGCCGGTAGTCGTCGTACACCGCGAGCGCCTCCGCCTGGCGGCCCGAATGGTGCAGCGAGTTCATCCAGGCCGCGCGCAGCCGCTCACGGAAGGGATGACGCTCCACCAGATCGCGCAGACCGTCGACCGCGACCGCCGGTCTGCCCGTCTCGATCTCCGCCTCCGCCCAGTCCTCGTAGACCGTCAGGCAACGGGACTCGAGGCGTTCGGCCTCCTCGGCCACTCCGGCCGAATCCCGCAGATCGTGCAGGGGAGGGCGCTCCCCCCACAGGTCCAGGGCCTCCCGCAGCAGACGCGCGGCCGTGCGCAGGTCCCCGCGCTCCCCGGCGGCGCGGCCCGCCCGGGCCAGGGCCCGGAAGCGCAGGGTGTCCAGCTCGCCCTCCTCCACCCGCAGCCGGTAACCACCGCAGCCGTGCACCACCCGGTCGCCCCCGTCGCCCGGGGCGAACAGCGAGCGGGCCGCGCTGACGTAGACCTGGAGGTTCTTGCGCGCGGTGCGGGGCGGCCCCTCCGGCCACACCACGTCGGTCAGCACCTCGACGGGTACGGGGGCGTTGGGGCGGGTCAGCAGGGTGGCCAGGACCAGCCGCTGCTTACGCGGGCCGAGCGGCAGCGGCACGCCACCCGATTCGGCCGAGAGCGGGCCGAGCAGGGAGAAGTACACCGCGCCGGAGGAACCGGAGCGGGCGGCGGTGGTCGGGGTTCGGGACATCGGCGGGCCTCCTGGTCGGGGGAGGGGCGACAAGCTGTGCCGTACACCAACCGATCCTGACGTGAAGCGGAGGGCAGGACATCGGTACCGGGCCCGCATCTTCCGGACCGCGCACCCGTACTCCGCGGCCTCCGGCCCCCATACCGGGCGCTGTTCCCCCCACCTTCACCGGGGAACGGCGCCCCCACCCCGCCGGTGCGGTGTCCCACCCCGCCGGTGCGGTGCACCATCCCGCCGGTGCGCTGCCTCACGCCGCCCGCCCGTGGGCCCCGTACCAGCCGGCCCTGCGCTCAGGGCCGGTCCGCCGCCCGGCTCAGGGCTGGTCCGCCAGGCACTCGGCGGCGAACTCGCACAGTGCAGACCGGTTGGGCCGGCCCGTCTTGCCGAGCAGGCTGGCCAGGTGCTTCTCCACCGTGCGGGGGGAGATGGACAGCCGCTGGGCGATCTGCTGGTTGCCCGGCCGGTCCGGGAGCAGCACGAACACCTCGTACTCGCGCGGGGTGACCCCGTTCGTCCGCAGGGCCGAGGGGATGCGGTCCCGGCCGCCCCGGCGCTGGGTCACGCTCACCCCCGCCTGGCGGAGAGCGGTGCGGCAGGCAGCCGCCACGGGCTGCACCCCGGCCGCGTAGAAGTACTCCTCCGCGGTGCGCAGCCACACGGCCGGCTCTCCCCACCCGTCGGCGAAGGCCGCCTCCGCGACCAGCCGCAGGCCGAGGTGGTGGGCCACCGGGAAGGCCGCGGACCGGGCGTCGAAGGCGGCCAGCCGCCCCTCGGCGCCGCTGCGGTTCCCCTCCCGGCCGAGCAGTACCGCCTCCGCCAGGTCCAGGAACTGCCGGTTCCACGCCAGGTCCGCACCGGGGGTGGCGGCGACCGCTTCGTACTCCTCGCGCCCCGTAACGCCGGCCAGCACACCCAGCAGCGGGTACAGCCCGTAGCGGCCGCTCAGGTAGTAGTAGCTCGGGTGGTCGCGCTCCCAGGCCGCGGAGGCCTCCAGATCCGCCAGCGCGCGCGGCCGGTCCTCGTCGAGCAGCGCCCCCACCGCCCCGCAGAGACCGAGTCGCAGGGGTTCGAGCGCGGATCCCTCCCCGCCGGCCCGGCGGAAGGCGGCCAGGGCCCGTTCCGTCTCCCGCCTGCGGCCCCGGTGCGCGGCCGCGGTCGCCCCGGCGAGGAGGAGATAGCGGTGGGCACCGTGATTGCCGATCCGGGCGCTGGCCTCCACCGACCGCCCGGTGATCTCCTCCACCTCCTCCCACCGCGCGCACATCACCGCGTTCATGGCCAGCAGCCCGTCGACGGTCTGGGCCAGCAGCAGGGAACCGAGCTCCGCCGCGGCCCCGCGCGCCGCGTGCAGACGGGCGGCGTCGCCCGTACGCATGAAGGCGTTGACCCCCAGACGCACCAGGGCCTCCACCCTCCACAGCGGCAGCGCGTGCTCGGTCGAGAGACTCAGCATCCGCTCCAGGCACAGGTCCGCGGCGTCGAAGCCCTTCTCGCGGGAGAGCAGCGCCAGCAACTGCCAGGCCTGGCAGGCCACGACCGGAAGCCCTTCCGCCTCCGCCGTCTCCGCGGCCTCACGGGCCGCCTTCTCGACGACACCCGGCTCCTGGCGCCTCTCACCGGGAAGGAGGGAGAGGTGGCCGTCGACCACGGAGAGCGAGGCGCGGCGCGCCGGGGACGGGGACGGGCCGAACAGGGCACTCGCGGCGGCGGTCTGACGAGCCGTGTCCACGGCGCGCTCGGCCATCACCGCCACCCAGGCGATCCGGAGGTGGGTGTCCCCGCGCGCCGCCGCCGCCCTGGAGCCGGCCGGAACCGGTGGCAGGGAGCCCGCGAGCGCGAGAGCCCCGTCCAGATCACCGCTCTCCGCCCTCGCCACCGCGAGCGACTCGGTCACCGAGGAGAGATCGGCCTCGGCAGCCAGGGACCGGGAGCGTTCCAGGAGCACCACGGCCGAACCGTGCGACCCCGAGGCCAGCATCCGCCGCCCCGCCTCGGCGAACTGCCGTGCCGCACCGGCCCGGTTGCCCGCGGCCAGTTCCAGCGACGCCACGAGCTGGCGCCGGTCCTCGTCCAGCGGTTCACCGGACCGCTCCACGGCAGAGGCGGCGCGGCGGGCCAGGGCCGCGCGCTCCGCAGGCGCGAGTGAGGAGACCAGGGCCTCCGCGGTGAGTGTGTGCCGGAAGGTGTAGCGGTCGGGCGCCGCGCCGTCGGGGGCGATGACACCGGTCTCGACCGCGGACCGCAGATGGGTGAAGAGTGCCCGGTCCTCCAGACCGGTGACGGTCTGCAGAACGCTGACGGAGAACTGCCCGCCCAGCGTCGCCGCCGTCAGCAGGAGGTCCCTGACCGGTTCGTCCATCCTGTCGAGCCGGTGGGTCCAGCTGCGCAGGATGCGTGACGGAAGGGCCCCGTCCGGCTGGGCCGCCGCCTCCCAGCCGTCCTCGGTGCGCCGCAGCCTGCCCGTTTCGAGCAGGTCGTCCAGCAGTACCTCGACCAGATACGGGTTTCCCGCCGCGCGTTCGATCAGCCTCCGCTGGACCGCCTCGGGTATCTGCTCGGGGGGCGTCTCCAGACAGGCCCCGGTCAGCGCCCGCACCTCGGCGTCGCCGAGCCCGCGTAAGTCCACCACCGCGGCGGTGTGCCGCTGTTCGGCGGAGCGTACGAGGTCCAGCGCGGCCCCGGGCTCGGGGCGCAGGGTGCCGAGCAGCAGGACCGGCAGGCCGGCCAGGTTGTCGACGACGTACTCCACGACCGCGACGGTCTCCCGGTCGCAGTCGTGCAGGTCCTCCAGCAGCATCACGCAGCCCGACTCCCGGCCGAGCACCGACAGCAGCCGCAGCAGGGCCTCCGCCAGCTCGACCACGGTCTCGGAGTGGCCGGGGTGGGTCGCACCCCGCCACTCGGGCACCAGACGGGCCAACGCCGGGTGATAGGGCACGAGTTCGGGATCGGTCGGGGTGCCCGCCGCCCGGAAGTGGGACGACAGCGCCTCCATCAGCGGCCGGAACGGCACGATCAGGCCGGTCGAGCCGGCCCGCCCGCGCAGCACGGGCAGGCCCAGCCCGTAGGCCTGGTACGCGCATTCACCCACCAGCCGGGACTTGCCGACACCCGCTTCGCCGACCAGGAACAGCGCGCGCCCCGAACGCCGTCGTGCGGCGTCCAGGGCGCTGCTCAGCAGGCCGATCTCCGCGTCCCGGCCCACGACGACCGGCGAATTCGCACGCATGGCCGCAGGCTACTCGAGCGGGACAGAGTGCGGGAGTGGGCACATTCCCCCGCAGGACGGTGCGCCCTGTCCGAAAGTGCTACATCGGAACGGTGAAGGTGGTCCAGGGGAGTTCGGGGCCGTTCATCTCCCCGTCCGACGCGCTGAGCAGCCTGCTGCGCAGCCCGAGCCCTCCGACCGCCCCGAGGGAGATCCTGCCGGCGGGGTGCTCCAGGGCCCCCTCGCGTGCCGTGGTGACGTCCGCGTACCCGGCCGAATCGCTGATCTGCGTCATCTCTGCCTCATCTACTGGTGGTGGGTGGTCATCACGGGACGTGCGGGGGACCGGTCGGCCCCCGTGGAGTGGCGCATGAGCAGTGCGGAGCCGATGCGGTCGGGGAACCCCGCGCGCAGCAGCCCGTGTCCGATGCCCGACAGGCCGGTGAGCAGCCCCGGGTGAGGCGTGTGTCCGGGTGTCCCGCAACGCGACCGCGCCCGGTCGGCGGCGGCCAGCAGGGTGCCGGTCCTGCGGAGCCAGTGCGGGCGCAGCCCGGGAAGGGCGGCGTGACCCAGCAGTTCGAGTACGCCCAGCTCGCCGTGGCAGAGGCTGTCGTCCCCGGGCGGTACGTCCCGGGCCACCTCGCCGGCCCGGGAGGCCAGCCATCCGGAGAGTTCCGGGTCGGCCAGCGCCTGAGGGCTGTCCGCGACGGCGAGCGCGACGCCCGCCACACCCTCGCACCAGGTCCGGGCCCCGTCCGTGCCGCGCACCGCGGTGCGCAGCGCGTCCAGCCCGGCGTCCCGGCAGGGCGAACGGTCGTCGTCCGCGGAGAGGCGCAGCAGCGCCCACCCGATCCCGGCCGCGCCGTCCGCGAAGCCCGCTCGGGCGGGCAGCGGCGCGGCGACGATCCGGGCGGCGCACTGAGCGGCGCCGCCGAGGGCCTCCGCCCTGCCGGTGGCGCGGTGCACGGCGAGCAGTGCGGCCAGTCCGCCGGCCGCCCCGCCGCGTACCCCGAGCTCCGCCTCGGCGGTGCTGGCCGCACGGCACAGCCGGGTGGCGGGCCCCGCCAGGTCGCTGATCCGCGTGTCGTCCAGCAGCGCCCCGACCTCGGCCACGGCGTACGCGATCCCGCCGAGTCCGGCGAAGGCGCCGGAGCCCAGCGCCCCGAGCTCCTCGTCACGCCGGTGCAGGGCGTCCAGCAGGCCCGGCACGGGAGCGAGCGCGGCGCGCGCCGCGTCGGCGTACCGGGCGGCGCCGGTCAGTGACGCCAGCTGGGCGAGGAACAGCGCCGGTCCGGTGTAGCCGCCCGCGAGGTCCGCCGCCAGCGGGGTGAGCCGCCAGTAGCGCTCGCCCAGGAGCTCCAGACCGATCCAGTTCGCCCGGCCGCCACCGTGGTAGGCGAGCGAGACGAGCTGGTCACCGACCGACCGTGCGGCGGCGAGCAGCCGCTCCGGCTCCGGTGCGCTCGCCTCGGTCCGCGGCCTGCCGTCCCCGGAGGCGCGGTGCGGGTGCCCGGCCGATGTGCTGACCATGGCGGTACGGATGATCCGCTCCTGGTCCTGCCGGTCGACGGTGTCCAGTGCGCGGATCTTCGTCTCCACCCGTGCCAGGCCGGTGGGCCCGGTGACGCCGGGCACCGGCCGCCCGGTTCCGCTCCACACGTCAGCGGTGCCCGGCCGGGTGGTGAACACCGGTACGTCGCCCCGCCACAGCTCGGCGATCTCCTCGTCCTCCAGCCCCGGCAGCGCGGGGACGCCGAGGACCCCGGTGCGCAGCAGCGCGAACACCTGCTGCCGCTCCGCGGCGTCCCGCATCAGGTCCGGGTGGGTCGACTCGTGCAGCAGCGTGGCGTACGTGAAGGTCGGGCGGGGCACGAAGCGGATCTCGTCCCCCGCGAACAGGCGCAGCAGACCCTTCGGGCCGAGCAGATCCCCGCGTGCGTCGCCGACGGCCGTGTAGCCGGCGCGGAATCCCTCGCACAGCGCGTCGGTGAAACGGAACGGATCGGCCCGGACCCCGTCCACGGTGGGGGCGTTGGCCGACTCGCCGAACCGTCCCGCCGCCCGCACCAGGCGCATGGTGTCGGTGCCCGCCGCAGCCCAGGACGCGGTCTCCAGGGGCGAGGGAGCCGCCCGTCCGCCGCCCACGGCGGACATGTCGAGCGCGGTCGTGTCACCGACCAGCAACTGGGGGAGCAGACCGACGCGGTGGACGGACGACTGCAGGGCCCGCGCGGCCGGATCGGCGGGCGGGACGGGTGACAGGGGCCGGTGGAACAGCGTCTCCACGTCGACCAGGACCGGATGGGGTCCGCAGGCGATGAGGTTCTCGTGATGCAGGTCCGTGCCGTCCAGCACGTGCAGCAGTGCCAGCAGCGCCCCCAGGCGCCGGTAGAAGAGCGCGGTCGCGGCCGTCGAGCGGCAGGGGCCGTCCTCGATGAACTCCACCCATCCGTACGTCCCGCGGTCGTGGACCTCGGGTGCTCGCAGGCCGGGCGTGCCGGGAAGGGAGTTGAACCACTCCACGAGTGTGCCGAAGTGCTGTTCGGCGGCGAGCGGGCGCGGCTTGTAGACGAGCCGGGCGCCGTCGGCGAACCGCAGCAGCATCACCGACCGGCCCCCGCGGTGGCTGTCGCCCGTGCCGGCCGTGACCCCGGTCAGCGTGTGCGGCCCCCGGGCGGCGGGACCGCCGCCCGCCGCCCCGGAGCCGGACACGGTCGAGGAGGACAGGAGTTCGCCGTCGGCCGCGAGCCTGTCGAGCATCTCGGCGAACGCGTCGGCCGAGTTCATCGCCGACTGCGCGAGGACCCGGGCGAGGACGGGATACCTGGTGACCAGCGCGGCGAGGCCCGTACGGCCCCCGGTCAGCCGCAGGAAGTCCCGGAAGCGGTCACGCGGTCCCGCCCCTTCGAGCCTGCCGTCGTTCCGGGCCTCGTGCAGTTCCGAGACGAGGGTCCGCGCGGCCAGCCGGGCCAGATCGCGGGTGACGTGGTGCAGGAAGCCCTCCAGTACGGCGGCGCAGGGGGTCCGGTGCCGGAGCGAGGCCCCCGGACCGGACGGCTCCGGGGACAGCGGGCCCGTCAGCCGTGCCGCTGCCCGGGCCGCGAAGGGCGCCATGACGACCTCGAAGCCGGTCAGCTCCGGATAGTCCCGGTCCGCGACGCGCGCCTCCTCAGGCGCGTCCGCCACGGTCTCCCGGACGAACAGGGCCCAAGCGGGTTCCGTGTTGGGGTGCGGTCCGGCCGTGCCGGGCACCCACCAGGAGGCGTCGAGTCCGGGACCGCCGGATTCCCGGGAGCGCGCACCGGCGCCGGCCGCCGATCCCTGCGGGACGCCCGGACGGTCCACGCCGCCGGCCGTGTCCTTGATGACCACCGCGTCCACCTCCCCCGGCCGGGGAAGCCCGGTGGCTCCCCCGCGCCCATCCTGTGGGGAGGCCACCGTCCGGCACATGGGGGAGTGGCCCCCATCTTTCCGCCGGCGGCGACGCGTCCGTGCGGGGGCGTTCCCGCCTCAGCGCGAGGGCGCGGCCGTCGATCCCCGCTCCATCAGCTCCGCGGCGATGATCGCCGTACCGCCCGGAGGCGGCGTCTCCTTGCCCATCGCCAGCCGCCCGGCCCGCGCACCGGCCTCGAACAGGGGGAGGCGTACGGTCGTCAGGGCGGGTACGGCGTCGACCGAGAAGGGCAGGTCGTCGAAGCCCGCGACCGAGACGTCCTCCGGGATGCGCAGCCCCTGGTCCCTGACCGCCGCGCAGGCTCCCAGTGCCACCGTGTCGTTCGCCGCGACGATCGCCGTCACCTCCGGTTCACGGCGCAGGAGTTCGAGCGTGGCGTCGTAGCCGGAGCGCCGGTCGTAGTGGCCGTGCAGGGTGACGTTCTCCTCACCCCCGTGGAGCCCCGCCGCCTTCATCGCCTCGCGGTGCCCCTCCAGCCGGTGCCGGGTCGTGGTGCGTTCGACCGGCCCGGCGACGTAACCGATCCGCCGGTGCCCGAGCCCGATCAGGTGCTCGGTCAGGCGCCGGGCGCCGCCCCGGTTGTCGAACGCCAGCGCCGCGACCACCGCGTCGCTCTCCGGCAGGGGAGGGCGGCCGCAGAAGACGATCCGGGTGCCGGCGTCGGCGAGCCTGCCCAGTTTCACCGCCATCGCCGCCTGGTGCGCCGGGTCCTCCAGGGCGCCTCCGGTCAGGACGACGGCAGCCGCGCGCTGGCGCTGGAGCAGTGTGAGATAGGTGAGCTCCCGCTCGGGGGAGCCGCCGGTGTTGCAGACCACGGCGAGCTTCTCGCCGCCCCCTCGGCCCGATCCGTCACCCGGGCCCCCGATCTCGGTCTGCGCGGCCCCGGCCATGATGCCGAAGAACGGGTCGGCGATGTCGTTGACGAGGATGCCCACCAGATCCGATGTGGCGGCGGCGAGCGAACTCGCGGGCCCGTTCAGCACGTAGTCCAGGTCGTCGACAGCGCGCAGGACCCGCTCCCGGGTGGACGCGGCCACCGGGTAGTTGCCGTTCAGGACGCGGGACACGGTGGCCGGGGACACCCGGGCGCGGGCCGCGACGTCCGCCAGGGTGACTGTCATGGCTGTCCTCCGAGGAGTTCTGGAGCGGCACCCCTTGTCCGGGCCGCTGTCGGCAGGCTAGCGTCATACCGCATAGAAAGCGCTTGCTACGGCTGTATGGAGGGAACTTCGTGACACGCAGGACAGTGCGCATCGCCATGAACGGCGTCACGGGACGCATGGGGTACCGGCAGCACCTGGTGCGCTCGATCCTCGCGATCCGCGAGCAGGGCGGCATCGATCTCGGTGGCGGGGAGGTGCTGTGGCCCGAACCCGTGCTCGTCGGCCGCCGCGCCCACGCGCTGGAGGCACTCGCGGCGCAGCACGGCCTCACCGAGTGGTCGACCGACCTGGACGCCGTCCTCGCCGACGAGTCCGTCGAGATCTACTTCGACGCCCAGGTCACCTCGGCCCGCGTCGAGGCGATCAAGAAGGCGATCGCCGCCGGCAAGCACATCTACACCGAGAAGCCGACCGCCACCGACGTGGAGGGCGCGCTCGAACTGGCCCGCCTCGCCCGCGACGCCGGAATCAAGCACGGCGTCGTCCAGGACAAGATCTTCCTCCCCGGCCTGCTCAAGCTGAAGCGCCTCATCGACGGCGGCTTCTTCGGCGAGATCCTCTCCGTCCGGGGCGAGTTCGGCTACTGGGTCTTCGAGGGTGACTGGCAGGAGGCCCAGCGCCCGTCCTGGAACTACCGCGCGGAGGACGGCGGCGGCATCGTCGTCGACATGTTCCCGCACTGGGAGTACGTCCTGCACGAGCTGTTCGGCAAGGTCACGAGCGTCTCCGCACACGTGCAGACGCACATCCCGCAGCGCTGGGACGAGCAGGGCAAGCCCTACCCGGCCACCGCCGACGACGCCGCCTACGGCATCTTCCAGCTGGAGGGCGGCGCCGTCGCCCAGATCAACTCCTCCTGGGCGGTCCGCGTCAACCGCGACGAACTCGTCGAGTTCCAGGTCGACGGCACGCACGGATCCGCCGTCGCCGGGCTGCGCAACTGCCGTGTGCAGCACCGCTCGGCCACCCCCAAGCCCGTCTGGAACCCGGACCTCCCCGTCACCGAGTCCTTCCGCGACCAGTGGCAGGAAGTCCCCGACAACGCCGAGTTCGACAACGGCTTCAAGGCCCAGTGGGAGCTCTTCCTGCGCCACATCGTCCTCGACGAGCCCTACACCTGGGACCTGATGGCCGGTGCCCGCGGCGTCCAGCTCGCCGAGCTCGGCCTCAAGTCCGCCGCCGAGGGCCGGCGCTTCGACGTACCGGAGCTGGGCCTGTGACCATCCACCTGCCGCAGGGTCCGTACGAGCCCCGCGCCACCCCGCTCGACCTGGCGCCGGACGGGGCGCCGCTCGCCTCCCGTACGGTCTTCTCCGCCGCCCACGTCGTCGCCGACCCGTACGCCGACGTCAGCCCCGACGACCCCGTCGCCGTGGACTGGGACGCCACCCTCGCCTTCCGCCGCCACCTGTGGTCGCACGGGCTGGGCGTGGCCGAGGCCATGGACACCGCCCAGCGCGGCATGGGCCTGGACTGGGCCGGTGCCGCCGAGCTGATCCGCCGCTCGGCCGCCGAGGCGAAGGCCGTGGGCGGCCGGATCGCCTGCGGTGTCGGCACCGACCAGCTCACCGGACCCGCGACCCTGGCCGAGGTGCGCGCCGCGTACGAGGAGCAGCTCGCCCTCGTCGAGGCGAGCGGCGCGCAGGCCATCCTGATGGCCTCCCGCGCCCTCGCCGCCGCGGCCAGGGGCCCCGAGGACTACCTGGAGACCTACGCGCACCTCCTGCGCCAGGCCACCGAGCCGGTCGTCCTGCACTGGCTCGGCCCGATGTTCGACCCGGCTCTGGACGGCTACTGGGGCAGCGCGGACCTCGACGAGGCCACCGACACCTTCCTGAAGGTCATCGCCGAGCACCCGGACAAGGTCGACGGCATCAAGATCTCGCTCCTGGACGCCGAGCGCGAGATCGACGTACGGCGCCGCCTCCCCAGCGGGGTGCGCTGCTACACCGGCGACGACTTCAACTACCCGGAACTGATCGCCGGCGACGACCGCGGCTTCAGTCACGCGCTGCTCGGCATCTTCGACCCGCTCGGCCCTCTCGCGGCCCACGCCGTGCGGGTCCTGGACACGGGTGACGTGGCCGGCTTCCGCGAACTGCTCGACCCCACGGTGGAGTTGTCGCGCCATCTCTTCCAGGCGCCGACCCGCTTCTACAAGACCGGCGTGGTCTTCCTGGCCTGGCTGGCCGGCCACCAGGACCACTTCACGATGGTCGGCGGACTGCAGTCCGCCCGCTCGCTGCCGCACCTGGCGAAGGCGTACGAACTGGCCGACCGCCTCGGGCTGTTCCCCGACCCGGAGCTGGCGGAGTCCCGGATGCGCGCGCTGCTGACCGTCCACGGAGGAAGCCGATGAGCGCCGACCTCTCCCGTCTCTCCATCAACCAGGAGACCGTCCGGCAGCTCTCGCTCCCCGAGCTCGTCGAAGGGTGCGCCAAGGCCGGCATCGGCCAGGTCGGCCTCTGGCGGGCGCCCGTGCAGGCGTACGGGGTCGAGCGCGCCGGGCAGTTGATGAAGGACGCCGGGCTCACCGTCACCAGCCTGTGCCGCGGCGGATTCCTCACCGCGTCGGACCCGGCGGAGCGCGCCCGCGCCCTCGACGACAACCGGGCCGCCGTCGACGAGGCCGCAGGAGTGCGCACCGACACCCTGGTCCTCGTCTCCGGCGGACTCCCCGAAGGGGACAAGGACCTGCACGGCGCCCGCGAGCGGATCGCCGACGCGCTGGGCGAGCTCGCCCCGTACGCACGCGAGCGGGGCGTACGCCTCGCGATCGAGCCGCTGCACCCGATGTACGCCTCGGACCGCTGTGTCGTCTCCACGCTGTCCCAGGCGCTGGACCTCGCCGAACGCTTCCCCGCCGAGGAGGTCGGCGTGGTCGTGGACAGCTACCACATCTGGTGGGACGACCGGGTGGCAGCCGACATCGCACGGGCGGGCGCGGGCGGCCGGATCCACTCCTTCCAGCTGGCCGACTGGATCACCCCGCTCCCGGCGGGAGTTCTTGTGGGCCGGGGTCAACTCGGCGACGGCAGCGTCGACTTCCGCGCGATGCGCCGCGAGGTCGAGGCGACGGGCTTCGACGGACCGATCGAGGTGGAGATCTTCAACGAGGGTCTCTGGGCCAGGGACGGCGTCGAAGTGATCGCCGAGGTCGCCGCGCGCTACCTGGAACACGCCTGCTGAGAGCGCCCGGCCGGGGCTGAGTAAAGAGATCGCAAAGGCGTGCAACCTTTGCGTACCTTCCCCGGTCGTACTCTGCGTCGGGACTTCCGGGGAGGGGTCCGGGGGGATCGGGAAGCCCGACGGAGGGGGAAAGCGAGGGGGGTCCGGCCTGTGGGCCGGGCCCCATTCCGCGTTCCGGGGCCTGGGCCGCACCCGTGCGGACCGCAGCCGCCAGGGCGCGCCGGCCGTCGGGTCGGCAGCCGGCCCGGGGCCTACCGTCCCTCGCTCCCGTCCTCCTCCTCCACTTCCTCGGCGTCCTCGTCCGCGCCGGTCTCGTCGGCAGCGGGTTCGGTTTCGTCCCCGGTCTCCTCGCCGTCCTCCCCGCCCTCTTCCTCCTCCATGGCCTCCTCGTGCGTGCGGACGACCTCACCGTCGCGGATCTCGCCGCGCCAGCCCTCGACCTCCTCGTCGGTGAGCGTCACATGACGCTGGAAGTTCTTGAAGTCCAGGCGCAGGCGGCGGCCTTGGGCGCGCCAGAGGTTGCCGGTCTTCTCGAAGAAGCCGGACGGGTAGTACTCCACGACGAGGACGATGCGGGTCAGGTTGGGAGCCAGTTCGTGGAAGCTGACCGCACCCTGCGTGGTGCCCTTGGAGCCGTCGGAGGTCCAGACGATGCGGTCGTCAGGGATCTGCTCCTGGATGGTCGCCTCGAAACTCCGCGTGGAGGGGCCGACCTTGGTCTTCCAGGTGGTCGTCGCGTCGTCCTCCGTGGACACGCTCTGCACACCCTTGGCGAAGCCGCTGAAGTCCTCGTACTGCGTCCACTTGTCGTAGGCCACGCGCAGGGGCACCCCGACGTCCAGCACCTCGATCATGTTGGTGACCTTGGGGCCGCCGGGCTTGCCTCCGCCACCGCCGCCGAAGGCGTCCTTCACCTTGTCCGCGACTCCGCTCGCCGCCGACTTCGCCTTCTCCGAGACGAGAGCCCGCACCGGTGACTCGCCCTGCAGCAGACGAGATCCGATTCCGGGCAACTCGCCACCGTTCTCGGTGACATCGGTGAGCCGGCCGGTGAGGTCGGTGACCTTCTGTCCCACCGTCTCGGCGGCCCGATCGAGACGCGCGCCCATGTAGTTGGCCATCTCCTCGCGGAGATGGTCGATCGCTGACTTCTCGTCCTGCTTCGGGGCGTCATCTGTCTTCGTCATGACGTGCTACCTCCGGCCCTGGGCGCGGCTGGACGTGTTCTTCGAAGCCCTGCCGGACGACGGCTCGTCCGCCGTCTTCTTCTGGGCGGTCGTACGCCTTGCTCCCGCTTTCCTGGCCGGAGCCTGGGAGGCCTTCTTCTTCGCCGGTGCGGTCTTCTTGGCGGGAGGAGCCTTCCGGCGGCCGGCGGACTCGGTGGAGTCCTTCCCCGGCCCTCGGCGTCCACGGCCTGCCGGCGAAGCTCCCTCGTCCTCGGCTTCCTCTTCCTCGTCCTCGCCCTGCTCGGCGTCTTCAACGTCTTCGGTGTCCTCGGCGCCGGCCTCCGCGTCGTCCGCGGAGCCGTCCTCCTCGCCCTTGCTCCTGAGGTCGAGGGCACGCTTGCCGATGGCGTCGGCCAACGAGCCGACACCGCGGTTGGCGACGGCGGTCACGGCACCGCGGGCCGCGTCCACCCCCTCGGCGCGGATCTGCTTCTGAACTCCGGCGACCTGAGGCATCTCCCCGAGGCGCCGGACCGCCTGAGCGGCCAGCTGCCGCGGCTCCAGGCTGATGTTCCTGCCCGCCAGGAACATCGCGACGCTCAACGCCAGCTTGCCCTTCTTGGTCCGTCCCAGTACGTAGCCGCCTGCCAGCCCTGAGGCCAGTGCGGCTTTCGTCTTCTCATCCATGGGTCCACCACCTCGACGGCTCGTCCGCGGATCAGCTGACGCCGGGGCCGTCAGGACCCGCCGACGGCCGAGGAGCTTCACTCCACGATCACCGCTGTCCGGTGACGACCGAGGAAACCAGCCGTCTCACTTGGAGTTCTTCCCCCGGGAAGGCTTTCGCGCGAGCGCCGGGCGCTGGTTCCAGAAACGGGATACCCGGGGTCCCGGAGCGCCTCGCCGCCCTTCGTTACCCACTCTCCGCCCCTTGCCCCGGCTACGCCATTCGAGTGGGCGCGCCGCCCACGGAGGGTGACGGAAGGGCACTTCCAGGTGCCGCCCCCGGGGCGCCGGCCGGCGAGAGCCCTTCCGGCCCGGCAACCCCGACGCCGCACCCGTACCTGGCGGCGTCAGCCCTTCCGGCGACGCACCGGGCGACGGGCCTTGACCGGCTCCCGCCCGTGGTGCGCGCGCCCGCTTCCCGACCTGACCTCCGGCGCGCGGGCGGACTTCCTCCCGCCCCTGTGCGGGTCGGACGTATCCTCGCGCTTCGCCCTCGGGGTGCCCTCGGCCCCTTCCAGCTCTTCCGTATCGTCCTTCGCGCCGGTCCCCGCCCGGTCCCCGCCGTCGCCGTCCTGCTCGACGCCCTCGACGCCCTCGTCGAGCGCTTCCCCCGCGGCGTCCGCCGCACCGCCCGACACCTCACCGGCGCTCCGGGAGGCCTTCCGCGCGACGTCTCCCACGTTCTCGCCCGCTCCACCGGTCGCCTCCCCGGCGCCTTCGCCCACCGTCTCCGTCGCCTCGCCGGCGCCTTCGCCGAGCTGCTTCGCCGCGTCTGCCGCGCCCTCGCCCACGTCCCCGGCAGCCTTTCCCGCACCCTGACCGACCTGTTTCGCAGCCTCGCCGGTGCCCTGCCCGACCTGTTCGGTGGCGGCTCCCGCGCCCCGGCCGACCTGTTCGGTGGCGGCTCCCGCGCCCTCCCCGACGTCCTCCACGGCGGCACCGGCACCCCGGCCGACATCCTCGACGGCTCCGCCCGCACCCTCGCCCACGTCCTCCACCGCGGAGCCCGCGCCCTCGCCCACGTCCTCCACCGCGGAGCCCGCGCCCCTGCCGACGTCCTCCACCGCCGCACTCGCGCCCTCACCGAGCTCTCCGACGGCCTTGCCCGCGCCGCCGCCGATCTCCTCGGCCGCCGAGCCCAGCCCGCGAGTCAGCTGTTCGAGGATCTGAGGATTCCGGTCGACGGTCTCCAGCACCCGCGCGAGAATCCTCGCCACGTTCTGCAGCCTCACCTTCAGCTGCGCCTGGACGTCGACCCCCTTGATGTCCAGTTGCACGCGCCCGAGTTGGACGTCGGCTCCCACATTGAGCTTCAGCAGATCGAGCACTTCGGCCTGCAGCGAGACCCGAGCCCGGAGATCCTCGACCTCCAGGCCGAGCTCGTCGAGATGCAGTGCGGGAACATCGAGAAAGACGTCCGACGGCCCCTCGGGGCTCCCGGCTTCCTCCGGGAGGGCCGGTCCGTCGTACCGGTCCTGCTCAGGTTCCTGGTCGTTCGTGCTGTCGGTGTCGGCCATTCCGGGTGCACATCCTCGATCGGCACGTCACCCCCCACACAGCCCCCTGACCAGTGTTGAACGGGGGAAGCGGCTCCGCAATCGCCGAGAAGGCCCGCCGGGCCGCAGGACCGGCCGGGGCCGGGGCGAACGGAAGGGCGCCGGGCCCGTACGCCTCGCCCGGTGTCCCGGCCGGGCCCACGGGCGCGGGCAGCGATCGCAGGACGGCCGAGCCCGCTCCGGGGCCCGGCGCTCACGCCTCGAGATCGGCCGCCCGGATGCCGAATCCGCGTCGCGAGGACTCGACATGGCGGATGTGCCGCCGGGTCCAGTCGCACATCATGTCGACCGTCCGCCGCAGATCCCTGGCCGGTTCGGTGAGCCGGTACTCCACGCGCGGAGGCACCGTCGGATACACGGTCCGCTCGACCAGCCCGTTGCGCTCCAGCATGCGCAGGTTCTGCGTGAGCATCTTGTGGCTGATGCCCTCGACCGCGTCACGGACCTGGCTGAAGCGCAGGGTGCGGTCACCCACGGCCTCGATGATCAGCAGCGTCCACTTGTTGGCCACGTCCGAGAAGATCTCCCGCGCGAGTGAATCCGCGCGTCGCAGATCGTCGTTCTCCTCGCCGGACGCACCACTGACCTGCTTGGTCACCATCGGGTTCCCCCGTCACCGAAAAGTGCCTTCTTCCACGTCAGGCCTCACTCTCCTACGGTTCCCCGGTGACCACAAGAGAGCCGGAGCCCGGGCCGTGGGCCCGCGGCAAGGAGGCGAACAGCATGCCCGTCACACTGATCGACCCCGAGGGACTACCGGTGGTCGGCGCCTACCGTCAGGTGTCGATCGCCACCGGAACGAGGACCGTCCACGTCGCGGGGCAGGTCTCCTGGGACGCCGACGGTGCCACGGTCGGCGAAGGCGATCTGGCGGCCCAGGTCGAACAGTCCTACCTGAACGTCGCCACCGCCCTGGCCGGAGCAGGGGCGTCCTTCGACGACGTCGTGAGACTGACCGTGTACGTCGTCGACTGGACCCCCGACAGGATGCCCCAACTGCTGGACGGCATCGCCCGGGCCTCGGCCCGCCTGGGCACCACCCCGGTACCGCCCGCCACGCTGCTGGGCGTCGCCGCACTGGACATCCCGGAACACCTGGTCGAGGTCGAGGCGACCGCGGTCACCGGCTGAGCGTTCGCGGTCCGGCCGGCGCTCTTCACCGGGAGCCGAGGAGGAGCCCACCTCTCACGACGCCAACGGGGCGCCCCCACTCACCACTTGTCGCCGACGCGCACCTTGTCCCACTTGCTCTTCGCGATGCACAGCTCGTGCGCGTCGTCGTCGAGTTCGATCTGCCAGCACTCCGGCTCCCGGTGGGAGACGCGCTTGGTGCCGGTCTTCACCGACCGGCACGACTGCTTGGACTTGCCGTCCTTCCTGGTCGTGGTGCACTGCCGTTTCGTGACCGGCTCGGTGGACCAGGTGGTGCGGGCGGCCTTGTGCTCCTTCTCCGTGATCGTCCCGTGCACCTCGTCGCTGCCGCAGGCGGTCAGCAGAAGAGCGGCGACGGGTATGGCGACGAGGGCGGAGACGCGGTGTGCGGACATGGACTTCCCCTTGGGGCACGGTGCGGTGCCGGGCCGGACGGGGGCTGGGCGACGGCGTGGACGACTCGCAGCATAGATACCGGGCCCGGCGTACGCCAGGGGTTCGGGGCGGTGGCGCCGAACGGCCCCTGCGGCAGGGCTCGGTGAGGGTCCCCGGAAGCGCTTCGACAGCGTCCCACCTGCTAGCCTCCGCGCTCAGCGGGACCGACGATGTGCAGGTGTCGAGGCGTCGGCAATGCCTCCGCGACCACCCGGCAGAGCCGAGCGACCGCATCCGCATGGTGACGACAGGGGAGAGACATGTTGGCGAGCGACCGCGAGACCGGCGAGGCCACGGTGCACGGGGAGGTGCGCCCCGGTTTCGAAGGCGTACGGGAGGCCTTCGAGCAGGTGGTGCGGCAGCAGCCGCGGCCGACCGGATTGCAGGTGGCCGTCCACCACGACGGGGCGCGTGTCGTGGACCTCTGGGCAGGACCGGGGGTCGAGGGCGACACCGTGACCGGTGTGTTCTCGATCAGCAAGGGCGCCGCCTACATCGTCGTGGCCCTGCTCGTCCAGGACGGGATACTCGACCTCGACCGTACGGTCGCCTCGTACTGGCCGGAGTTCGCCCAGGCGGGCAAGGAGGCCGTCACGCTGCGGCAGTTGCTCGCCCACCAGGCGGGCGTGATCGGTGTCGACGAAGCCCTCACGATCGAGGAGCTGGCCGACGAAGCGGTCATCGCGGAGCGCCTCGCCGCACAGGCCCCGTACTGGACCCCCGGCGAGGGGTTCGGCTACCACGGGCTCGTGATCTCCGCCCTCCTCTGCGAGGTCGTCCGCAGGGCCACCGGGCGGAGCCTGCAGGACTGGTGGGAGCAGCGGGTGCGCGGACCGCGTGACCTCGGCTTCTACCTCGGGCTCCCCGAGGAACTGGACTCCCTGTACCTGGACGTCACCCCCGCGGTGCCCGGCCCGGACGACGAAGTGCCGCCGGAGCCGGGGAAGCTGGAGGCGATAGCGTTCAGCAGGACCCATATGCCGGACCTCTCCGTCTTCCCCAACTTCCGGCTCACCAGGGCTCTGGGCCAGGGCTCGGCCGGCGGAGTGGCCTCCGCCAGGGGCGCGGCGGCCGCCTACGCCGCCGTCATCGGAGTCCTGGACGGCAGTCCCGCACTGCTCGACCCGGACACGACCGAGGAGTTCACCCGGATCCATTCGGAGGGCATCGACCTGGTCGGCAACTGCGAGAGCCGGTTCGCCCTGGGGTTCCAGACCCTCGACAACCGTTACTCGGCGCTCGGCCCGGACGCCTTCGGCCACGGGGGCGCCGCGGGCGCCATGGCGTTCGCCAGCCCCTCCGACCGCCTGGCCTATGCCTACATCCGCAGCCGGTTCGCGCTGGGGGACAGCGCGGACAGGGAGAACACCCTGCTGATCGAGGCGATGCTCGCCGCGGTACGCGGCAGCCGTTAGCCGGAGAGAGCCCGGGAGCGCGGAGGGCAGGCACACGGCCCTCCCGCCCCGGTTCTCCCGCACCGGCCCGCGCGGTGTCGGTGCCACCCGATAGCGTCTGCCCCATGTCCCACACCGCCGTGCTCGAAGGCGTCCTGGAGCGGATCACCTACGCCAACGAGGAGAACGGCTACACCGTCGCCCGTGTCGACACCGGCAGAGGCGCGGGCGATCTGCTCACCGTCGTCGGCTCGCTGCTGGGTGCCCAGCCCGGCGAGTCCCTGCGGATGGAGGGGCGGTGGGGCTCGCACCCGCAGTTCGGCAGGCAGTTCCTCGTCGACAACTACACGACGGTGCTCCCCGCGACCATCCAGGGCATCCGCCGCTACCTCGGCTCCGGCCTGATCAAGGGCATCGGCCCGGTGATGGCCGACCGCATCACCACCCACTTCGGTGTGGACACCCTCGACATCATCGAGCAGCACCCGAAGCGGCTCGTCGAGGTGCCCGGTCTCGGTCCCAAGCGGACGAAGATGATCGCCGCGGCCTGGGAGGAGCAGAAGGCGATCAAGGAGGTCATGGTCTTCCTCCAGAGCGTCGGGGTCTCCACCTCCATCGCCGTGCGGATCTACAAGAAGTACGAGGACGCCTCGATCTCCGTCGTGAGGAACCAGCCCTACCGGCTCGCCGCCGACGTCTGGGGCATCGGGTTCCTCACCGCCGACCGCATCGCCCAGGCCGTCGGCATCCCGCACGACAGCCCGGAACGGGTCAAGGCCGGTCTCCAGTACGCGCTGTCGCAGTCGACCGACCAGGGCCACTGCTTCCTCCCCGAGGAGCGGCTGATCGCCGACGGGGTGAAGCTCCTCCAGGTCGACACCGGGCTGGTGATCGAGTGCCTGGCCGAGCTCGCCGAGGACCCGGAGGGCGTCGTACGGGAGAAGGTGCCCGGGCCCGAGGGCGGGCAGCCCGTCACCGCCGTGTACCTGGTCCCCTTCCACCGTGCGGAGATCTCCCTGGCCTCCCAGGTCCAGCGGCTGCTGCGTACGCCGGAGGACCGGCTGCCCGGCTTCCAGGACGTCGACTGGGACAAGGCGCTCGCCTGGCTCGCGCGGCGTACCGGGGCGACCCTGGCGCCCGAGCAGGAGGCCGCGGTCCGGCTGGCGCTCACCAGGAAGGTCGCCGTCCTCACCGGTGGCCCCGGCTGCGGGAAGTCCTTCACCGTCCGCTCCGTGGTCGAGCTGGCCCGTGCGCGCGACGCGAAGGTGGTCCTGGCCGCTCCGACCGGGCGCGCCGCGAAGCGCCTCGCCGAGCTGACGGGCGCGGAGGCGTCCACCGTGCACCGCCTCCTGGAGCTGAAGCCCGGGGGAGACGCGGCCTGGGACCGCGAACGCCCCCTGGACGCCGATCTGGTCGTCGTCGACGAGGCGTCGATGCTCGATCTGCTGCTCGCCAACAAGCTGGTCAAGGCGGTGGCCCCCGGGGCGCACCTCCTGCTGGTGGGGGACGTGGACCAACTCCCGTCGGTCGGTGCCGGAGAGGTGCTGGGAGATCTGCTCGCCGAAGGCGGCCCCGTGCCGGCGGTGCGGCTGACGACCATCTTCCGGCAGGCCCGGAAGTCCGGGGTGGTCACCAACGCCCACCGGATCAACTCGGGTGTTCCGCCGGTGACCCAGGGCCTGGACGACTTCTTCCTCTTCGTGGAGGACGAGACGGAGGACGCCGGTGTGCTCGCCGTGGACGTCGCGTCCCGCCGCATCCCCGCGAAGTTCGGCATGGACCCGCGCCGCGACGTGCAGGTGCTCGCCCCCATGCACCGCGGTCCGGCGGGCGCCGGACACCTCAACGGGCTGCTCCAGCAGGCCATCACGCCCGGCCGCCCCGGTCTTCCCGAGAAGCGGTTCGGGGGCAGGGTCTTCCGGGTAGGCGACAAGGTGACACAGATCCGTAACAACTACGAAAAAGGGGAGAACGGGGTCTTCAACGGTACGGTCGGCGTCGTCACCGCTCTCGATCCGGACGAGCAGACGCTGACGGTCCTGACCGACGAGGACGAGGAGATCGGCTACGACTTCGACGAACTCGACGAACTGGCGCACGCCTACGCGATGACCATCCACCGCTCCCAGGGCAGCGAGTATCCGGCGGTCGTCATCCCCGTCACCACCAGTGCGTGGATGATGCTGCAGCGCAACCTGCTGTACACGGCGGTGACGAGGGCCAAGAAGCTGGTCGTCCTGGTCGGTTCACGCAAGGCCATCGGGCAGGCGGTGCGCACGGTTTCCGCAGGCAGGCGCTGTACCGGGCTTGATTTCCGGTTGCGTGGAGGCGGCCTCGAAGGCGGTCCGGAAAAATGATCGATCAAAACGGTGGGAAACATCACTGTGCCCTTCCGGAACCGCTGTGCAGGGGGCAGGATGAGAAAGTTGACGGCACTCAGTGCCGCCAGTCGGCCCAATGGGCGACCCCGAGTGCACTCTCCTGAGCCAAATGGGGGAGGGTGGAGTACAAGTCAGGGCACCTCGAAGAAGAGGCACTACGTCGGTGAGGGATGACGTGAGCGAGAGCGACAACTCTGTAGTACTGCGGTACGGCGATGGCGAGTACACCTACCCGGTGATCGACAGCACCGTCGGCGACAAGGGCTTCGACATCGGGAAGCTCCGGGCTCATACGGGCCTGGTGACGCTGGACAGCGGGTACGGCAACACGGCCGCCTACAAATCCGCCATCACCTATCTCGACGGCGAGCAGGGCATCCTGCGGTACCGCGGCTACCCGATCGAGCAGCTCGCCGAGAGCTCCACGTTCCTCGAGGTCGCCTACACGCTGATCAACGGTGACCTTCCCAAGGTCGACGAGCTGTCGGCCTTCAAGAACGAGATCACCCAGCACACGCTGCTGCACGAGGACGTCAAGCGCTTCTTCGACGGCTTCCCGCGCGACGCCCACCCGATGGCCATGCTCTCCTCGGTCGTCAGCGCGCTGTCCACGTTCTACCAGGACAGCCACAACCCGTTCGACGAGGAGCAGCGCCACCTCTCGACGATCCGCCTGCTCGCCAAGCTGCCGACGATCGCGGCGTACGCCTACAAGAAGTCGATCGGGCACCCGTTCGTCTACCCGCGCAACGACCTCGGCTACGTCGAGAACTTCCTGCGCATGACGTTCTCCGTCCCGGCCCAGGAGTACGTGCCGGACCCGGTCGTCGTCTCCGCGCTCGAGAAGCTGCTCATCCTCCACGCGGACCACGAGCAGAACTGTTCGACCTCCACCGTGCGCCTGGTGGGCTCCTCGCAGGCGAACATGTTCGCCTCGATCTCCGCCGGCATCTCGGCCCTGTGGGGCCCGCTGCACGGTGGCGCCAACCAGTCGGTGCTGGAGATGCTCGAAGGCATCCAGGCCAACGGCGGCGACGTCGACTCCTTCATCCAGAAGGTGAAGAACAAGGAGGACGGCGTCCGCCTGATGGGCTTCGGCCACCGGGTGTACAAGTCCTTCGACCCCCGCGCCAAGATCATCAAGGCCGCGGCGCACGATGTGCTCTCCTCGCTCGGCAAGTCCGACGAGCTGCTCGACATCGCGCTCAAGCTGGAGGAGCACGCACTCTCCGACGAGTACTTCGTCTCGCGCAACCTCTACCCCAACGTGGACTTCTACACGGGCCTGATCTACCGCGCCATGGGCTTCCCGACGGAGATGTTCACCGTGCTGTTCGCGCTCGGCCGCCTCCCCGGCTGGATCGCCCAGTGGCACGAGATGATCAAGGAGCCGGGATCCCGCATCGGCCGCCCGCGCCAGATCTACACCGGCGAGGTCCTGCGCGACTTCGTCCCGGTCGAGGGCCGCTGACGCCCGAGGACCGCTGACACACCCCGACCCTCCTTCCGGTCGGCATCCTTCGCCCCGCGTACCGCGCTCGCCCCTGTGGGGGCGCGGTGTCCGGGGCGATTCGGCGTCACGGGGCCTGTGGAGGCGCCCCGGCGCCCCGGGCGCCGGCTGTGGCGCCGCCCGCGCTCCGGCGCGCGCCGGGGGGCCGGGGGGAACGCGAGAAACGCCCCGCCGTCGATCCCCCCACGGGTCGACGGACAGGGCGTTTCCCATATCCCGGAGCGGATTCCCCCCACGGGATCCGGCCGGGCGTCTGAAGGGAGCCTGAACTCCCGTTGTTCTGCGGTGGTGCGTATTCAGTTCGGTACTGCTGTGTGCGGCTCGCCGGGGTACGTACGTACGGGAGGGCCGCTCAAAGCTCCCCGGTGCACGTGCCCCGGCCAACACTTGCCATGGAGCGTCCCCCAAGACACTCCATCGGACGTCCCCCAAGACATCCTTGGCATCGCACTCTTAGACTCACCAACCCATCAGATGGTTACCCTCGAATCGGTGTGATCTAAGTCTCTTTGTAGAAATTATGTGAAGGAGCGCAACCTCAGGCTGTTCGTCACGACGAAGACCGACGAAAACGCCATCGCCGCACCCGCGATCATGGGGCTGAGCAGCCCGAACGCAGCCAAAGGCAGTGCGGCCACGTTGTAGCCGAAGGCCCAGAAGAGGTTGCTTCTGATGGTGGACAGAGTACGCCTTGAGAGGCGGATCGCGTCAGCTGTCACCTTGAGATCTCCACGAACCAGCGTGATGTCCGCCGCTTCGATCGCCGCGTCGGCCCCGGAGCCCATCGAAAGACCCAGATCGGCCGCCGCGAGCGCCGCCGCGTCGTTGACGCCGTCACCGGCCATCGCGACGGACCGGCCCCCGGCCTGGAGACGCCGTACGACCTCGGCCTTCCCCTCCGGGAGGACCTCCGCGTGGATCTCCGTGATGCCCACCGCGCGGGCCACGCTCTCCGCCGCCGCCCGGTTGTCCCCGGTCAGCAGGATCGGTTCGAGCCCCAGGGCGCGGAGCTCGGCGACGGCCTCCGCGCTGCTCTCCTTCACCGTGTCCGCCACCTCCAGCACCCCGTGCGCGGCACCGTCCCAGGCCACGGTCACCGTCGTGGCACCCCGGGCCGCGGCCTCGGCGAGGGCGGTGGCCAGCTGGGGCGGCAGCGCGATCCCGGCGTCGGTGACGAGCCGGTCCCGGCCGGCCAGTACGTCGTGCCCGTCCACGGTGCCCCGCACCCCCAGGCCGGGCAGGTCGGTGAAGCCGTCGGGGGCGGGCAGCGCCCCGCCCGCGCGGGCCGCGGCCCCGGCGGCGACCGCACGCGCCACCGGGTGCCCGGAGGCGTTCTCCAGGGCGCCCGCGAGGCGCAGCACCTCCGCCTCGGTGGAACCGGGCGCGGTGTGCACGCGTACCAGCGTCATCCGGCCGGTGGTGACCGTGCCGGTCTTGTCGAGTACGACCGTGTCGATCCGCCGGGCCGTCTCCAGCACCTCGGGCCCCCTGACGAGGATGCCCAGCTGGGCGCCGCGCCCCGTGCCCGCGAGGAGGGCGGTCGGTGTGGCGAGACCCAGAGCGCAGGGGCAGGCGATGATCAGCACGGCGACGGCCGCGGTGAAGGAGGCGGTGATGTCGTCGGTCGCGAGCAACTGGCCGACCAGCGTCGCGAGGGCGAGCAGCAGCACCACGGGGACGAAGACCGAGGAGATCCGGTCCGCGAGGCGCTGGGCGGCGGCCTTGCCGCTCTGGGCCTCCTCCACGAGGGCGGCGATGCGCGCCAGCTGGGTGTCGGCGCCGACCCTGGTCGCCTCGACGACCAGCCGCCCGGACGTGTTGAGCGTCGCCCCGGCGACGGAGTCCCCGGGGGCGGCGTCCACCGGGACGGACTCCCCGGTGAGCATCGAGGCGTCGACGGCCGAGCGGCCCTCGATCACGACACCGTCCGTGGCGATCTTCTCGCCGGGCCGCACCACGAAGCGGTCGCCCACGAGGAGCCGCTGGACGGGGAGGCGTACCTCCTCGGGCTCCCGACCGGGCGCGGTGGCCGGGCGGAGGACCGAGACGTCCTTCGCGCCGAGGCCGAGCAGGGCCCGCAGGGCCGCGCCGGCCTTCCGCCGGGCCCGTGCCTCCAGGTAACGGCCCAGCAGGATGAAGGCGACGACCCCTGCCGCCACCTCCAGGTAGATGGTGGACGCGGGGGTGGAGCCTGCCGCCGTGACCTCGAACCCGTGCCGCATCGCGGGTGTGCCCGCGTCGCCGAGGAACAGGGCCCACAGCGACCAGCCGAAGGCCGCGAGGGTGCCGATGGACACCAGGGTGTCCATCGTCGCCGCCCCGTGGCGCAGGTTCGTCCACGCGGCCCGATGGAAGGGCAGGCCGCCCCAGACGACGACCGGGGCGGCCAGGGTGAGCGACAGCCACTGCCAGTTGTCGAACTGGAGCGCGGGCACCATGGCCAGAAGGACCACCGGAAGTGCCAGCACCGCCGAGACGGTGAGGCGCCGGCGCAGCGCGGCAAGGGCCTCTTCCGCCGCACGGTCCGCCGCCCCGTGGGAGGTGCCCGGCTCCAGGACTGGGGCGTCCGCGTCCTGGGGCGGGGCGGGGCCGGTGCCCCCCGGGGTCGCGGCCGGTCCGCCCGGCGCCGGGATGTCCTCGGGTGCCCGGGCCGGGGGTGCGGGGCGGACGACGGGCTCGGCCGTGTAGCCCGTTCTCTCCACCGTGGCCACGAGGTCGTCGAGCGTGGTGCCGGCGCCGTAGGAGACGCGGGCCTTCTCGGTCGCGTAGTTGACGGTGGCGGTGACGCCGTCCATCCGGTTGAGCTTCTTCTCCACGCGGGCCGCGCAGGAGGCGCAGGTCATCCCGCCGATCGTCAACTCGGCATCGGAGGTCTCCGCCGCCGGAGCCTCGGCTGCCGTGGTGCTGGCCATGTGTGCGGACTCCTGGGTCGAGCGGTCGGGCTTTCCCCCACCAGTATCGGCGCCCCGGCGGCGGTGCGGGTCAGGCGTGACGGCCGACGAGTTCGTAACCCGCCTCGTCCACGGCGGCCCGGACGGCGTCCTCGGGTAGGGCGGCGGCCGAGCCGACGGTCACCAGGCCAGTGGCGGCCTCCGCCCTCACCGAGGTGACCCCCTCGATCTCCGAGATCTCCTCGGAGACGGCCCCCTCGCAGTGGCCGCAGGTCATGCCCTTCACCTCGTACACGGTGGTCACACCGGCGGCACGCGTCCCGGCGGTCGTGTCCTGGGCGCCGGTGGACGAGCAGCAGGTACCCGCGGCCCGGGGCGTGTCGGTCTCGGCGGTCATGGCGTTCTCCTCTTCGGTGGTGCGAGTGGGCGCGGTGGGCCGTCCGGGAAGCCCGGAGGGTGGCCCGCCCTGATGACAGTATACCCCTAGGGGGTATTGAGGCTCCCGTGCGTCCGCCGGGCGGGCGTGTCGCGGGCCAGGCGCTCCGGGTGGCCGTCCGTCACTGCCCTCGGCTCCCGGTCCTCGGCGACAGGACCCCACCCGGAGCGTAGATTCACCGGACCGAGGGCGAGAACGAGGAAGCCGGGTACGGCCGGGGTGTCCGGCCCGTACCCGGCTTCGAGGGCCGGGGTGCGCCCCGGGCGGAGAGGCGGAGCCGTGCGGGCAGTGGTGTTCGAGGAGTTCGGCCGGGAGGCACGGGTACGCGACCTCCCGGATCCGGCTCCCCCGGCCGGAGGCGTCGTGGTCCGGGTGGAGGCCACCGGTCTCTGCCGGAGCGACTGGCACGGCTGGATGGGGCACGATCCGGGCATCGTCCTCCCGCACGTACCGGGCCACGAGCTCGCGGGAGTGGTCGAGGGCGTGGGATCCGGCGTGCGGAACTGGCGGGCCGGTGACCGGGTCACGGTGCCCTTCGTCTGTGCCTGCGGCCGGTGTGCGGCCTGTGCCTCCGGCGCCCAGCAGGTGTGCGAACGCCAGACCCAGCCCGGCTTCACCCACTGGGGCTCGTTCGCCGAGTACGTGGCGTTGGAGGAGGCCGACGTCAACCTCGTACATGTTCCCGAGGGGCTGTCTCCGGCGACGGCCGCCGCGCTCGGCTGCCGCTTCGCCACGGCGTTCCGCGCCGTGGTGGGGCAGGGCCGGGTCGCGGCGGGGGAGTGGGTCGCCGTCCACGGCTGCGGCGGTGTCGGGCTGTCGGCCGTCATGATCGCGGTGGCGTGCGGTGCCCGGGTGGTGGCCGTGGACGTGTCGCCGCGGGCCCTGGAACTGGCGCGCGCCTTCGGGGCGTACGCGTGCGTGGACGCCTCGGAGCACCCGGACGGCGCGGACGAGGCCGTGCGCGAGCTGACCGGTGGCGGGGCGCACCTGTCGCTCGACGCCCTGGGCTCCCCCGTCACCTGCGCCGCCTCGGTGCGCGGCCTGAGATGGCGGGGCCGGCACGTCCAGGTGGGGCTGCTGCCGTCGGCGGCCGGTGACCCCGTGGTTCCCATGGCGAGGGTGATCGGGCTGGAGCTGGAGATCCTCGGCAGCCATGGGATGGCCGCCCACGACTACCCGCGGATGATGGGCATGGTCCGGGACGGCACGCTGCGGCCGGACCGTCTGGTGACCTCCCTCATCGGCCTGGACGCCGCGCCCGCCGCACTCGCGGCGATGGGCGCCGCACCGGGAGCGGGTGTCACCGTGATCGAACCGTCGAAGCGCGCCTGAGCGCCCGGGGCGGACCGCACGCCCCGCCGAGGGGCGCGCCCGTACTCGACGGCCCCTGTCGCCGGGGCGGGAGGCGATCCGGGCGAGGGCCGTGTGCCGGTCGGGCGTGCGTGGCCGGGGAGGGGCCGGCGGCCCGAGGGGCGGCCGTCTCGCGGCCGCCGGGCGGATCGGGAGGCCGGGTTCAGGAGGCGGGCCGCGCGGGCCCGCAGATGCGGAGGAACTCCCGGGTGCGGCGGGCGATGGGGAGAGGCCTGTCGGGCGGGCAGGGATACATGTCCTGCTCGACGACGGCGAACAGATCCCTGCCCAGGGCTCGCGCGGCGTCCAGCACGGGCTCCAGCGCCGGTACGCCGCCCGGCGGCTCGCACATCACCCCGCGTGCGACCGCCGGACCGAACGGCACCTCGTTCGCGACGACATCGGCGAGCACCTCGGGGTCGACCTGCTTCAGGTGCAGGTAACCGATCCGCTCCCCGTACGTCCTGATGAGCTTCACGCTGTCCCCGCCGCAGTACGCGTAGTGGCCGGTGTCGAGGCAGAGGGATACGAGATCCGGGTCGGTGGCGTCGAGGAAGCGTTCGACGTTCTCCTCGCTGTCGATGTGCGTGTCGGCATGCGGATGTACGACGATCCCGAGCCCGTAGCGGTCACGGACCTCCCGTGCCAGGCGCTCCGTCTGCGAGGTCAGGTCGCGCCACTGCTCCGCGGTGAGCGTGCGGTCCTCCAGGACCTCGCCCGTCCTGTCGTCCCGCCAGAAGGACGGGATGACCACCAGATGCCCGGCGCCCATCGCCCGGGTGAGTGCCGCGATGTCCGCGACATGCTCCCAGGTCCGGTCCCAGACCGAGGGGCCGTGGTGCAATCCCGTGAAGACGGTGCCCGCCGAGACCGCGAGGTTCCGGCGCGCGGTCTCGTCCGCGAGCCGGGCCGGGTCGGTCGGCAGATAGCCGTACGGCCCGAGTTCGATCCACTCGTAGCCCGCCTCGGACACCTCGTCCAGGAAGCGTTCCCAGGGCACCTGTTGTGGATCGTCCGGGAACCACACCCCCCACGAGTCAGGTGCCGAACCGATGCGGATGCGGGCCGGAGATGGTACGGAGGAGGTCATATCGCCCACCCTCCAGTTCCCCGGGAAGGGTGTCAAGGGTTCGTCCGAATGTCCGGACAAAGTGTTGACAGGGTCCCCTGCGAGGGCTAGGAAGAGTCCTCGGAGGACCGTCTCCCGCCGGCCGGGAGCCGGTGGCCGGGAAGGACCGGACGGAGCGGCCCGGTGCGGTGTCGGCACCGGCATCGGACGCTCCGCTGTCCGCACCTGACGGGACGTCCGAGGACACGACGACCCGCACCCGGGCCGGGAGTTCCCTGCCCCGGGGTGACGCGCCGGGCCGGAGCGCCGGGTGGAAGGGATGCGTATGCGTGAGCCGTACGACGTGATCACCATGGGGCGTATCGGGGTGGACATCTACCCGCTGCAGACCGGTGTACCGCTCGCCCGTGTCGAGACCTTCGGGAAGTTCCTCGGCGGCTCACCGTCCAACGTGGCGGTCGCCGCGGCCCGCCTGGGCCGCCGCACGGCGGTCGTCACCCGGACCGGCGAGGACGGTTTCGGCGACTACCTCCACCAGGCGCTGCGGGAGTTCGGGGTGGACGACAGATGGGTCGGCGCCGTCGCCGAGTACCCGACTCCCGTGACCTTCTGCGAGCTCTTCCCGCCGGACGACTTCCCCCTCTACTTCTACCGGCAGCCCAAGGCCCCCGACCTGGAGATCCGCACCGGGGAACTCGACCTGGACGCGATCCGGGACGCCCGGGTGTTCTGGATGACCGGCACCGGGCTCTGCGCCGAGCCCAGCCGCTCCGCGACCCTCGCCGCCCTAGGGGCGCGCGGCGCCCACCCGGGAACCCCGGCCTCCCCGCGCGCCACCGTCTTCGACCTGGACTGGCGGCCCATGTTCTGGGGCGACGGCCACGGCGCGGGAGGCGGCGCGGACGGGGGCGGGAAGGACCAGGACGGCATCCGCTACGCGCGCACCCACTACCGCCAGGCGCTCGCCCACGCCACGGTCGCCGTCGGCAACCTCGACGAGTGCGAGGTCGCCACCGGCGAACGCGAACCGCACGCGGCGGCCCGCGCCCTGCTCGACGCCGGACCCGAACTCGCCGTCGTCAAACAGGGGCCGGCGGGTGTCCTCGCGGTCCACCGGGACGGCACCACGGCCGAGATCCCTCCCCTGCCCGTCGATGTCGTCAACGGTCTGGGCGCGGGGGACGCCTTCGGCGGCGCCCTCTGCCACGGGCTTCTCGCCGGCTGGAGGACCCCCGAGATCATGCGCTACGCGAACGCGGCAGGGGCCGTCGTCGCCTCGCGGCTGGCCTGCTCCTCCGCGATGCCGTATCCGTACGAGGTCGAACAGGCCGTCAGGGACGGTGCTGTGGCGCCCGCGAACGCGGAACGGACCCGATGACGGCCGGGCCCGCCGGGGAGGGAGCCCCATGACCGCCGGCCCCGCCTGAGGGGCGCGATGACCACGCCCGCCGCGGCCGGCCCCGCCGACCTCGTACGCCTGCGTGCCCAACGGCCCGAGGCGGTGGCCGAGGCGGCGGGCGCCCGCCGCCGGCGGCCCCTGGTCGGCCCCACCGGACGGCTGATGATCGTCGCGGCCGACCACCCTGCCCGGGGCGCCCTCGCGGTCGGGGACGACGACCTCGCGATGGCCGACCGCTTCGACCTGCTGGAGCGGCTCCGCACCGCACTCGCCCGCCCCGGTGTCGACGGGGTACTGGCGGGCGCGGACGTACTGGAGGACCTGCTGCTCCTCGGCGCGCTGGACGACAAGGTCGTCCTCGGCTCGATGAACCGCGGCGGACTCGCCGGAGCGGCGTTCGAGCTCGACGACCGCTTCACCGGCCACCGTCCCGCCGACCTCGCCCGGCACGGATACGACGCGGGCAAACTCCTGCTGAGGATCGATCACGACGACCCCGGCTCCCTGGACACCCTGCACACCGCCGCACGCACCGTCGACGAGATGGCGGCCCTCAGGCTGCCGGTCTTCATCGAGCCCTTCCTCTGCCACCGCACCCGCGACGGGCTGCGCACCGACCTGGGTGCCACCGCCGTCACCACCTCCATCGCGATCGCCTCCGGGCTCGGCGGCACATCCGCGTACACCTGGCTGAAGGTCCCCGTCACCGAGAACCCCGACGACATGGAACGGGTCATGCGCGCCTCGACCCTGCCCGCCGTACTGCTGGGAGGTGAGGTCAGGGAGGACCCGGACGGCGCCTACGAGCGGTGGCGCGCCGCGCTGCGGCTGCCGACCGTGCAGGGCCTGGTGGTCGGGCGTTCGCTCCTCTACCCGGCGGACGGGGACGTGGCGGCCGCGGTCGACACGGCCGTCGGGCTCCTGTGAGCCGGACCGGACGCCGGGTAGGGATGGAGCCATGACGACGTCCGACGAGCAGCGCGACCACCACCTGAAGGCGGGCCGTGCGTCACGCGCCCCGTACGCCCTCGACATCGACCCGGAGCGAGCCGGGTGGGAGCGGTCGAGTCTGCGTGTGCTGGAGCTGGAGCCGGGTGGTGTTCACACCCTGGTAACCGGGGGGAGCGAATGGATCGTCCTGCCGTTGTCCGGCTCCTGTACGGTGCGGACGGCAGGTGAGATCTTTGAACTGCTGGGCAGGAAAGACGTGTTCGGTGCGGTGAGCGACTTCGCCTATGTCCCACGCGACGCCCGCGCCCAGATCGCCTCCGGCGCAGGAGGCCGCTTCGCCCTGGCAGGAGCGAAGTGCGAGCGACAACTCCCCGCTCGCTACGGCCCCGCGCCGGAGGTACCGGTGGAACTCCGCGGCGCCGGCGCGTGCTCGCGCCAGGTGAACAACTTCGCCGCCGCCGACACGTTCGAGTGCGACCGGCTGATCGCCGTCGAGGTCCTCACCCCCGGGGGCAACTGGTCCTCGTACCCGCCGCACAAGCACGACGAGCACCGCCCGGGCGAGGAGTCCGTCCTGGAGGAGATCTACTACTTCGAGGTGGAGGGCGACGGGCTCGGCTACCACCGGGTGTCCCCGTCCCGCCCCGGCGGGACGGACGTCCTCGCCGAGGTCGCCACCGGAGACGCCGTCCTCATCCCCGACGGGTGGCACGGCCCGTCCATCGCCCCGCCCGGCCGGACCCTGTACTACCTGAACGTGATGGCGGGCCCGGGGGAGCGCGAGTGGCTGATCCGGGACCACCCGGACCACCGCTGGATCCGGGAGACCTGGCCGGACCAGCCCGTCGACCCCCGGCTCCCGCTCGACGGCCGGTCCCCGCTCGACGGCCGGTCCCCGCTCGACGCCCCGGAGGAGGCCCCGTGACCGGATCCCGCACCGCGTCCACGCGCACCGCGTCCACCCGCAGGCTCACCACCGCCCAGGCGCTGATCGCCTTCCTCTCCCGCCAGTACACCGAACGCGACGGCCACAGACACCGTCTGATCGGCGCCACCTGGGGCATCTTCGGGCACGGCAACGTCGCGGGGATCGGGCAGGCCCTCGTCGAAGCCGGGCCCGCGATGCCCTTCCACCAGGGCCGCAGCGAACAGGCGATGGTGCACGCCGCCGTCGGATACGCACGCCAGTCGGGACGGATGTCCGCACACGCGGTGACCACCTCCATCGGCCCCGGCGCCACCAACCTGGTCACCGGCGCCGCCCTCGCCACCGTCAACCACCTGCCCGTACTCCTCCTCCCCGGGGACACCTTCGCGACCCGTCCGGCGGACCCGGTCCTCCAGCAGCTCGAAGTGCCCCACGAGGGCGACGTGTCGGTGAACGACTGCCTGCGCCCGGTCTCCCGCTACTTCGACCGGATCACCCGCCCCGAGGCGCTGATCCCCGCCGCCCTCCAGGCGATGCGCACCCTCGCCGACCCGGAGGCCACGGGCGCCGTCACCCTCGCGCTGCCCCAGGACGTGCAGGCCGAGGCCTACGACTGGCCGGAGGAGTTCTTCGCGACCCGCGTCTGGAACGTGCGCCGGCAGGCCCCCGACCCGGACGAACTCGAACGTGCCGTCCAGGCCGTGCGCGCCGCGCGCCGCCCGCTGATCGTCGCCGGCGGCGGGGTCCACCACAGCGCCGCCGAGGACACCCTGGCCGCCTTCGCCGCGGCCACCCGTATCCCCGTCGCCTCCACACAGGCCGGCAAGGGTTCGCTCCGCCACGACCACCCCGCCGACGTCGGCGGGATCGGCCACACCGGCACCGCCACCGCCGACGCGCTCGCCCGCGAGGCCGACCTGGTCATCGGCGTCGGCACCCGCTACACCGACTTCACGACCGCGTCCGGCACCCTCTTCGCCGACCCGGCCGTCCGCTTCCTCAACCTCAACGTGGCGGGCTTCGACGCCCACAAGCTCTCCGCCCTGACCCTCGTCGGCGACGCCCGCACCTCCCTCGCGGCCCTCGGGGAGGCGCTGCGCGCGCGGGGCCACCGCGTCGAGGCCGGCTACGAGAGCGAGTACACCGAGGCCAAGGCCCGCTGGGAGCGGCGCGTCGACGCCGCGTACGCCACCCCCGACCCGGACGCCCGGCCCACCCAGGCGCAGGTCCTCGGGGCGCTGGACGAGCTGGTCACCGAGGACGACATCCTCATCAACGCGGCCGGTTCCCTCCCCGGCGACCTCCACAAGCTCTGGCGGACCCGCTCCCCGAGGCAGTACCACGTGGAGTACGGCTACTCCTGCATGGGATACGAGATCCCCGCCGCCCTCGGGGTCCAGCTCGCCGCGCCCGACCGGCCGGTGTGGGCGCTGGTCGGCGACGGCACGTACCTGATGAACCCGACCGAGATCGTCACCGCCGTGCAGGAGGGCCTGCCCGTCAAGCTCGTCATCCTGCAGAACCACGGCTACGCGTCCATCGGCGGCCTCTCCGAGTCCGTCGGCGCCGAACGCTTCGCCACCGCCTACCGCCACCGCACAGGCGACGGTGCCTACACCGGCGCCCCGCTCCCCGTCGACCTCGCCGCGAACGCAGCCTCCCTCGGCATGCGGGTCCTGCGTGCGGTGACCGTGGGGGAGCTGCGCTCCGCCCTCGCCGAGGCGAGGGGCTCGGACCGTCCCACTTGTGTCTACGTCGAGACCGAAACGCCCGACACAGTGTCGGGCCCCCCTCCCGCACAGGCGTGGTGGGATGTTCCCGTGGCCGAGACCGCGACCCGCTCGTCGGCGGTCGAGGCCAGGAAAGAGTACGACCGGCAGATCGCAGCCCGACGCCGCCACCTGTGAAGGAGACCCCGTCATGAAGACCGTCAACCACTGGATCGGTGGCAAGACCGTCGAGGGCACCTCGGGCAACCACGGCGAGGTCACCGACCCCGCCACCGGCGCCGTCACCACCCGCGTCGCGCTCGCCTCGACCGAGGAGGTCGACGCCGCGGTGACCGCCGCGAAGGCCGCCTACGAGACCTGGGGCACCTCCTCGCTCGCCGCGCGTACCGCCGTCCTCTTCCGCTACCGCGCCCTGCTGGACGCCCACCGCGACGAGATCGCCGCGCTGATCACGGCCGAGCACGGCAAGGTGCACTCCGACGCGCTGGGCGAGGTCGCCCGCGGTCTGGAGATCGTCGAGCTGGCCTGCGGCATCACCACCCAGCTCAAGGGCGAGCTGTCGACCCAGGTCTCCAGCCGGGTCGACGTCTCCTCGATCCGCCAGCCGCTCGGTGTCGTCGCGGGCATCACCCCGTTCAACTTCCCGGCCATGGTGCCGATGTGGATGTTCCCGCTGGCCATCGCCTGCGGGAACACCTTCGTCCTGAAGCCCAGCGAGAAGGACCCCTCGGCCGCGAACCGGCTGGCCGAGCTCGCCGCCGAGGCCGGACTGCCCGACGGCGTGCTGAACGTGCTCCACGGCGACAAGGTCGCCGTGGACGGCCTCCTCGCCCACCCGGACGTCGCCGCCGTCTCCTTCGTCGGCTCCACCCCCATCGCGAAGTACATCCACGCCACGGCCTCCGCCAACGGCAAGCGCGTACAGGCCCTCGGCGGCGCGAAGAACCACATGCTGGTCCTCCCCGACGCCGACCTCGACGCGGCTGCCGACGCCGCGGTCTCCGCCGCGTACGGCTCCGCCGGTGAGCGCTGCATGGCCATCTCCGCCGTCGTCGCGGTCGGTTCCATCGGGGACGAACTGGTCGCGAAGATCCGTGAGCGCGCCGAGAAGATCAAGATCGGCCCCGGCGACGACCCGGCCTCCGAGATGGGTCCGCTGATCACCGCCGCCCACCGCGACAAGGTCGCCTCCTACGTCACCGGCGCCGCCGCGCAGGGAGCAGACGTCGTCCTGGACGGCACCGGCCACACCGTCGAGGGCTTCGAGAACGGCCACTGGATCGGGCTGTCCCTCCTGGACAACGTCTCCACCGACTCCGACGCCTACCGCGACGAGATCTTCGGCCCGGTGCTCTGCGTCCTGCGCGTCGGCACCTACGAGGACGGCGTCGCCCTGATGAACGCCTCGCCGTTCGGCAACGGCACCGCGATCTTCACCCGCGACGGCGGCGCGGCCCGCCGCTTCCAGCTGGAGATCGAGGCCGGCATGGTCGGCGTCAACGTCCCGATCCCGGTGCCGGTGGGCTACCACTCCTTCGGCGGCTGGAAGGACTCCCTCTTCGGCGACCACCACATCTACGGCAACGACGGAGTGCACTTCTACACCCGCGGCAAGGTCGTCACCACCCGCTGGCCGGACCCGGCCGACGCCCCGGCCGGCGTGGACCTGGGCTTCCCGCGCAACCACTGATCCGTCCCCTGGGGTTGCCCCGCCCCAGGACCCACCCCCTCACCCCGCCCTCCACGAGGGCGGGGTGAGGGAGTCGTCCCGAATCGAGCTTCCGCACCGCACGAATCCCGGTCGATGAACGAATTGCCGGGCGGTATCTCAACCGACCAGGGCAAGCGATGTGATGGCGATCAGATACGGGACCGGAATGACGAGCATCCCGAGCAGCCACGGTCGGATCCGATGCCCGTAGGCCGCGGGGAAGACCACGTCAATGGCTACGACCAGCAACAAACCAAGCCCGCCGAGAACAACGACGCCGGCCCTGGCCCACCCGGCCCCTTCGATGACGTCGAAACTTCCACAGTCGCTCTCGAATCCTGCGCTGTTGAACGCGCAGGAGCGGTACTCGGTCAGCAGCAACCAGGCCGAGTGCAAGGGCACCACGGCGGGCAGCCCGATGATGAAGTTCACCCACACCGGCGCCAGTTGCCTCCACCACGACAAGCCCTCAGGCCTCGGCGTGTCGATGCTCCCTAACGCATCCTGCCCTGTGCCCCCCATGGCCGCAGGCTATCTGACCGGGGAAGCATGGTCCTCCGATCAGAGCTGACGCACCTGCGCCGTCTCGCGGCGGAGCTGCGCCGCGCCGTGCTCCGCCTCACCCCGACACCGCGAGGAGTGCCGACGCGACGGCCCTGACCCTCCCGTCCGGCCGCGAACGCGCCGGCCCCGGGCAGCTCGTGGCCGGACGGGGCCGCACACCGACAGCTCCGGACTTACCCAAAACCCGTGGCAGGGAGCCTGACACCCGGGCCATCCTGGGGCCATGACCGCACCGCAGCACGAGATCCGGGCCCGGCACACCGCCACCACCGTCACCGTCTACCAGGCCTACTCGCCGCTCATCGGTCTGCCCGCCGCCCGCGACGGGCGCTTCCCGGCCGCCTGGAAGCGCGACCGCATGACCTGGATCAAGCCGAGCTTCCTCTGGATGATGTACCGCTGCGGATGGGGCACCAAGGAGGGCCAGGAGACCGTCCTCGCCGTGGAGATCAGCCGCGAGGGCTTCGGTTGGGCCCTGGAGAACGCCGAACTCTCCCACTACGTAAGGGGAGTGCACCCCGACCGGGCCACCTGGCAGCGCAACCTGCGCCGCAGCCCCGCGCGCGTCCAGTGGGACCCGGAACGCGACCTCCACCTCAACCCGCTGCCCCATCGGTCGCTCCAGCTCGGGCTGAGTGGCGAGGCCGCCAGGCGGTACGCGGACGAGTGGCTCGTCTCCGTCACCGACGTCACCCCGCTCGCGCACGAGGTCCACCGGCTCGTCAGGGCCGGCGAACAGGACCGCGCCATGGCACTCCTGCCCGTCGAGGAACCTCTGTCGGGCGTCAGACCTCCAGTGCCGGCCGGCAGGTGAGCGGGCTCGTCCGAGGACTACTCCACCTCGATGCCGAAGTCCTGCACGAGCTCTTCGAGCCCGCCGGTGTAGCCCTTGCCGCCCAGTACGAAGTCCCAGTCCCCGTTCGGTCTCCGGCGGAAGGAGCCGAGCACCAACGCCGTCTCCCGTGGCCGGCCGTCCGACACCTCGAGCACGCCCAGCTCAGCCATACCCGGGTCGAGCAGGCGGATGCGGGCGTCCGTGAAGCCGGCGAGATCGGCCTCGGGGTTGATCTCCGGATCGACGGCCGCCACGAGAACGAGCCGGTCGGCCTCCTCCGGCAGCGCATCGAACGACACGCAGATCGCGGACCTGTCGGGTGCGTCCGCGGGGAGAGTCCGCACCGACCCGTCCGCCAACCGCGGGTTGTTGAAGAAGACGAAGTGGTCCTCGCTGAGCACCCGGTCGCCACGGCAGACGAGAGCGCACACGTCCAGCGCAGTGCTGCCCTTCCACGAGATTCCCAGGATGTTGTAGTCGTCAGGCGGCGGAGTGTCCGGAGCCGCGGCGGGCTGGGGCCGGTGGCCCGGCGTCTGCGGGCTTCCGTCGCCGAGCCGCCCCCGCAGACCGTGACGGTGCAACAGATCGACGAGTTCCGGACCGGAGATGAGCTCCAGTGGCTTGCCGTTGGCGAAGGTGTGTGATCCGGGCCCGAATCCTGAGGTCGTGACGAGAACGCCCTTGTTCGCACCGGCGTCCTGCACCGTCCCGTACAGATCGCGGACGGCGGTGGGCGGCACCGTTCTGCGGTAGCGCTTCACCTGTACGACGATCTTTCCGCCACGGATCGGTGCCGGATCCAACGCGTCGACGTCCACGCCGCCGTCGTTGGAGCGTTGGGTGGTCACTGCCTGCATTCCCATCGCCCGGAAGAGCTCGGCCACGAGGTTCTCGAAGGCGATCGGGTCCATGGCGAAGAGGTCGGGGTCCTCGTCATCGCCGTGTGAGACAACGCCGTTTCCGACGTCCGCGGGGCGCCTGCCCGGCCGTACGGGGGCGAGCTGGTCCGGTCGGGGCGAGAGCTGCCCGCGCAGTGCGTCGGTCAGGCAGCTGCCCGGGTCCACCTGCGACAAGTGCAAATCACGGAACGAGGAGCGCGCGGCCATCACCGTCGCGAGAACGATGTGACCAGGTCGTCCGGTGGACGGGTCGTGCCCGTCGACGAATCCGTTCAGGGCGACCGACTCGAGGGCCCCCTGCTCGTCCGCCGCGAACAACTCGTGCAGGACGAGAAGCACGCACTGAGCCAGGATCTCTCCGTAGACGGTTCGGCGCTGGGTCAGTGGGCGAGGGATCTCCTTGTCCTGACCGACACCCGACATGTACCGGACGGACTTCACCTCCGGCACGATATCGAAGGCGGGCAGCTCCCAGTCCAGTACCAGCTGCCCGGCGGAGGAGTCGTAGGCAGCCGCCAGTCGGCGCGGAAATCCTTCCGGCCACACGGTCGAGGCGTAGAGCGCGGCGGAGAAGTACTCGATCACCGCGTCCGGGTTTCGCTGCCTCATACCCTCGGTCACCGCTGCGACGCCGGCGTTGTGGCGCCGTACCTCGGCCAACCGGCCATCGGCCCACTGCTGATACTGCCGCTGGTAGGACGCCAGCTCCTGCTGCCGCCGGGCCTCCGCCGCCTGTGCCGCCTGCCAGTCCCGCTCGAACCGCGCCCTGGCCTCCGTCTGAGCCTGGGCTCGACGGCCGGCGGTCCAACCCCCCTGACTCTGGTAGTGGTTGAAATCAGGCATGGGTACCGGCTGGGCCAACGCCCCCGGTGCGAAAGGCTGCACCTCCTCGGCCCGCATCAAGGAGGCGGCCCTGAAGGCCGGAGCCCGGCACCCTGATGCCAGCAGTCCCCGCAGCGAGGCGACCTGCGCGTCCAGTTCCTCGGTGCGTCGCAGCGCCTCTGCCTGCCTGTACTCCCGGTGGCTCTGCGCGGCGCGGCGCTGGTAGGCCCGCGCTTGCTGTTCCTGCTGCCTCTGCCGCCTGGCTTCGGCTTCCAGCTGCCGCTGCTGCTGCCTCTGCGCCTCGGCCCAGACGCCGACCAGACCACCAGACCTACGACTCATATGATGCACGCCCTCCCCGAGGCACCGGCTGTCCCCACAACCAGCTGTAACCAGACGACTCTAGTCAGCAATTGCCGCATGCACATCCACTCACCGAAGAAGGGACGACGTACCCGCAGGGTCGGCACTCTCGAGACCGGGCAGCGGTCGTCCTTCTCACCCCGCCCCGCCGAACTCCCACACCAGCATGGTGAAGTCCCCGTCGTCCGAAGCCCCCGCCGAGCGGTACGTGGCGAGCGCCGCGTCGTTGTCGCGGTCCACGCCCACCCACATGCCGTAGCAGCCGCGCCGCCGCGCCTCGGCCGCCAGCGCCTCGGTCAGCGCGCGGCCGACACCGCGCCGGCGGAAGGGTTCGTCGACGGAGAGCTCGTACAGGCACATCTCCGTGCCCTTGTCCGGGTGGAGCATCTCGATGCCCGAGACGAAACCCGCCGGGGCGCCGTCCACGTACGCGATCAGCATCAGATGGCCGCCCGCCGCGAGGAAGCGGGCCGCCCACTCGGGGCGGGGCGGGGCGTCGTAGAGGCGTACGGCGGCGAGGAGCTCCGACGTGGTGGTCGCGGGGCGGATGTCCATGTAAGGGCCCTTCGACGGGTGGCGTACCGCGTCCGCAGTACGGGGTGGGGTGGGCGTACCTCTCGGGGATGCGGGACACCTCACCCTGGCGGCACCGGGGCCCCGGATGCGAGCCCTTTAGGGTCGAGTCATGCAGAAACCGACTTCCCGGTGGCGGCACCGGCTGCCCCGCACCCCAGGCCGGTGGGCCGCGGTCGTCGCCGCCCTCGCCGTGCTCGCGGGTGCCGGTACCTGGACCGCCGTCGCCGACGACAGCGCCCCCACCGTGCACCGGCAGGACCGGATGATGAAGATGAACGGGGTGTCGGTCGACACCTCCTACTTCACGTCCGGGGGCTCGCGGCGCAGGCCCGCCGTCCTCATCGGGCACGGCTTCGGCGGCAGCAAGAACGACGTGCGCGCCCAGGCCGAGAAGCTCGCCGCCGACGGGTACGCCGTCATGACCTGGTCCGCCCGCGGATTCGGGAGGACCACGGGGGAGATCACCCTCAACGCCCCCGACGCCGAGGTGAAGGACGTCTCCGGGCTCATCGACTGGCTGGCTGACCGGCCCGAGGTGGAGCTCGACGCGAAGGGCGACCCCCGGGTCGGTGTCACCGGCGCCTCGTACGGGGGTGCCATCTCGCTGCTCGCCGCCGGCTACGACAAGCGGGTCGACGCCATCGCCCCGGTGATCAGCTACTGGAACCTCGCCGACGCGCTCTTCCCCGACGGGGTCTTCAAGAAGCTCTGGGCGGGGATCTTCGTCAGTTCCGGCGGTGGCTGCGAGAGGTTCTCGAAGCAGCTGTGCGAGATGTACGAGCGGGTCGCCGTGAACGGCAAGCCGGACGCCGCCGCCCGCGAGCTCCTGACGGAACGTTCCCCCGAGGCCGTCTCCGACCGGATCGACGTACCCGCGCTGATCATGCAGGGCCAGAGCGACTCGCTCTTCCCGCTCGGCCAGGCCGACGCCATGGCCAAGGCGATCGAGGGCAACGGCGCCCCCGTGTCGGTCGACTGGATCGCAGGGGGCCACGACGGCGGGGACGACGAGGGCGACCGGATCCAGGGCAGGGTCGGTGCCTGGTTCGACCGGTACCTGAAGAAGGACAAGGGCGCCGACACCGGGCCGGGCTTCCGCGTGACCCGGACCGGCGGTGTCGACTCCACCGACGGCGCCGCACTGAAGCGCGGCGCGAGCAGTGACTCCTACCCCGGGCTGAACAGCGGCGGACGGAAGATCGCCCTCACGGGCGTCCGGCAGCAGACCGCACCGGGCGCCGGCGCCGGCGGACAGGGCGCACCGGGGATGACCGGCGGGCAGGGAGCCGGCGGGCGGGACACCCCCGCGACCGGTGGCACCGGCGGGCGGGACACTCCCGCGACCGGTGGCACCGGAGGAAGCGGGCGCACGGCGGCGGACGGCCTCACCCAGACCTTCCGCAACCCCGCCGGAGCCAACCCGCCCTCCGTCTCCGCCGTCCCCGGCATCGGGGGCGGGCTCTCCCAGCTGTCCTCGCTCGGTGTCGGGCTCTCACTCGACTTCCCCGGGCAGTACGCGGGCTTCGAGTCTGCCCCGCTCGACCGCCCCGTGCACGTCACCGGATCGCCCACCGTCACCGTGAACGTCAAGGCGGACCAGGGCGACGCGGTCCTGTTCGGCAAGGTCTACGACGTCTCCCCGGACGGGAAGCAGCAGGTCCTGCCCTCCCAGCTCGTCGCCCCCTACCGGATCACCCCCGCCGAGCAGGGCAGGCCCGTCGAGCTGACCCTGCCCGCCGTCGACCACGAGGTCGACGCCGGGCACCGGCTCCGCCTGGTGCTCTCCGCGACCGACCTCGCCTATGCCTCACCCGCCGAGCCCGCGACGTACACCGTCACCCTCGACGGGGCGCTCACCGTGCCCACCGCGCCCGGTGTGAAGACCGCCGCGGCGGCCCTGCCCTGGTGGACCTGGGGGCTCCCGGCCGCCGGGGCCGTCATCGCGGCGGTCCTGCTGCTCACCGCGCGCCGGCGCACCGCGACGCCCGCGCCCGACCCGGCACTCGCCGACGTACCGCTGCGGATCACGGACCTGTCCAAGAAGTACTCCGGGTCCACCGACCGGTACGCCGTACGCGACCTCGGCTTCCGGGTCGAGAAGGGGCAGGTACTCGGCCTCCTCGGGCCGAACGGGGCGGGCAAGACCACCACCCTGCGCATGCTGATGGGCCTGATCACCCCGGACGCCGGTGAGATCCGGGTCTTCGGGCACGCCATCCGCCCCGGAGCGCCCGTACTCTCCCGTGTGGGCTCGTTCGTCGAGGGCGCGGGCTTCCTCCCGCACCTCTCGGGCCGCTCCAACCTGGAGCTGTACTGGCAGGCCACCGGGCGTCCCGCCGAGGACGCCCACATCGACGAGGCACTGGAGATCGCGGGGCTCGGCGACGCCCTCGCCCGGGCCGTACGCACCTACTCCCAGGGCATGCGGCAGCGCCTGGCCATCGCCCAGGCCATGCTCGGCATGCCCGACCTCCTCATCCTCGACGAGCCGACCAACGGGCTCGACCCGCCCCAGATCCGCGAGATGCGCGACGTGATGATCCGGTACGCGGCCGGCGGACGCACGGTGATCGTCTCCAGCCACCTCCTCTCCGAGGTGGAACAGTCCTGTACCCACCTGGCCGTCATGGACCGGGGCCGGCTCGTCCAGGCCGGACCGGTCGCCGAGATCACCGGCTCCGGCGACATGCTGCTCGTCACGACCGCGAGCGAGGTGGCCGAGCCGCTCGTGGAGAAGGTGGCCGCCCTGCCCGGCGTCGGATCCGCCGTACGCACGGACGACGGCCACGGGCTGCTCGTCCGCCTCGACGGCGCGGGCGCGGAACAACTCGTCGCCGACCTGGTGCGTCTGGACGTGCCGGTGACGGGAGTCGGACCGCACCGCCGCCTGGAGGACGCCTTCCTGACCCTCATCTCCCAAGGATCCGCATGAGCTCCGCAACAGAGATCCGGGCCCTCGCAGAAGCGCCCGGCTACCAGGCCAGCCGCACCCTGCCGCTGCGCGTGGAGGCGATGAGGCAGCTGCGCAGGCGCCGCACCCTGCTCATGGGCGGGGTGCTCGCCGCGCTGCCGTTCATCCTGGTCATCGCGTTCGCCATCGGCGGCACCCCCGGTGGCGGGGACGGCGGGGGAGGGGGAGGCGGCGGTTCGCGGATCAACCTCATGGACGTCGCCACGGAGTCCGCCGCGAACTTCGCCGCGACCGCACTCTTCGTCTCCGCCGGTTTCCTGCTGGTCGTCCCGGTCGCCCTGTTCTGCGGGGACACCGTGGCGTCCGAGGCGAGCTGGTCCTCGCTGCGCTACCTCCTCGCCGCACCCGTGCCCCGCTCACGGCTGCTGTGGAGCAAGCTCGTCGTGGCGCTGGGCTTCAGCCTGGCCGCGATGGTGCTGCTGCCGCTGGTGGCTCTGGGGGCCGGGGCCGCCGCCTACGGCTGGGGGCCGCTGAAACTGCCCACCGGGGGTGCGCTCGCCACCTCCGACACGGTGCCCCGGCTCGCGCTCGTCGTCGCCTTCGTCTTCGTCTCCCAACTCGTCACCGCCGGGCTGGCGTTCTGGCTGTCCACGAAGACGGACGCGCCGCTCGGCGCCGTGGGCGGGGCGGTCGGCCTCACCATCGTCGGCAATGTGCTGGACGCCGTCACGGCCCTCGGCAGCTGGCGTGAATTCCTGCCCGCGCACTGGCAGTTCGCCTGGGCCGACGCACTGCAGCCCGATCTCGAATGGGGAGGGATGGCCAAGGGCGCGGCCGTATCGGTGACCTATGCCCTGATCCTCTTCGCCCTCGCCTTCCGGGGGTTCAGTCGTAAGGACATCGTGTCCTGACCTTGACGTTCCGCCGCCCCGCCGCCCGCCGTTGCGCCATCGAGACTGTTCCGCAACGCTTCCGACGACTCCGCCCGGCCCCCTCGCGCGTCACATTCACAGATGTCCACGACGTGGGGGGTACGGATGGAACGCGGGACGAGCACCTACCGGGCGGCAGTCGCCCTGTTGCTGGGCGGACTTCTGATCACCGGCTGCGGGGCGTCGGGCGACGGCGCGCACTCGTCGGCCGACCGGGGGGTCGCCGGCAACGGCGGTCCCGCCGGGGGGAAGCAACCGCCCGCCCCGGGACAGCGTGAGGGCGCGGCTGTCGAGGAGCGGGACGAGGCGGGGCAGGAGAGCGCGGCGCCCGACTACCTGTCGACGTTCGCGCTGGACGTGGACACCGCGAGCTACGGATACGCCCGCCGCACCCTGGGCGACGGGCGCCTGCCGGACGCCGGCACGGTACGCCCGGAGGAGTTCGTCAACAGCTTCCGCCAGGGCTACGAGCAGCCCGAGGGCAACGGCTTCTCCGTGCACGTCGACGGCGCCCGCCCCGGTGCCGGAGCCTCCGACTGGTCGCTCCTGCGCGTGGGACTGGCCACCAGGGCCGAGGCGAAGACCGGCGAACGGCCGCCCGCGGCGCTGACGTTCGTCGTCGACATCTCGGGCTCGATGGCCGAACCGGGCAGGCTCGACCTGGCGAAGACCTCGCTGGGCATCCTGGCGGACGAACTCCGCGACGACGACTCCGTCTCCCTGGTGACCTTCAGCGACGAGGCCGAGACCCTGCTGCCGATGACCCGTCTCCAGGGCAACCGGACCAAGGTCCGGGACGCGATCGACGAGATGGAACCCACCGACTCCACCAACCTGGGGGCGGGTATCGAGCAGGGCTACCGGGAGGCGGCAGCGGGGCACCGCAAGGGCGCCAACAACAGGGTCGTCCTGCTCTCCGACGCACTCGCCAACACCGGGGAGACCGAGGCGGACGCGATCCTGGAGCGCATCGGGGACGCCCGCGAGGAGTACGGCATCACCTTGTTCGGCGTCGGCGTCGGCAGCGACTACGGCGACGAGCTGATGGAGCGCCTCACCAACAAGGGTGACGGCAACACCACCTACATCTCCGACGAGGACCAGGCCAGGAAGGTCTTCGTCGACCAGTTGCCCGCCCACGTCGAACTCCGCGCCCGGGACGCCAAGGCGCAGGTGGAATTCGACCGGAAGAACGTCAAGCAGTTCAAGCTGATCGGCTACGAGGACCGCAAGGTCGCCGACGACGACTTCCGCGACGACTCCGTGGACGGCGGCGAGGTCGGCCCGGGCCACACCGTGACCGCGCTCTACGCCGTACGCCTCCGGGAGGGCGCCTCCGGGCGTGTGGCCACGGCGACCGTGCGCTGGCTGGACCCGAAGACCCGCAAGGCCCACGAGGAGAGCGGATCGGTGGATACCGGAGCCGTTGACGGCCGCCTCTGGGACGGCGCGGGCGCCCGGCTCCAGGTGACGGCGGTCGCCGCGTACTTCGCGGACACCCTGCGCGGAGGCGATCTCCCCGGAACACCTTCCCTCGGTGAACTCGCCTCCCGGGCGAGGAAACTGGCCGTCTCCACCGAGGACGGCTCGGTGGAGAAGCTCGCCACGGCGATCGAGCAGGCCGACCGGCTCAGGAACGGCGCGGGATCGGAGCGGCCCGGCTCGTCCGGTGAGGGCGAACTCGACTGAGACCCGGCCTCGGGCCCGGCAGGACCCCCTGCCGGGCCCGAGGCGCGTCGACGGACCGCCCTGGTGTCTCAGGCCAGGTGGAAGACCTCGGTCAGCGGGACCATCGCCTCGTCGGCGGCCTCGGACTGCTCGAAGAACTCCCCCATCTCCCGCTGCCACCGGGCGTTGACCTCCGTCGCGGCCATGGCCTCCCGGGCGGCGTCGAAGTCCTCCGTCTCCAGGTAACCGACGAGCAGACCGTCCTCGCGGAGGAAGAGCGAGTAGTTGTGCCAGCCCGCCTCCGACAGTGCGGCGAGCATCTCCGGCCACACCGCGGCGTGACGTTCGCGGTACTCGTCCTTGCGGTCCTCGCGGACCTGGAGCAGGAAGCAGACGCGCTGCATGGGCTGTTCCTCCGATCAGAAGCCGGACGTGCCGATGGTGCCGGCGCCGCGCGGCGAGGCGATGAAAGGTTTCAATCGAGTGGTTGGGAAGCTAGACGGGGTACGGCCGTGGGGTCAATGGGCTGAGCTCGGGCGGCTGTGGATCGATTCATCCCCGCAGAGCCACACAGGCCCACTGCCCGGACCCACTTCCCCTGTCCGGCCCGCGCCCGTGCCCGGCCGGAAGTCACCCGCCCCGTGGGCGGCGTGAAGTCAGAACTCCCCGCGCTGTGCCGCCGGTTGCCCGTCGCCGGGGAGGAGGTGGGCGGTGAACCAGTCCCGGGCGAGGTCCGACACCCGGTCCAGGGCGCCCGGTTCCTCGAAGAGGTGCGTGGCGCCGGGGACGGTCGCCAGCTCGTTCTCGCAGTGGAGCGCCGCCTGTGCCTGGCGGTTGAGATCCACCACGGTGGTGTCGTCACCGCCCACGATCAGCAGGGTCGGCGCCCGGACCCCGGACAGGTCGGCTCCGGCCAGGTCGGGGCGCCCTCCCCGGGATACCACGGCGCGGATCCGCGAGTCCGTCGCGGCCGCTGCCCGCAGCGCGGCCGCGGCCCCCGTGCTCGCCCCGAAGACGCCCACGGGCAGCGGGACGAGGGTGCCCAGCCATCGTGTGGTGTCCGTCAGGCGCCCGGCGAGCAGAGCGATGTCGAATACGTTGGCGCGGTAGACCTCCTCGCCGGGAGTGAGCAGGTCGAACAGCAGGGTGCCGAGCCCCGCGCCGTTCAGGGCCGACGCCACCGAGCGGTTACGCGGACTGTGGCGGCTGCTGCCCGAGCCGTGGGCGAACACCACCACCGCCTCCGCGCCCGGCGGCAGAGTGAGGTCCCCGGCGAGCGGGACCCCGCCCGCGTCCACATCGACGGCCTCGGCCGTGCCGCCTCCCGAGGACCGCCCCAGGAGCGCGACGACCTCCTCGTCGGAGGTCTGGGAGAAGTCGCGGTACCACTCGCCGACGGCCGAGAACAGGGCCGGGGTGGAGAGGCACACGACCTCGTCCACGGCCCCCCGCAGCCGGGCCACGGCGTCCGGGGCGGCCACCGGTACGGCGAGTGCGACGTACGCGGCGCCCTGGGCCCGGGCCACCTGGCAGGCCGCCCCGGCCGTGGCCCCGGTGGCGACCCCGTCGTCCACCACGACCACCGTGCGCCCGGTCAGCGGCTGGCGGGGACGCCCTGCCCGGTACGCGCCCGCCCGCCGCCGGAGCTCCGCCCCCTCCGCGCGCTCCACGGCCACCCGCTTCTCGTCCCTCACGCCGGCGTGGCGGACGATGTCGTCACTGATGACCCGGGCCCCGCCCTCGCCGATGGCGCCGAAGCCCAGCTCCGGGTGGTGCGGGACCCCGAGCTTGCGGACCACGATCACGTCGAGCGGTGCGCCGAGCGCCCGTGCCACCTCGTACGCGACGGGAACCCCGCCCCGTGGCAGACCCAGGACGACCGGGTCGCGCGGCGCCAGGTGTCGCACGGCCCCGCCGAGCCGGCGTCCGGCTTCCTTGCGGTCGGTGAACAGCACTGGGGCTCGCCTCCGGGGACCTGGACAGCAGACACCGGCGTGCGGGGCGGACCGGCCGTCGCCGCATGCCCTACCCCTCCAAACAAACCAATGGCCGGTGCCCCGGCAACCTGGAGCGCGGTCCGGGACGGAGGGAACGGGCGCCGCCGGGGCGGAGCGGACCGGGGAGGTGGTGCGGGGCCGTACCCCCGCGGCCTCCTTCGTTCCGCGGCCACCCAGGGATGTGTGGACGGTGGCGTGAGCGAGCGGCCACGGGGAGGGGGCTGTCCGGACCACCGGGGCCCCGGACAGAATTGCCCGGTGGCCGGGCCCGAACCGGTCACCCTGGGGAGCGGTGCACCCGACGTCCGGTCCACCACGCCCCTCCAGCCTCCCGAGCCACCGGAAAGAGCGCACCCGCATGAAGATCGTCGACGCGAAGGTCGTCGTCACGAGCCCCGGCCGCAACTTCGTCACTCTCAAGGTGACCACCGACGAAGGACTGACCGGCCTCGGTGACGCGACGCTCAACGGCCGTGAACTCGCCGTCGCCGGCTACCTCGCCGACCATGTCGCGCCGCTCCTCACCGGCCTCGACCCGCACCGGATCGAGGACACCTGGCAGTACCTGTACCGAGGCGCCTACTGGCGCCGCGGCCCGGTGACCATGGCCGCGATCGCAGCCGTGGACACGGCGCTCTGGGACATCAAGGCCAAGGCCGCGGGCCTCCCGCTGTACCAGCTCCTCGGCGGAGCGAGCAGGGAACGCGTACGCACCTACGGCCACGCCAACGGCCGCGACATCCCCGAACTCCTCGACTCCGTACGGGCCAGACTCGCCCAGGGCTACCCCGCCGTCCGCATCCAGACCGGCATCCCCGGCCTGAAGGCCGTCTACGGCGTCCACAGCACCGACGGTGAGGGTGCGCCCGTCCTCCACCAGCAGGCCCGGCCCCTGGTCGAGGACTGGGACACCGACGCCTATCTGCGCCACATCCCGTCGGTGTTCGAGGCGGTCCGCGCCGAGTTCGGTGACGAACTGCCCCTGCTCCACGACGCGCACCACCGCCTCACCCCGATCCAGGCGGCCCGGCTCGGCAAGGACCTGGAGCCCTACCGGCCCTTCTGGCTGGAGGACTGCACCCCGGCGGAGAACCAGGAGGCGCTGCGCCTCGTCCGCCGCCACACCACCACCCCGCTGGCCATCGGCGAGGTCTTCAACACGGTGCAGGACTACCAGACCCTGATCACCGAGCAGTTGATCGACTACGTGCGCTCCGCCGTCACCCACTTCGGAGGCGTCACCCCGCTGCGCAAGCTCTTCGACCTCGCCGGCCTCTACCAGATCAAGAGCGCCGTGCACGGCCCCGAGGACATCTCCCCGGTCGGCATGGCCGCGGCGATCCATCTCGACCTCGCCGTCCACAACTTCGGGATCCAGGAGTACTCCGGCCACTCGGCTCTCACCGACGAGGTGTTCCGGCACGCGTACACCTTCACGGACGGGCACCTGCACCCGGGCGAGGCGGCGGGCATCGGCGTGGAGCTGGACGAGGAACTCGCCGCCGCCCACCCGTACGAAGCGGCCTACCTCCCGGTCAACCGCCTCCAGGACGGCACCGTCCACGACTGGTGACCGCCACCCGCGCCGCGGTTCGGGGCACTACCGCGCCCAGGCTTCCTCCAGCAGCTCGCGGAAACCGGCGGGCTCCCGCCCGATGAGCCCGGCCAGAGTGGGATCCACAGCGGTGAACTCGCCGTGCCGGGCCGCCGCGAAGATGCTCAGCACCAGGTCGGCGGCCGGTGCGGGGGCGCCGTGTGCCAGGAACTGCTCGCGGAAGGCGCCATCGGGGACGACGGTACGGGTGAAGGGGCGCCCTGTCGCCAGGGAGGCGATCCCGGCGACGGCGTCGAAGTCGAGGGCCGCCGTTCCGGTCAGCGGCGGGGTGGGCCCCTCGAACCGGCCCTCCTCCGTGAGGATCACCGCGGTGGCCTCGGCGAGATCGTCATGGCCGGTCCAGGCGACGGGACCGTCGGCGGGGAGGACGATGCCGCCCGTGTGGCGCGAGGGCTCCAGGAACTGCAGGGCACTGGCCGCGTAGAAGCCGTTGCGCAGGGCGGTCCACGGCAGCCCCGAGGAACGCAGCATCTCCTCCGTGACGGCGTGGTCGCGGCACGCCTGGAAGCGGGAGTCGTGGGCGGCGCCCATCTGACTGGTGTAGAGGATGCGGCCGACGCCCGCCTTCACCGCCGCGTCGACGGCGGTGCGGTGACCGGCGACGCACTCCTCGCCCACACGGTCGAGAGAGACGAGCAGCAGTTGCTCGGCCCCCTCGAAGGCGTGCACGAGCGAGGCGGGGTCGTCGAAGTCGCCCTGCCGGACGCGGACACCGCGGTCCGCGAGGGCCCGCGCCTTGTGCGGGTCCCGCACGCTGACGCCGACCCGGTCGGCGGGAACGCGCTCCAGAAGGCGCTCGACCGTACGGCGGCCGAGCTTTCCGGTGGCTCCGGTCACGATGATCATGAAGTACTCCCGGATGTTTCCAGTGAAGCTTCCATTGCTTCCAGCGGGTGTTTCCATTGGAATCACGTCAACGGTAACACTGGAACTAACGATGGAATCATCATTCCGATATCATCGATTACATGCCGCCACGTGAGACCCCCGACTCGCCCCGCCGCCGCATCGTCGAAGCGGCCGTCGAACTGTTGGAGCAAGGAGGGGCGGCGGCGGTGAGCACCCGCGCGGTCGCCGCGGCCGCCGGGGTGCAGCCGCCGGCGATCTACCGCCATTTCGGCGACAAGGAAGGACTCCTGGAGGCGGTGGCCGAGTACGGCTACGCGCGGTTCCTGGAGAGCAAGCGCGCGCAGTTGAAGCCGGCTCCGGAGGATCCGGTGGAGGAGCTCCGTCGCGGCTGGGACTCGGTGGTGGAGTTCGGGATCTCGCGGCCCGAGCTGTTCGAGGTGATGAACAGGGCCTCCGGCCGCGGCGCGGACATGGCGCATCGTGCCGGTCTGGAGATCCTCCACCGCCGGGTGCGCCGACTGGCGGCAGGCGGGTGGTTGCGGGTCGACGAGGAACTGGCGGCCCAGATCATCCAGGCCACCGGCCGGGGTGCGGTCATCGCCTGGTGCTCCACCCCGGCGGAACGCCGCGATCCGGCGCTGCTGAGCATTCTCCGCGAGTCCATGGTCGCCGCCGTCACCCGTACCGAACCGACGCTCTCCGCCACCGAGTCCGGCCCCGCCCCGGCGGCCCGCGCGCTGCGGGCCGCACTCCTCGACGTCTCCGGCGAGGCGGTGCCCCTGAGCGACGCCGAACAGCGCCTGCTGCGCGAATGGCTGGACCGCCTGGCCGCGGACGGAAGTGCGCCGACCGGCTGACCTCACGTCATGTCGAGGGCGGCCGGCCGACATCATCTCTCGCGAGTCCGCTCGCGCCGGGTTGAGATGAGGCCTCTATCGCTTCGACGTGCCGAGCCTGCGGATCGCGACGGCGATCAGCCCGATGGCTGACACCGTCGCGACGGCCATGGCGATCTTTTCGCCCGTTCCCAGCACTCCGATGATGTTCGCCCCGTCTCGATCACGTGCGCGTCCGTCCACGAGCGTGAAGTCCTGCCGCAGCGTGGGATGACCATTCCACGACCGTCAGTTCGACGGCACTCGCGATGAGAGGTCTTGAGCAACTTCTGAGGCTTCGTGAGTCCCGGCGCCGACCTCTGTCGGTCGATTCTTTGAGGGATGCGGTTGGAGCGAGCCGCCGTGGGGCGGGGGCGCCGCTGTTCGTCAAGCCACGGGCTCCGGGGGATGTGTTCGTGCGGTCGCCCGTCCAGGGAGCCCGGGTGGGCTCGTACGGGCTGCCTGCGCGGTTCCCAGGCCCGCGTGATCGCGGGGGCACACCGTCACCGAAGAGGCCGACACCGGACCGCCCTCGTGCTCGCACGGGGCCGGTCCGGCGCTTACGTCCCCGCTACGCCCCGCCCGCTAACGTGCCCCTGACCAGCAGAAAGGCCCCCCGGGACGGAGGGCCTCACAGTGGTGCGCGATGTGCGCCCCCGGCAGGACTCGAACCTGCGGCCAAGCGCTTAGAAGGCGCCTGCTCTATCCACTGAGCTACGGGGGCCGGGTGCCGGCCTGGTGTCCCGGAAGGCGCTGGTTCAGGCCATCCGCGACGGTGCCGGGACAAGGATAGGGCTCCGATCGCCCAGTCCCGGTTGCTTCACCTGCGTGGCACGATGTGGAGGTTCGGTGAAGCGAACCGATAATCGCAGGTGGGTGCGATTCGTGCATCGCTTTTGGCGCCTCGCGCCCCGGGTGTTGTGCACTCGTTATGCCTGCGTCCCACTCGTCCGCTCTGTCCCCGGGGTGGATTCGCCGCGCAGAGAGGGCCCATACGCTTCAAAAAGGCTCCAAAATTGGGCATTCTTCGCATGTGGTAACCATGGATGTACGGCCCCAGCTCATCGACGCACTTTCCGCCCTGCGCGACCGTGTCGCTGCCGTGCGTCTTCCACTCCCGCTCCCCGGCGCCCCGCGCGCCCGCCGGACGCGGACCGAACTGCTCGCCCAGCTCGACGACTACCTCGTGCCCCGGCTGAGGGATCCCGACGCGCCGCTGCTCGCGGTGATCGGAGGATCCACCGGCGCCGGCAAGTCGACACTCGTCAACTCGCTGGTGGGGTGCCGCGTCAGCGAGGCCGGTGTGCTGCGGCCCACCACCCGGACGCCCGTACTCGTGTGCCACCCGGACGACCACCACTGGTTCGCCGGAGCCAGGGTGCTGCCTCAGCTCACCCGCGTATGGCTGCCGCCGGGGCAGAGCCAGGACCCCGACGGCCTCGACCAGCTCGGCGCCGAGGGCGACCGGGACGACACCGTGCTGAGGGTGGAGACCGCCGCGACCCTGCCCCGTGGACTGGCACTCCTGGACGCCCCGGACATCGACTCGCTCGTCGTGGGCAACCGGTTCCTGGCCGCGGAACTCATCTGCGCCGCCGACGTGTGGGTGATGGTCACCACGGCCTCCCGATACGCCGACGCCGTGCCGTGGCATCTGCTGCGCACGGCCAAGGAGTACGACGTCTCGCTGGTCACCGTCCTCGACCGGGTGCCGCACCAGGTGATCGCCGAGGTCTCCCGGCAGTACGCCGCGCTGCTCACCAGGGCCGGACTGGGCGAGGTGCCCCGCTTCACCATCCCCGAACTGCCGGAGTCCGCCGGAGGCGGCAGCGGTCTGCTGCCGACCACCGCCGTCACGCCTCTGAAGGCCTGGCTCACCCATCGCGCGCAGGATCCGGCCGCCCGTCAGCAGGCCGTGGGGCGTACGGCGTCCGGGGTCATCGACTCGCTCAACGTACGGATGCCCGAACTCGCCGCCGCCGTGGCCGCGCAGTACGCCGCGGCGGTCCGGCTCACCGGAGTGGTCGAGGACGCCTACGGCACGGAGCTGTCGCGGGTACGCCGACGGCTCCGGGACGGCGCGGTGCTCGCGGGCGGCGCCCGCACCCGCTGGCGCGGATACCCGCTCTACAGCACCGCCGGGGAACTGCTCGACGCCCTCGTGGAGAGCCTGGCCGCCCTGCTGCAGTGCGCCGTGGCCGCGTCCGACGAACGGATCCGCACCACCTGGCAGCGCGAACCCGCCGCCGGGAACTTCCGGTTCGAGGACGCCGGACGGGAGGACGGGGGATGGGGACCGGCCGAGGACGTCCAAGGCCGGATCGGCATGGCCGTACGGCGCTGGCGGCGGGTCCTGGAGGAGCTGGCGGAGGAGGAGACGAGGCTCCTCGAACGCAACGCCGCCCCCGACGCCGAGACCGTCTCCGCGCTCCTCGCGGCGGCGCTGCTCGGGGGGCGCCGAGCCAGAGGTGCCGGGGAACAGCTCGCCGAACGGATCGGCGCCCAGGGGGCGCTGAGGCTCCGGGACAAGGGCGGGGCGCTGCTCACCGAGTGCCTCGACCAGGTCATGCACGGCGAGCGCGACCGGAGGCTCGCCCCGCTGGACGCGCTCGAAGTCGCCCCGGAGCCGCAGGCCGAGCTCATCGCGGCACTGTCCGTACTGCAGAAGGAGAGGTGGCAGCGATGACTGCCGTCACTGACCAGGGCCGGGACCCCGGGAAGGCGCCGGAGTCCGGGAAGGCGCCGGAGTCCGGAGCGGCCGAGGGGTCCGGGCAGGACGGCGGGCGGGGCTGGGACGACGGGCTGATCGCCCGCCGGGCCACCGACGCCGCGAAGAACGCCGCCGGGCGCGAGCGTCAGGGAGAGACGGAGTCCGGGCCCGAGGTCGAGGCGTACGGCCCGCCCGGAAGCCCGCTGCGCCCGCGCCTGGACGCGCTCCGCGAACTGGTCGGCCTGTCCCGCGCCCGTCTCGACGCGGACACCCTCGCCGAGGCCGGCCGGGTCCTCGACGAGGCGTCCGCCCGCCGGCGGCTCTCCTCCCGGCACACGGTCGTCGCCATCGCCGGGGCCACCGGAAGCGGGAAGTCCACCCTCTTCAACGCCCTCGCGGGCATCCAGATCTCCGACACGGGGCTGCGCAGGCCGACCACCTCCGCCCCGATCGCCTGCAGCTGGACCGACGGCGCCGCGGGCCTCCTCGACCGGCTGGCCATCCCCGGCCGGCTGCGCCGCAGGCCCGTGCAGCAGGGGACAGCCGCCGACGAGGCGCTTCAAGGGCTCGTCCTCGTGGACCTGCCCGACCACGACTCGGCGGCCACCGGCCACCGTGAACAGGTCGACCGGGTGCTCGCCCTGGTCGACGCGGTGATCTGGGTCGTCGACCCGGAGAAGTACGCGGACGCGGCCCTGCACGAGCGCTATCTGCGGCCGCTCGCCGGCCACGCCGAGATCTCCTTCGTGGTGCTCAACCAGATCGACCGGCTCCCCGGCGAGGCGGCCGACCTGGTCCTGGACGACCTGCGAAGGCTGCTCGACGAGGACGGCATGGCCGTGGGGGAGCACGGTGAGCCGGGCGCCACGGTCATGTCCCTGTCCGCTCTCACCGGCGCCGGAGTGAGCGACCTGCGGGAGATGCTGGGCACCTTCGTCCAGGCCCGTACGGCGGCGGCCCGCCGGCTCTCCGCCGACCTGGACGCCGCAGCCGAGCGCCTCCGCCCCGTCTACGTCACCGAGGGCCGTCCGGGGCTGGGGGAGCGGGCCCGCGAGCAGTTCACCGACCGGCTCGCCGAGGCAGTCGGCGCGACCGCGGCCGGGGAGGCGGCGGAACGCGAGTGGCGCAGGAACGCCGGACGGGCCTGCGGGACGCCCTGGCTGCGGCTGTGGCGCTGGTACGAGTCCACCCGGCAACTCGGCGGCGGCCTCGACCTGATGGCCCAGGTGCTCACACCGCCTGAGGAGGAGCTGACGGCCCGGCAACGGGTGGAGCAGGCCGTCCGGAAACTGGCGGACGACGCGGCCGGCGGACTGCCGGCTCCATGGGCGCTGGCAGTCCGCGAGGCAGCCGTGAACGGCGCGGAGGGACTGCCCGAGGCGCTGGACGAACTGTCGAGGAACGTGCAGGCGGGAGCCGCGGGGCGGGGCCGCGGTGACACCGCGGCCACCCCGGCGGTGGCGGGCGAACGCGCCGCTGCGGACCCGGGCACCCGCGGCCCGGCGGTGCCGGACAAGCGCGCCGCGAAGACCAGGGCAGGACGCGGAGCCAAGCCGCCGCGCCCCGCGTGGTGGCCGGCGGCCGTCCTCGCGCAGGCATCGATGACGCTGCTCCAGATCTTCGGCGGACTGTGGCTGCTCGGGCAGATCGTCGGAGTGCTCGAACCCGGGCTGCTCACCCCCGCCCTGCTGATGCTCGCCGGGGTCGTCGGCGGTCCGCTCGTCGAATGGGCGTGCGCGGCTGCGGCCCGGGGGCCTGCCCGACGGTACGGGCAGGAGGCGGAACGCCGGCTCCGGGAGGCCGCGGCCGGCTGCGGAAGGGCCAGGGTCCTCGACCCGGTCGCCGCCGAGCTCGCGCGCTACCGCGAGGTCCGGGAGCGGTACGTGGCGGTGACGGAGTTCTCCACAACCGGCCGGTAATCCACAGGCCCCGCGCGATTCCCGTTTTACGCCCAGGATGGTGTGCGGGGGTCGGACGAAGGCACCGGCCCGCATGTCGTCACCCCGCACCGGCCCGAGGAGGACGCGGGCGGACGGCGGCACAGCACAGCGGGGAATCGGGGGACGGGAAATGAACGAGACCGTGGTGACACTGGTGGGAAACGCCGCGACGGCGGTGGACTTCCGGGAGACGGCGGCAGGGGCGACGGCGCGATTCCGTCTGGCGGTGACACCCCGGCGATGGGACCGGGAGCAGCAGAACTGGACGGACGGCCGCACGAGTTTCTACACGGTGTGGGCGCGCCGGACGCTGGCGGCCAACCTGTCCGGTTCGGTCTCGGTCGGGGAGCCGCTCGTCGTGCACGGCCGCCTCAAGGTGCGTGAGGAGGAGCGGGGCGGGGTGTGGCGGACCTTCGTCGACATCGAGGCGGTGGCGGTGGGCCATGACCTGACGAGGGGGACGGCTGCCTTCCGGAGGGTGGCCAGAGCCGATCCCTCTCTCACCGCGCCTACGCATCGTCAGAAACCGGCCACGGAAATGGCATCGGTGTCCTGAACAGCAGGGGACACGCCGAACTCGGCGATAACGATTACGAGTCGGAATGGTTGTCGGACGGTATGACAGGGGATTCCTCTACGCTCGCTCCATACGATTCCTCCGTACTCATGCGGCACTTGAGTTTGCTGGCGAGGCACCTCCCACACGCGCCCCAAGCGTGAAGGCCTCGCCCGGAGGGGAATTCTGTGTTTTCTGTGTCTTCAGCATCCACTTCGTCGTCCACGGCGGCGACGGAGGGCTCCATAGGGAGCCGGAGCGGGAGCAGGCGGTATCAGGAGCAGGGTGGGACGCGGCGGGGCCACGGCCTCGTCCGCGCGGCGGCGGCGATGCTCGCCGCGGGCCTCGTGGCCGCGGGAACCCTGGTGGGAGCCTCGGCGGCGAGCGCCGCCCCGGCGGACGAGACGGGCCAGCACCAGGGCGGGGCGACCGCCGTGCTGGACGGACTGAAGACCTGGGACAGCGCCGTGCTGCACACCGGCGGCCAGGGTGGCGAGAAGGCCGGCACGAAGGAACTGCCCGCCGGCCTGTTCGAGCTCGACGTCGACGGCGGCGGCCAGCTGAAGACGTACTGCATCGACATCCACAACCCCACCCAGGAGCGGGCGAAGTACCTGGAGACCCCCTGGGACCAGACCTCGCTCGGGGCCAACGAGAACGCCGGCAAGATCCGCTGGATCCTGCAGCACTCCTTCCCGCAGGTCGACGACCTCGCGGCGCTCGCGAAGGAGGCGGGCAGCGGTCCGCTGACCGCGAAGACCGCGGCCGCGGGCACCCAGGTCGCCATCTGGCGCTTCTCCGACAAGGCCGAGGTCGAGGCCAAGGACGAGCACGCCGAGAAGCTGGCCGACTGGCTCGAGAAGTCCGCGCAGAGCCTCGCGGAGCCGAAGGCCTCCGTGGCCCTGGAGCCCGCGGCCGTATCCGGCAAGGCCGGTGAGCGGGTCGGCCCCGTCACCGTCCGCACCGACGCCGGCCAGGTCTCCGTGACGCCGCCCGCGGACGCCGCGGCCGGCGGCGTCACCGTCACCGACAAGGACGGAAAGCCCGTCACCGAGGCCACCGACGGCACCGGCCTCTACTTCGACATCCCCGAGGACGCGGCCGACGGCTCCGCCTCGCTGACCGTCCAGGCGAACACTTCCGTGCCGGTCGGCCGGGTCTTCGCCGGGCTCACCAAGAGCCAGACCATGATCCTCGCCGGCTCCAGCGAGTCCACGGTCACCGCGGCGGCGACCGCGACCTGGGCCGACAAGGGTCCGGTCCCCGCGATCACCGCGGAGAAGAACTGCGCCAAGGGCGGCGTCGACATCACGGCGAGCAACGAGGGCGACGAGGACTTCACCTTCGAGCTGGCCGGTACCAAGCACACCATCGCCGCAGGTGAGACCCGCACGGTGACGGTCCCGGTCGCCGAGGACCAGCCGTACGACTTCACGATCACCGGCCCCGGCGGCTTCAGCAAGAACTTCAAGGGCGTCCTGGACTGCGCCACCGCGGGCACCCCCGCCCCGGGTGACGACACCACGACCCAGAGCGGCGCCCAGCCCACCCCCGCCCAGACCGGCACCACCGGTGGCCAGGGCGACCTCGCCGAGACCGGCGGCTCCAGCGCCACCCCCGTGATCGCGGGTGTCGCCATCGCCCTCGTCGTCCTCGGCGGCGGCGCGGTCTTCCTGCTCCGCCGGAAGAAGCCGCAGAGCAGCGGTGAGTGAGTGACCACAGGTGCGCGAAGCGCGCACCTGTGAGGCGCCCGGCACGGATCTCCGTGCCGGGCGCTTCGCGCTCCCGGCCGGACGCGCCGGCCCCTTCCCGGGCCGGCGCGGACGCCGCGGGGCCGCGCGTCCCGACGTGCGTGCGGCGCCGCACCCTCCCGACGTGCGGGACCGTACCGGGGAGCGGACTGGTTTCCTTCCGGGCGCCCACGTCAGGCAAGATGGGTGTATCTGCCCACACCTCTATTGCTGCCGGACGGTTTCTCTTGGCTGAGTTCATCTACACCATGCGCAAGGCGCGCAAGGCGCACGGCGACAAGGTGATTCTCGACGACGTCACCCTGAACTTCCTGCCCGGCGCGAAGATCGGTGTCGTGGGACCCAACGGCGCCGGTAAGTCCACGGTGCTGAAGATCATGGCGGGCCTGGAGCAGCCGTCCAACGGTGACGCGTTCCTGTCGCCCGGGTTCAGCGTCGGCATCCTCATGCAGGAGCCGGAGCTCGACGAGGCGAAGACCGTCCTGGAGAACGTCCAGGACGGCGCCGCCGAGATCATGGGCAAGCTCAAGCGCTTCAACGAGGTCGCCGAGCTCATGGCGACCGACTACTCCGACGCGCTGATGGAGGAGATGGGCAAGCTCCAGGAGGACCTGGACCACGCCAACGCCTGGGACCTCGACGCCCAGCTGGAGCAGGCCATGGACGCCCTGGGCTGCCCGCCCGGCGACTGGCCGGTCACCAACCTCTCCGGTGGCGAGAAGCGCCGCGTGGCGCTCTGCAAACTCCTCATCGAGGCCCCGGACCTCCTCCTCCTCGACGAGCCCACCAACCACCTCGACGCCGAGTCGGTGAACTGGCTGGAGCAGCACCTCTCGAAGTACGCGGGTGCGGTCGTCGCCGTCACCCACGACCGGTACTTCCTGAACAACGTCGCCGAGTGGATCCTCGAGCTCGACCGCGGCCGCGCGATCCCCTACGAGGGCAACTACTCCACCTACCTCGACAAGAAGGCCGCCCGCCTCAAGGTCGAGGGCCGCAAGGACGAGAAGCGCCAGAAGCGCCTCAAGGAGGAGCTGGAGTGGGTGCGGTCGAACGCCAAGGGGCGTCAGACCAAGTCCAAGGCCCGTCTCGCCCGGTACGAGGAGATGGCGGCCGAGGCCGACAAGATGCGGAAGCTGGACTTCGAGGAGATCCAGATCCCGCCGGGCCCCCGTCTCGGTTCCATCGTCGTCGAGGTCGAGCACCTCTCGAAGGCCTTCGGCGACAAGGTCCTCATCGACGACCTGTCGTTCACGCTGCCCCGTAACGGCATCGTCGGCGTCATCGGTCCGAACGGCGCGGGCAAGACCACGCTGTTCAAGATGATCCAGGGCCTGGAGACGCCGGACAGCGGTTCGGTCAAGATCGGTGACACGGTCAAGATCTCCTACGTCGACCAGTCCCGCGCCAACATCGACCCCAAGAAGACCCTCTGGGCGGTCGTCTCGGACGAGCTGGACTACATCAACGTCGGCCAGGTCGAGATGCCCTCGCGGGCGTACGTCTCCGCGTTCGGCTTCAAGGGCCCGGACCAGCAGAAGCCGGCCGGTGTCCTCTCCGGTGGTGAGCGCAACCGCCTCAACCTGGCGCTGACGCTCAAGGAGGGCGGCAACCTGCTGCTCCTCGACGAGCCCACCAACGACCTCGACGTCGAGACCCTGTCCTCGCTCGAGAACGCACTCCTGGAGTTCCCGGGTGCGGCCGTGGTCATCTCCCACGACCGCTGGTTCCTGGACCGCGTCGCCACGCACATCCTGGCGTACGAGGGCGACTCCAAGTGGTACTGGTTCGAGGGCAACTTCGAGTCGTACGAGAAGAACAAGGTCGAGCGCCTCGGTGCGGACGCGGCCCGCCCGCACCGCGCCACGTACAAGAAGCTCACGCGAGGCTGATCGAATTGGCCCGTCACATCTACGACTGCCCGCTGCGCTGGTCGGACATGGATGCCTTCGGCCACGTGAACAACGTGGTCTTCCTCCGCTACCTGGAGGAGGCGCGCATCGACTTCATGTTCCGGCTGGCGCCCGGGGACGGCTCGCCGTCCTTCTCGGGCGGCTCCGTGGTGGCCCGCCACGAGATCGACTACGTGCGCCCGCTGGTCCACCGCCACAAGCCGGTGACCATCGAGTCCTGGGTCACGAAGATCACCGCGGCGTCGCTGACGATCGCCTACGAGGTCAAGGACCCCGAGCAGGTCTACGTACGGGCGTCGACGGTCGTCGTGCCCTACAACCTGGCGGAGGAGCGTCCCCGGCGGATCACCGCCGAGGAGAAGCTCTTCCTCCAGGAGTACCTCGACGACCAGGAGCCCGCCGCCGCATGAGCGTGCCAGTGCGGTCGGCGGAGTTCGCCGACGTGAGGGAGGCGGCGGATCTCGCCGCCTTCCTCGGACGGCTCCTGCACTACGACCGGGCCGCCGCCGTCCGCCTCCAGGCGGGCGGCGGGGCGCTTGCCGTCTTCGGACGGCCGCCCTCCTTCGAGGTCCTCGCGATCCGCACGGTCCGGCTGTCCGAGGTCCACGAGTTCGACGTCACGGTCTCGGCCGGTGAGCTCCTCGAAGCCCTGGACACGGACGGCTCCGGGGGAGCGCCCGGAGTGCGTTCGCTCCCCGCACCGGTCACCGGTCCGCCGTGGGCCGGGATGCTGCCCCCGCGCGGCGGGTGGCGGGAACGCCCCGGACTTCCGGGCCCCCTCGACCTGAGGGACGAACTCACCGCCGCGGTGGCCGAGTTCCGCACCCGTGACGCCGCCCTGCCCCAGGACCTGCGTACCAGGGCGGAACGCGACCGGATCGGCCGGGACATCTGGTCCCGGACGGTGGGCGGCACCGAGCTGCCGCTGCGCGCCGTGCACGCCGCCCAGTCCCTCGGCTTCCTGCGCGCGGCGCCCGGATTCCCCGTCGCCCTGCTGGCGGCGGGATCCTGGCTGCGGCTGCGCACGCCCTACGGATCGGTTGCGCTGCGGGGCACCGCCGGAGGCGGCCTCGGCACGCTGGCCGTGACGGTCGGGACCGCCTGAGTCCGGTCGTCCGGCGGGCGGCCGGGCGCGGAGTGCCCGAGCGAGCCGGCTCGCTCGGGAGGGCGCGAGCCGGCTCGCGGCGCGTGCGGTGAGCGCGCCCCCGGCAGGCGGTGCTACCGGGACTATTCGCAGTGCACCGGGCTTCAGCCCGGTGGTGAAGCGAATCTGAGAGCCGCTCTGACCTCGGCTGTGTGCACGGATCCGCACTGTTCACCTCAGCTCAGGTCAGAGCGGCCGGCTCTGCTGCTCGATGTACTGCTTCACGATGCTGAGCGGTGCGCCGCCGACGGACCCGGCGAAGTACGAGCCGGACCAGAGTCGTTGTGCCCGCCAGTAGTGGCGGACGAGGTCGGGGAACTCTTGGCGCAGCCGCCGGGAGGAGACGCCTTTGAGGCTGTTGACCAGTTTGGACACGGCGACCTTCGGCGGGACGTTCACGAGCAGGTGGACGTGGTTGTTCTCGCCGTTGAACTCGACCAGCTCGGCCTCGAAGTCCTCGCACACGGCCCGCATGGCCTTCTCGCACCGCGTCGGGTGTCGGTCGGCGAGGACCAGGTGCCGGTACTTCGTCAGGGAAGCCAGGTGGACGTGCGTCCGGAGAGCGCGGTGGCGGCCCGTACGAATGTTCGCGTCGACGTTCGTAACCTCACTGCGTAGCGTGATCTTGTGCAGCTTCGGTACAGCTTCCGTCTGTACCCGAGCGCCGGGCAGCGCACAGCGTTGGCGAAGGCGTTCGGGTGTGTGCGGGTGGTCTACAACGACGGGCTCCGCGTCCGGGAGACCGCCCGCAGCCAGGGCATGCCGTTCCCG
>NZ_JBHZCI010000041.1:0-66289 GCF_042755185.1 Streptomyces sp. NPDC059166 | reverse complement strand
CTCCACAAGTGTGGGGGCCTTTCTGGTATCGGGTGGGCAGGGGGGGCCATACCCCCTCTTACGCGCAAACCTGCCGGCCCGCCGCGCCCGAGGGGCGCCGCGGCCGGCTGTGGTGCTACGGAGGTGTCAGCCCTCGTCGGACTTCTTGAGGGCCTCCATGGCGCGCTCGGTCACCTCGGTGACCTTGCCGAGCGCCGAGATCGTCACGACCAGGCCCTGGGACCGGTAGTAGTCGATGATCGGCTCGGTCTGCGTGTGGTAGACCTCGAGACGGGTGCGGACCGTCTCCTCGGTGTCGTCCTCGCGCTGGTACAGCTCGCCGCCGCAGGTGTCGCAGACACCCTCGGTCTTCGGCGGGTTGTACGTCGCGTGGAAGACGTGCGCGCTGTCGTTACGGCAGATACGGCGGCCCGCGATGCGCTTGACCACCTCGTCCTCGGGGACCTCGAGGTCCAGGACCGCGTCCAGCTTGACGCCCTCGCCGACGAGCATCTCGTCGAGCGCCACGGCCTGCCCCACGTTGCGGGGGAAGCCGTCCAGCAGGAAGCCGCCCGCGGCGTCCTGCTGGGCCATGCGGTCCTTGGCCATCGCGATGGTGACTTCGTCCGGCACCAGCTGTCCCGCGTCCATGAAGGCACGGGCCTGCTTGCCAAGGTCGGTGCCCTGGCTGATGTTGGCGCGGAAGAGGTCGCCCGTGGAGATGTGCGGAATCGAAAGATTCTTGGCAAGGAACGCGGCCTGCGTTCCCTTGCCGGCACCGGGCGGCCCGACGAGGACGATTCGCATCAGCGGAGGAACCCTTCGTAATTGCGCTGCTGGAGCTGACTCTCGATCTGCTTCACGGTCTCCAGACCCACACCCACGATGATGAGGATGCTCGTCCCGCCGAACGGGAAGTTCTGGTTGGCACCACCGAAGCCCGCCAACGCCATCGTCGGCACAAGAGCGATCAGCCCCAGGTACAGCGATCCCGGCCAAGTGATCCGGTTGAGCACGTAGCTCAGATACTCGGCTGTAGGTCGACCGGCCCGGATACCCGGGATGAAGCCACCATACTTCTTCATGTTGTCCGCGACTTCTTCGGGGTTGAACGAGATCGCCACGTAGAAGAACGCGAAGAACACGATCAGCAGGAAGTAGGTCGCGATGTAGTACGGGTGGTCGCCCTTGACGAAGTGTGCCTGGATCCAGGTCGCCCAGCCCGCGGTGGAGTTGGAGAACTGAACGATCAAAGCAGGGATGTACAGCAGCGAAGAAGCGAAGATGACGGGAATCACACCCGCCTGGTTCACCTTCAGCGGGATGTAGGTGGACGTACCACCGTACGACCGGCGTCCGATCATGCGCTTCGCGTACTGCACGGGGATGCGGCGCTGGGCCTGCTCCACGAAGACCACGAGGCCGACCATCACGAAGCCGATGAGGATGACCGTGATGAACTCGATCCAGCCGTCGGCCAGCTTGCCGCTCTGCTTGATGGCCCACAGGGCGCCGGGGAAGCTGGCGGCGATCGAGATGAACATCAGGATCGACATGCCGTTGCCGATGCCGCGGTCGGTGATCAGCTCACCGAGCCACATGACGCAGGCGGTGCCGGCGGTCATGGTGATCACCATGACGATCGTCGTGAAGATCGACTGGTTCGGGACGATCTGGTCCGCGACGGGGCAGCCGCTGAACAGCGCGCCGCTGCGGGCGGTCGCCACGAGGCCGGTGCCCTGGAGGATGGCGAGCGCGACGGTCAGATAACGCGTGTACTGCGTGATCTTGGCCGTGCCCGACTGCCCCTCCTTCTTGAGGGCCTCGAGCCGCGGGATGACGACGGTCAGCAGCTGAAGGATGATGCTGGCCGTGATGTACGGCATGATGCCGAGCGCGAAGATCGTGATCTGCAGCAGTGCACCACCGCTGAACATGTTCACCAGACCGAAGAGGCTGTTGTTGCCCTTGCTGGCCTGATCAACACAGGTCTGGACGTTCTCGTAGCTCACCCCCGGTACGGGAATGTGCGCCCCGAGACGGTAGAGCACGATGATGCCGAGCGTGAAGAGCAGCTTCTTGCGCAGGTCGGGCGTCTTGAACGCCCGGGCGAACGCGGTGAGCACGGTGCCTCCTGCGACCCCCGCGCAAAAGCGAGAGGTGACGGTCTTGAGGATCGACGAATAGGTAACAGCCAAAGGAACCCGGGCGCTTGCCCGGGACGTACCACAGCAACAGTGCACGCCACCTTACCGGCGTACATGCCCCCCTAGGAACGACCAACCGGGGATGCCCCAAATGAGAGGCATCCCCGGTCGGGTGTTCAGGCCACAGCTCTGTCCGAGTTGTCTCAGACGAGTTCGGTGACGGAGCCGCCCGCGGCGGCGATCTTCTCCTTGGCGGAGCCGGAGACGGCGTCAACCGAAACCTGCAGCGCCACGGAGATCTCGCCCTGTCCGAGGACCTTGACGAGGTGGTTGTTGCGCACGGCGCCCTTGGCGACCAGGTCGGCCACCGTGACCTCTCCACCCTCGGGGTAGAGCGTCGCGAGCTTGTCCAGGTTCACGACCTGGTACTCCGTGCGGAACGGGTTCTTGAAGCCCTTGAGCTTCGGGAGACGCATGTGGAGGGGCATCTGCCCACCCTCGAAGCGCTCCGGAACCTGGTAACGGGCCTTCGTGCCCTTGGTACCACGTCCTGCGGTCTTACCCTTCGACGCCTCACCACGACCCACACGGGTCTTGGCGGTCTTGGCGCCGGGGGCAGGCCGGAGGTTGTGGGCCTTCAGCGGGTTGTTCTCCGCCATGTCAGTCAACCTCCTCGACCGTCACGAGGTGGCGGACGGTGTGCACCATTCCGCGGAACTCGGGGCGGTCCTCCTTGACAACCGAGTCGTTCAGGCGCTTGAGCCCGAGCGAACGCAGGGTGTCGCGGTGGTTCTGCTTGCTGCCGATGTACGACTTCGTCTGCGTGATCTTGAGGCGAGCCATTACGCACCCGCTCCCGCACGCGCACGAAGCAGAGCCGCGGGGGCGACGTCCTCGAGGGGCAGACCGCGGCGGGCCGCGATCTCCTCGGGACGCTGCAGGCCCTGGAGGGCCTCCACGGTCGCGTGCACGATGTTGATCGGGTTCGACGAACCGAGCGACTTCGACAGGATGTCGTGGACGCCGGCGCACTCGAGCACGGCACGCACCGGGCCACCGGCGATAACACCGGTACCGGGGGAAGCCGGCTTGAGCAGGACGACGCCCGCAGCCTTCTCACCCTGGATGGGGTGAGGGATGGTGCCCTGGATACGCGGGACCTTGAAGAAGCTCTTCTTGGCCTCTTCGACGCCCTTGGCGATGGCCGCGGGAACTTCCTTGGCCTTGCCGTATCCGACACCGACGGTGCCGTCACCATCGCCCACCACGACCAGCGCGGTGAAGCTGAAGCGACGACCACCCTTCACTACCTTGGCGACGCGGTTGATCGCGACGACGCGCTCGACGTACGCGGTCTTCTCGGCGGCAGCGCCACCGTCACGGCCCTTCCGGTCCCGCCGCTCGCCGCCACCGGCACCGCTTCCGCGGCGCTGGGGTCCAGCCATTGGATTTACCTCTCTCTGTTACGTCCGCTGTGCGTTGGAACCGGGGCTTAGAACTTCAGCCCGGCTTCACGGGCGGCGTCAGCCAGAGCGGCAATCCGCCCGGCGTACTGGTTACCACCGCGGTCAAACACGACGGCCTCGACGCCTGCAGCCTTGGCACGCTCGGCGACCAGGGCGCCGACCTGCTTGGCCTGGGCGCTCTTGTCACCCTCGCCACCACGGATCGACGTGTCCAGGGTCGACGCGGACGCGAGCGTGTGGCCCGCGATGTCGTCGATGACCTGGGCGACGATGTGGCGGTTGGAACGCGTCACGACCAAGCGGGGACGCTCCGGCGAACCGGAGATGTGCTTGCGGACGCGGATGTGGCGCCGCTTGAGGGCCGCGCGCTTGTACGCGTCGCCCTTGGCGATCTTCACACCGTATGCCATGGCTACTTACCAGCCTTTCCGACCTTGCGGCGGATGACCTCGCCCGCGTACTTGACGCCCTTGGCCTTGTACGGGTCGGGCTTCCGCAGCTTGCGGATGTTGGCGGCCACCTCGCCGACCTTCTGCTTGTCGATGCCCTCGACGCTGAGCTTCGTGGGCGACTCGACCTTGAAGGTGATGCCTTCCGGAGCCTCGATGAGGATCGGGTGGCTGTAGCCCAGGGCGAACTCCAGGTTGGAGCCCTTCGCCTGGACGCGGTAACCGACACCGCTGATCTCGAGCGCCTTGCTGTATCCCTGGGTCACACCGGTGATCATGTTCGCCACCAGCGTGCGGGACAGGCCGTGGAGGGCCTTGTTCTGACGCTCGTCGTTCGGGCGGACGACGTTGAGCACGCCGTCCTCACCCTTGGTGACCTCGATCGGCGCGGCGACGGTGTGCGAGAGGGAACCCTTGGGGCCCTTCACCGCGACCGTACGGCCATCGATGGTGACGTCCACACCGGCGGGAACCTGGATGGGGAGCTTGCCGATTCGCGACATGAGCTTTCCTTCCTTTCCCGACTACCAGACGTAGGCGAGGACTTCCCCACCTACGCCCTTCTTGCCTGCCTGCTGGCCGGTCAGGAGACCGTGGGACGTGGAGATGATCGCCACGCCCAGGCCACCGAGGACCTTCGGCAGGTTGGTGGACTTTGCGTACACACGCAGACCCGGCTTCGAAATGCGCTTGATGCCGGCGATCGAACGCTCGCGGTTGGGCCCGAACTTCAGCTCGAGGACGAGGTTCTTGCCGACCTCGGCGTCCTCGACCTTCCAGCCGGTGATGAAGCCCTCCTGCTGGAGGATCTCCGCGATGTGCGACTTGATCTTGCTGTGCGGCATCGAAACATCGTCGTGATACGCCGAGTTCGCGTTGCGCAGACGCGTGAGCATGTCTGCGATGGGATCAGTCATGGTCATGAGTTGGCCTTCGGCCTCTCTCGCCGGGGTTTCCTGTATGCGCCATCCCTCTCCCCACTCAGTGGCGGGACGGGTGCGGTGCGGGGACCTACGGCGTAGTAAGTCGGTCAGGGCGGCAGGCGCCCAACCCTTCAAGCCTACGGCATGAAGAGCGGGGCTCCTGCCGACCGGATACTTACCGAGAGCTTTCTGGTCCTCCCAAGCCCCTAGGGGCGAAGGAGAATTACCAGGAGCTCTTGGTCACGCCCGGCAGCTCGCCACGGTGAGCCATCTCACGGAGGCACACGCGGCACAGGCCGAACTTGCGGTAGACGGAGTGGGGCCGGCCGCAGCGCTGGCACCGGGTGTAACCCCGGACGCCGAACTTCGGCTTGCGGGCGGCCTTAGCGATCAGAGCCTTCTTCGCCACGGTCAGTTCTCCTTGAACGGGAAGCCGAGGTGACGAAGCAGGGCACGACCCTCGTCGTCGTTGGTCGCCGTGGTGACCACGGTGATGTCCATGCCCCGGACCCGGTCGATCTTGTCCTGGTCGATCTCGTGGAACATGACCTGCTCCGTGAGACCGAAGGTGTAGTTGCCACGGCCGTCGAACTGCTTGGGCGACAGGCCACGGAAGTCACGGATACGCGGAAGCGCGAGCGACAGCGTACGGTCCAGGAACTCCCACATGCGGTCACCACGGAGGGTGACGTGGCAGCCGATCGGCTGCCCCTCGCGCAGCTTGAACTGCGCGATCGACTTGCGGGCCTTGGTGACGGCGGGCTTCTGGCCGGTGATCGTGGTGAGGTCCTTGACCGCACCGTCGATCAGCTTGGAGTCGCGGGCGGCGTCGCCCACACCCATGTTGACCACGATCTTGACCAGACCGGGGATCTGCATGACGTTCTCGTAAGAGAACTCCTCACGCAGCTTGCCGGCGATTTCCTCGCGGTAGCGCGTCTTGAGACGCGGCGCAGTGGTGGCAGTCATCAGATGTCCTCACCGGTCCGCTTGGCAACGCGGATCTTCTTGCCCTCGTCGTCGAAACGGAAGCCGACGCGGGTGACGACCTTCTTGCCGTCCTTCTCCACGACCAGCTGCACGTTGCTGACGTGAATCGGGGCCTCGGTGGTGACAATGCCACCGGTCTGCGAGCCGCGAGCCGTCTGACCGGCCTTGGTGTGCTTCTTGACCCGGTTGACACCCTCGACGAGGACGCGGTCCTGAGCGGGGTAGGCCACGATGACCTTGCCCTGCTTGCCCTTGTCCTTACCGGTGATGACCTGGACCAGGTCGCCCTTCTTGATCTTCATGCTTACAGCACCTCCGGCGCGAGCGAGATGATCTTCATGAACTTCTTCTCGCGCAGCTCTCGGCCCACGGGGCCGAAGATACGGGTGCCGCGGGGGTCGCCGTCGTTCTTGAGAATGACAGCGGCGTTCTCGTCGAAGCGGATGTACGAGCCATCCGGACGACGACGCTCCTTGACGGTGCGAACGATGACGGCCTTGACGACGTCACCCTTCTTCACGTTGCCACCGGGGATCGCATCCTTGACGGTGGCGACGATGACGTCACCGATGCCCGCGTAGCGGCGACCCGAGCCACCGAGAACACGGATGGTGAGAATTTCCTTCGCACCCGTGTTGTCGGCGACACGCAGTCGCGACTCCTGCTGGATCACGTCTATCTCCTGATCGTCTGCCGGTTCCCGGCAGGGGCTCCGTTGCGGAAGCCCCTGCCGAGCCTGGCGGAACTGGCCTGAGGGGAGACCCCCTCAGGGATTACTTGGCCTTCTCGAGGATCTCGACGATGCGCCAGCGCTTCGTCGCGGACAGCGGACGCGTCTCCATGATGAGGACGCGGTCGCCGACGCCTGCGGCGTTCTGCTCGTCGTGGGCCTTGAGCTTGTTCGTACGGCGGATGACCTTGCCGTACAGCGCGTGCTTGACGCGGTCCTCGACAGCGACGACGACGGTCTTGTCCATCTTGTCGCTGACGACCAGACCCTCACGGGTCTTGCGGAAACCGCGGTCGGTGTTGGTCTCAGTCACAGTCTTCTCGCTCATCAGACGCTCTCCACCGTCTCGATGCCCAGCTCGCGCTCGCGCATCAGGGTGTAGATCCGGGCGATGTCCTTACGGACGGACTTGAGCCGACCGTGGTTCTCGAGCTGGCCCGTCGCCGCCTGGAAGCGGAGGTTGAACAGCTCTTCCTTGGCCTCGCGGAGCTTGTTGAGGAGCTCCTCGTTGCCCAGCTCGCGCAGCTCGGACGCCTTGGTACCGGCCGACATCACGACTCACCTGCCTCGCGCCGAACGATCCGGCACTTCATCGGAAGCTTGTGAGCAGCGCGGGTGAGCGCCTCACGAGCAATCTTCTCGTTCGGGTAGGACAGCTCGAACATCACCCGACCCGGCTTGACGTTCGCGATCCACCACTCGGGAGAACCCTTACCGGAACCCATGCGGGTCTCGGCCGGCTTCTTCGTCAGGGGACGGTCCGGGTAGATGTTGATCCAGACCTTGCCGCCACGCTTGATGTGACGGGTCATCGCGATACGAGCGGACTCGATCTGACGGTTCGTCACGTACGCCGGGGTCAGCGCCTGGATGCCGTACTCGCCGAACGCAACCTGCGTGCCACCCTTGGACATACCGCTGCGCTTCGGGTGGTGCTGCTTGCGGTGCTTGACCCTACGGGGGATCAGCATTTCGGTCAGGCCTCCGTTCCGGTGCTCTCAGCCGGAGCAGCGGCGGCGGGAGCGTCGGCCTTAGGGGCCTCCGCTGCCGGCGCGGACTGCTGCGGCTTGCGGCCGCGACCGCCACGCTCGCCACCACGGCCACCACGGCCGGCCGGGCGGTCGGCGCCGCCACGAGCCGGACGGTTGCCGGCGCGAGCCGCTGCGTTCTCGGCGCGAACCTCGGCGATGTTCTTGACGTCGCCCTTGTAGATCCAGACCTTCACACCGATGCGGCCGAAGGTCGTCTTGGCCTCGAAGAAGCCGTAGTCGACGTTCGCACGGAGCGTGTGCAGGGGCACGCGGCCCTCGCGGTAGAACTCCGAGCGGGACATCTCGGCGCCGCCGAGGCGGCCACCGCACTGGATCTTGATGCCCTTGGCGCCGGCCTTCATCGTGCTCTGCATGCTCTTGCGCATGGCACGACGGAAGGAGACGCGGGAGGAGAGCTGCTCGGCGACGGCCTGGGCCACCAGCTGAGCGTCGACCTCGGGGTTCTTGACCTCGAGGATGTTCAGCTGGACCTGCTTGCCGGTCAGCTTCTCCAGCTCGCCACGGATGCGGTCGGCCTCGGCGCCGCGGCGGCCGATGACGATGCCCGGGCGGGCGGTGTGGATGTCAACGCGGACGCGGTCGCGGGTGCGCTCGATCTCCACCTTGGAGATGCCGGCCCGCTCCATGCCCTTCGTCATCATGCGACGAATGGCGACGTCTTCCTTGACGTAGTCCTTGTACAGCTTGTCGGCGTACCAACGGGACTTGAAGTCCGTGGTAATGCCGAGCCGGAACCCGTGCGGGTTTACCTTCTGGCCCATTACCGGGTTCCTTCCTTGCTGCTGACGACCACGGTGATGTGGCTGGTCCGCTTACGGATCCGGTAGGCACGGCCCTGAGCACGCGGACGGAACCGCTTCAGGGTCGGGCCCTCGTCCACGTACGCCTCGCTGATGACCAGCGAAGAGGCGTCGGTGTGGTCGTAGTTGTGTGCGGCGTTGGCGATGGCGCTGTCAAGCACCTTGCCAACCGGCACGCTCGCGGCCTGCGGGGCGAAACGCAGGACCGCCTGAGCCTCCGTGGCGTCCATGCCACGGATGAGGTCCACCACGCGGCGGGCCTTCATGGGCGTGACGCGGATGTACCGCGCCTGGGCCCTGGCTTCCATGGTTGTCCCTTCGGTGTAAGTCATAGTCGTTTCCACCCCGCGGTTAGCGGCGCTTCGACTTCCGGTCGTCCTTGACGTGGCCGCGGAAGGTGCGAGTCGGCGAGAACTCGCCGAGCTTGTGGCCGACCATCGACTCGGTGACGAACACCGGGACGTGGATCTTGCCGTTGTGCACCGCGATGGTGTGACCCAGCATGGCCGGGACGATCATCGAGCGACGGGACCAGGTCTTGATGACGTTCTTGGTGCCTGCCTCGTTCTGAACGTCCACCTTCTTGATGAGGTGGCCGTCGACGAAGGGCCCCTTCTTGAGACTGCGCGGCATCTAAACCCGCTCCTAGCGCTTCTTGTTCGTCTTGCGGCGGCGGACGATGTACTTGTTCGATGCCTTCTTCGGCGAACGAGTACGACCCTCCTTCTGACCCCACGGCGAGACCGGGTGGCGACCACCGGAGGTCTTGCCTTCACCACCACCGTGCGGGTGGTCAACCGGGTTCATCGCGACACCGCGGACGGTCGGGCGAACGCCCTTCCAGCGCATACGGCCGGCCTTGCCCCAGTTGATGTTCGACTGCTCGGCGTTGCCGACCTCGCCGATGGTGGCGCGGCAGCGGGCGTCGACCAGGCGGATCTCACCCGACGGCATACGAAGGTGGGCCATGGAGCCCTCCTTCGCCAGCAGCTGCACGGAGGCACCCGCGGAGCGGGCGAACTTCGCGCCGCCGCCGGGCCGCAGCTCGATGGCGTGGATGGTCGTACCGACCGGGATGTTGCGCAGCGCCAGGTTGTTACCGGGCTTGATGTCGGCGGTCGGACCGTTCTCGACACGGTCACCCTGCGACAGGCCACGGGGAGCGACGATGTAACGCTTCTCGCCGTCCGCGTAGTGCAGCAGCGCGATGCGCGCGGTGCGGTTCGGGTCGTACTCGATGTGCGCGACCTTGGCCGGCACGCCGTCCTTGTCGTGACGACGGAAGTCGATCACTCGGTAGGCGCGCTTGTGGCCACCGCCCTGGTGGCGAACGGTCACACGACCGGCGTTGTTACGGCCGCCCTTGTTGTGCAGAGGGCGGACCAGCGACTTCTCCGGCGTGGACCGCGTGATCTCGACAAAGTCGGCGACGCTGGAGCCACGACGGCCCGGGGTCGTCGGCTTGTACTTGCGGATACCCATTTCTCAGTCCTCGTCCGATTCCGGACGACTCGACCTCCGTCAGGAGGTCGGGCCGCCGAAGATGTCGATACGGTCGCCCTCGGCGAGGGTCACGATGGCGCGCTTCGTGTCGGCGCGCTTGCCGAAGCCGGTCTTGGTCCGCTTGCGCTTACCCTGCCGGTTGATCGTGTTGACCCCGGTGACCTTGACCGAGAAGACCGCTTCCACGGCCTGCTTGATCTGGGTCTTGTTGGAGCCGGGCGCGACGATGAAGGTGTACTTGTTCTCGTCGAGCAGCGCGTAGCTCTTCTCGGAGACAACCGGCTTGACGAGAACGTCGCGCGGGTCCGAGTAGGTCTTGCTGGTAACGGTCGCCTCACTCATCAGGCGGCGCTCCCTTCGGTCTCAGCGGTCTGGGGGCCAGACACGAAGGACTCGAAAGCGGCCTGGGTGAAGACCACGTCGTCAGAGACGATCACGTCGTACGTGTTCAGCTGGCCCGGCTCCAGGATGTGCACCTGGGGCAGGTTGCGAGCGGACAGCCACGCGGCCTCGTCGGAGCGCTCGACGACCAGGAGCAGGTTGTTGCGCTCCGAGATCTTGCCGAACAGCGTCTTGGCGGCCTTGGTGGAGATCCCACCCTCGACCACGCCGGTGACGACGTGGATGCGGGAGTGACGCGCCCGGTCCGAGAGGGCACCGCGCAGGGCGGCGGCCTTCATCTTCTTCGGGGTGCGCTGCGAGTAGTCACGCGGCTGCGGGCCGTGGACGACGCCACCGCCGGCGAACTGCGGCGCGCGGGTCGAACCCTGACGCGCGCGGCCGGTGCCCTTCTGGCGGTAAGGCTTGCGCCCACCACCGCGGACCTCGCCACGGCTCTTGGTCTTGTGCGTGCCCTGACGGGCAGCTGCCAGCTGGGCGACGACGACCTGGTGGATCAGCGGAACGCTGGTCTTCGCGTCGAAGATCTCCGCGGGGAGCTCGACGGTACCGGCCTTGTCGCCTGCCGGCGAAAGGATGTCAATGGTGCTCATTACCTCAAGCCCCCTTGGCCGCGGTACGGACCAGGACGAGGCCGCCGTTCGGACCGGGGACCGCGCCCTTGATGAGCAGCAGACCCTTCTCCGCGTCAACCGCGTGGATGGTCAGGTTCTGGGTGGTGACGCGCTCGTTACCCATCCGACCGGCCATGCGCATGCCCTTGAAGACACGCCCAGGGGTGGCGCAGCCACCGATCGAACCGGGGGAACGGTGCTTGCGCTGCACGCCGTGACCGGCGCCGAGGCCCCGGAAGTTGTGACGCTTCATGACACCGGCGAAGCCCTTGCCCTTGCTCTTGCCCGTGACGTCAACCTTGACGCCGGACTCGAACACCTCGGCAGTGACCTCCTGGCCCAGCGTGTACTCGCTGGCGTCAGGGGTGCGGAGCTCCACCAGGTGGCGGCGCGGGGTCACGTCGGCCTTGGCGAAGTGGCCCTTGAGGGGCTTGTTCACCTTGCGCGGGTCGATCTCGCCGAAGGCGATCTGGACCGACTCGTAGCCGTCGCTGTCGTTGGTGCGGACCTGGGTGACGACACAGGGCCCGGCCTTGACGACGGTCACCGGGACGACCCGGTTGTTCTCGTCCCAGACCTGGGTCATGCCGAGCTTCTCGCCCAGGACGCCCTTAATGTTCTTAGCCATCTCGCGCGTCACCTCAGAGCTTGATCTCGATGTCGACGCCCGCCGGCAGGTCGAGACGCATGAGCGAGTCAACCGTCTTCGGCGTGGGGTCGAGGATGTCGATGAGGCGCTTGTGCGTGCGCATCTCGAAGTGCTCGCGCGAGTCCTTGTACTTGTGCGGCGACTTGATGACGCAGTACACGTTCTTCTCAGTGGGCAGCGGCACCGGGCCCGCGACCGACGCACCAGTGCGGGTCACCGTCTCGACGATCTTCTTCGCCGAGGAGTCGATGACCTCGTGGTCGTAGGCCTTGAGCCGGATGCGGATCTTCTGTCCCGCCATGGCTACTAGTAGTCCTGTCTCTCAATAACGCTCTGGAACCCGGGAGTTCTCTTAACTCCGCCTCCGACCCACGCGGTCGGGCGTGTCGCATCCCCTCTACGAAGATCTCCCGAAGGATTTCCCAACCAAGGGGGTGCGGGCCGAAACCGCGCTGCCGGGGGCGAAACCCCACCGGGTGCCTGGCCGGTGCCCCGCTGACACTTCCCGGAAGATTCCCGTACGTCCGACCCTGGGGATCGACGAGTACTGTGGGACTCGCTTCCGGTCCTCCCGGCGGGAGGCGCGCAGCATTGACACTCAACCGAGCAACCTGGCTAGTGTGCCATACGGCGCATGGGCCTGGCCAATCGGGCCGGAGATCTTACCCCCTGTGGGGGACAGCTCAAACAATGACACCAGCGCAGGGGCCCTCACGCTCCCCCGACGCCCTTCCGCCTCGCCGGTCGGGGTCGAGCTGGACCGAGGCGGTGACCTGCCGCGAACGCCCCGCTGGTTGAATCCGTCACATGTCCACACACCCCCCTGTCCAGTCCTGGACCCTGCGCCCCGCCCTGCCCGAGGACGTCGAGCCCATAGCCGAGCTGCGGGCGGTCGTCATGCGGCCCGACCTCGAACGCCTCGGCCGGTACGACGAGCAGCGGGTCCGGCAGCGCTTCCGGGACGCCTACGAGCCCGGGCAGACCGAGATCGTTCTGATCGGCGACGCCTTCGCGGGATGCGTCGCGCTGCGCCCGGCGGACGACGGATGGTGGCTGGAGAGCTTCCTCCTCGCGCCCGAGGTCCAGGGCCGGGGCGTCGGCACGGGGGTACTCACCGCCCTCCTGGCCAGGGCCGACGCCGCAGGCACTCCGGTGCGCCTCCAGGTCCTCCAGGGCAGCCCCGCCCGCGGGCTCTACGAGCGCCACGGGTTCCGGCGGGAACACGAGGACGCGGTGGACGTGTACATGGTCCGGGAGGCCCGGGGCTGACCTCAGGGGCCCTGCTTCCGCGACCGCTCACCGGATCGTGGATTCCCGAGACCCGGTGAGCCACGACCCGGTCCGCCGCGTCCCGGGTCTCCGCGTCCTGGTGAGCCGCGACGTAAAAGGCTTTGAAGTACTCGGGAAATGACCCTTCCCAACCCCACCCTGCCGCCCCATCCGGCCTGATCACTCTCACGGGTGAATTCGGGCAACTGGGCTGGATTCGGGACGGGTTGGCTGCCATATGCTCGCCGCGACAACCCCAGACATGCGACGGCCCCCGGCCGGGACTGAGAATCCCGATCGAGGGCCTGACCACCGAGGAAGTAAGAGGCTTCCCGATGGATACCCAGCAGGTTAACGCGCGCCCTCGCGCGGAATCCCGTAAGGCCCCGGAAAACAGGCCTACTTCCGGTGTGATCCACGACAACACCCGGCACAGCGCCGCCTTCACCGTCGTGGGGAACCACCTCTGCCAGCACCGGGCGCTGTCGCTGCTGGCGATCGGTCTCGCGGTGCACATCCAGTCGCTGCCCACCGGCGCGCGGATCGGCATCAAGCACCTCGCGGCCCGCTTCCCGGAGAGCGAGGTCAGGATCGCGGCGGCTCTGCGCGAGCTGGAGGCGACCGGCTATCTCCGCCGCAGCCGCACCCGGCTCCCGGACGGCCGGGTCGTCACCCGGACCGTCTCCTGCAACCAGCCCGGGACCCCGGCGGTGTCCGGCCGCCCTCGGCACACCCGGCGCGAGGCAGCGGCCACCGCACCGGCAACGAGTGCCCCGGAAACCCTGGCACCGCCCGCCGCCCCACCATCCCTCCAGGGGGCACCCGCCGCCCCACCGTGGTTCCCGGCGCAGCCCTCCGCACCCACGCCGATGGTGGAGCCACCTCAGGCACCCCCGCCGGCCCCCGCACCCGTGCCGATTCCCTCCACCCCCGCCCACGTCCCGGCCCCTGCCGCATCCGTACACGTCCCGGCCCCTGCCGCGCCCGTGCGCGTGCCGACGCCCACCGCGCGCATCGCACCGCCGCCGCCGCTCCCCCGCCCGCTGGCCGACGACGCGGATCGCGACCGGCTGGCAAAGGCGCTGCTGGGTGATCTGCGGCGGGTCTCACCTCAGCTGACGCTGACCGAGGAGGGCATCGCGTCACTCGCCCCAGGAGTGGCCACCTGGCTGGAGCGCGACGCCCACCCCGACGCCATCCGACAGGCCCTGACCAGCGACCTGCCCGTCCCGGTCAAGCACCCGGCCAAGCTGCTGCGCCACCGGATCACCGCACTGCTGCCGCCCCCGCTGCCGGGCGCACAGGACCTGGTGCCCACGCGCCCCGCCAGGATCGTCATCCCGCTGCAGAACTGCGACCGCTGCGACCGCGCCTTCCGCTCGCGCCGTCCCGGACACTGCCGGGACTGCCGGGCGGACGCCCTGCCGGCGGCCTGAGCGGAAGGCTCGCGGTCACGGGCTTCGGAGCCCCCGGGACAGCCCTCAGGTGCGGGTGGTCGTGCCGCACTCCTTGCTGTCCCGCCACTCGCTCCGGTCGTACGGGTCGACCAGCTCGTCGCCGGGGGCCGTCGCGTGGTCGTCACCGTCGAACCACGGGTGCAGGAAACCGTCGTAGACGTCGCACTCGGTGTTACCCACGCTGGACTCGTACGTCTGGAGCGTGATCTTGCCGGGTGTCGCGTCCCACCGCTCGGGGTCGTACATCACAGCCGTCATCCGGCGGCGCACGATCGTCCGCGCAACGTCGTCACTGCCGGTCTTCCTCAGGGCGTACACGAAGGTGTAGTCCGCATCGACCTTTACGGAACCGGGCTCACCCGCCTTGAAGGTCATCCGACCCCGGACCTTCACCACGTCCCCCAGCACCTCGGCCTCATCAGGGTCGAAGCGGGACACGAGCATCACCGGGTCGTTGCTCTCGCTCGGCTCGGAAAGGGAATCCTTCAGTTGTTCCCGCGCTCCCGACGGGTGCGGATCGAGCAGTCGCAGCACCGACTCCGGCCTCTCCCCGCGCAGGGTCGCCGGATTCAGGTTGGACTCGACGAGGAGCCGGCGGGTCTTGTCCAGGGCATCCGCAACCTCCTCCTTGCTCATCCCCCCGGTCGCCCTGGCTTCCGGAAGCTCGATGCCCCGCGCGCCATCGGCCCAGCGGAGTGCGGGAGACCCGCGGAAGGGCTCGGCCTGCGTCGGCCGGTCCGGAGCCTCGCGTGGCGGTGCGGCGCTGGGTGGCGCGGTCTCCGACAGCAGTCGTGTGGTGTCGGCATCCGGTGCCACGCCCCCACCCGGGAGGTGGTCTGTCAGAAGGCTCGGCCGCATGGCGATCACCAGGAGACCCATCACCACGACGAAACCGAGGCCGCCGGCGAGGCGGCTCCGCTTCCGCGAGCGCCCGTTCATCTCCTGCCAGGCGGGGCCGGTGCGCCAGCCCTCGGGCTGCCAGGGTTCGGTCTGCTTCGGCTTCCTGCCCCACCGCCGCCCGGACCGCTGGGCAGCAGCCGCCTCCTCGTCGAGCGCCCGCAGTCTGGCGGTGACCATCCGAGCCCGCGCGGACGGCTCCTTGGGCGCTTCGGGGCTGCGGCTCTCCGCCTGTGCGACGAACTCCTCCCACTGTTCGTCGGAGACGGAGGATCCGTCCGCCTTCGACTGCGGCCTGCCGTCATCGCCGGACCGCTCATCCGGTGACCCACTCATGCTCACTGCGCTGTCCCGCTCCCCACCTGACGTCGTCCTCGCACCCTCATGCGCCACCTCGCAGTCGCACAAGAGGACGAACGCTTCCGTGATGATCTTGTGACGGCCCGGTGCGCACCCCGTGAGGCCGCCCTCTCCGCAGAGGCGGCGGCCGCAGCCGGGAGACGGGCCCGCCGCGCGGCCGCCGCGTGCCATAACGCCGCGGCATGGCCGGCCGGGATGTACCGGTCTCCACCCTCCTCCGGAACCCTGAGGCGCGTCGATCCCCCACCGGCACGCCCGGCGCGTGTCCCGCGAAACGAGGAACCATGCGTATATCCAGGTTGGTCCCCGCCACCGCTGCCGTAGCGGTCTCCGTCCTCGCCCTGCTCTCCCCCGACGCCTCGGCCGCCGCCCCCTCCACCCAGGCCGTGCAGCCGATCATCGGTGGCGGTTACGCGCAGAGCTCGCCCGGGGCGGCCCGCCTCTTCTCGAACGGCCGGGAGACCTGTTCGGCGACGGTCATCGCGCCGACGTGGATCCTCACCGCGAAGCACTGCGTATCCGGCGGCGGGCTGTCGTTCCGCGTCGGCAGCCTCGACCAGCACAGCGGGGGCACCCTCGCCAACGGTGTCCAGACCTACACCCACGGCGCGGACCTCGCGCTCGTACGCCTGGACCGCTCGGTGCAGGGCACCTACGCGACGCTGGGGCAGCCCGGCACCGTGCGGGTGGGTCAGAACGTGCAGGTGTGGGGATGGGGCGCCACCCCGCAGTGCGGCTCCGAGGCGAACTGCCAGTCCCGCTACCTGAAGGTGGCCGATGTGACCGTCACCAGCGGCTGCACCGACGCGTACGGCGGCTCGGCCATCTGCGCCCGGCGCGGCAACGGCATCACCGCGGGCGGCGACTCCGGCGGCCCCATGACGCTCAACGGCGTACAGGTCGGCGTGGCCTCCACCAGCGACCGGCAGACCACGACCGCGTACACCAACGTCACCGCCTACCGCTCCTGGATCCGGTCGGTCGCCGGCGTCTGACGGACCTCCGGCAACGGCGAAGGGCCCCGCCCCACCGCGCGAACGGTGAGACGGGGCCCTTCTTGGTGCTCGGTGAGGAGCAACCAGGTCAGACGATCAAGTGATTACTTGATGATCTTGGTGACCTGGCCGGCGCCCACGGTCCGGCCACCCTCACGGATGGCGAACTTCAGGCCCTCTTCCATGGCGACCGGCTGGATCAGCGCGACGTCCATGAGGGTGTTGTCACCCGGCATGACCATCTCGGTGCCCTCGGGAAGGGTCACAACGCCCGTCACGTCCGTGGTACGGAAGTAGAACTGCGGGCGGTAGTTGTTGAAGAACGGGGTGTGACGGCCACCCTCGTCCTTCGACAGGATGTAGGCCTGGGCCTGGAACTCGGTGTGCGGCGTGACCGAACCCGGCTTGATGATGACCTGGCCGCGCTCGACGTCCTCGCGCTTGATGCCACGGAGGAGCAGACCGACGTTCTCACCGGCCTGGCCCTCGTCGAGCAGCTTGCGGAACATCTCGATGCCGGTGACCGTGGTGGTGGTCTTCTCGGTCTTGATACCGACGATGTCGACGGTCTCGTTGACCTTCAGGACACCACGCTCGATGCGGCCGGTGACGACCGTACCGCGACCGGTGATCGTGAAGACGTCCTCGATCGGCATGAGGAACGGCTTCTCGACGTCACGCTCGGGCTGCGGGATGGCGTCGTCGACGGCCTTCATCAGGTCGAGGACGGACTTGCCCCACTCGGCGTCGCCCTCGAGCGCCTTGAGCGCCGAGACCTTGACGACCGGGACGTCGTCGCCCGGGAACTCGTACTCGGAGAGGAGCTCACGGACCTCGAGCTCGACGAGCTCCAGGATCTCCTCGTCGTCCACCATGTCGGCCTTGTTCAGGGCGACGACGATGTACGGAACGCCGACCTGGCGGGCCAGGAGCACGTGCTCCTTGGTCTGCGGCATCGGGCCGTCGGTGGCCGCGACCACGAGGATGGCGCCGTCCATCTGCGCCGCACCCGTGATCATGTTCTTGATGTAGTCAGCGTGACCCGGGCAGTCGACGTGCGCGTAGTGACGCGACTCCGTCTGGTACTCGACGTGCGCGATGGAGATGGTGATACCGCGCTGGCGCTCCTCAGGAGCCTTGTCGATCTGGTCGAAGGCCGAGGCCTCGTTCAGGTCCGGGTACGCGTCGTGCAGCACCTTGGTAATGGCGGCCGTGAGGGTCGTCTTACCGTGGTCGATGTGACCGATGGTGCCGATGTTGACGTGCGGCTTAGTCCGCTCGAACTTTGCCTTCGCCACTGGGGTCCTCCTGAGTGGATCTGTACGCCTTGCTTCATCGGCGCCAGGTGATCTTTGCTGGAATGCCGGTGCCGGGGGCATTCGCCGCACCGCTCTCGCGGGCGACGAATGCCCTACCGGGCTCCGGTGACAAGCCTAAAGCGTGAGCTCCGAAGAGTTACTCGCCCTTGGCCTTCGCGATGATCTCCTCGGCGACGTTCCGCGGAACCTCGGCGTAGGAGTCGAACTGCATCGAGTAGCTTGCGCGACCCGAGGTCTTGCTGCGGAGGTCTCCGACGTAGCCGAACATCTCCGAGAGGGGCACGAGGCCCTTCACGACGCGAGCGCCGCTGCGCTCCTCCATGGCCTGGATCTGGCCACGGCGGGAGTTGAGGTCGCCGATCACATCGCCCATGTAGTCCTCGGGCGTGGTGACCTCGACGGCCATCATCGGCTCGAGGAGCACGGGGGACGCCTTGCGGGCACCCTCCTTGAACGCCTGCGAACCGGCGATCTTGAAGGCGAGCTCCGAGGAGTCGACCTCGTGGAAACCACCGTCGAGAAGGGTGACGCGGACGCCGACCATCTCGTAGCCGGCCAGGATGCCGAACTGCATGGCTTCCTGGGCACCCGCGTCCACCGAGGGGATGTACTCACGGGGGATGCGGCCACCGGTGACCTTGTTGACGAACTCGTACGACGCGTCGCCACCCTCGATGGGCTCAAGGGCGATCTGCACCTTCGCGAACTGGCCGGTACCACCAGTCTGCTTCTTGTGCGTGTAGTCGATGCGCTCGACGGTCTTGCGGATCGTCTCGCGGTACGCGACCTGGGGCTTGCCGACGTTCGCCTCGACGCGGAACTCGCGCTTCATGCGGTCGACGAGCACCTCGAGGTGGAGCTCACCCATACCACCGATGATGGTCTGGCCGGTCTCCTCGTCCGAGTGCACCTGGAAGGAGGGGTCCTCCTCCGAGAGACGCTGGATGGCGACACCCAGCTTCTCCTGGTCACCCTTGGACTTGGGCTCGATGGCGACCTGGATGACCGGCGCCGGGAAGTCCATGGACTCCAGGATCACCGGGTTCTTGTCGTCGCACAGCGTCTCACCGGTGGTGGTCTGCTTCAGGCCCATGACGGCGATGATGTCGCCGGCGCCCACCGACGCGATCTCCTCACGCTTGTTCGCGTGCATGCGGTAGATCTTGCCGATGCGCTCCTTCTTGCCCTTGACCGAGTTCAGCACCGCGGTGCCGGCCTCGAGGCGACCGGAGTAGATCCGGACGAAGGTGAGCTTGCCGAGGTGCGGGTCGCTCGCGATCTTGAACGCCAGGCCCGAGAAGGGCTCGTCGTCCGAGGGCTTGCGCTTCACGACGGTCTCGGGGTCCTTGACGTCGTGGCCTTCGATGGCCTCGACGTCCAGGGGCGAGGGCAGGTAGCGGACGACCGCGTCGAGCAGGGGCTGGACGCCCTTGTTCTTGAACGCGGTGCCACAGAACACCGGGGTGACGGTGACGGAGTCGGCGCCACCCTTCGACGCCAGGGTGATCCGGCGGATCGCCTCGTGCAGCTGCTCCTGGGTGGGCTCCTCGCCCTCCAGGTACAGCTCCATCATGGCGTCGTCGTTCTCCGAGACGGCCTCAAGGAGCTTGCCGCGCCATTCCTCGGCGGCCTCCTTCAGGTTGTCCGGGATGTCGATGACGTTGTACATCTCGCCCTTGACGGCCTCTTCGGGGTACACGAAGGCCTTCATGGAGACGAGGTCGACGACGCCGGTGAAGTCCGCCTCTGCGCCGATCGGCAGCTGCATGACGATCGGCACGGCGCCGAGGCGCTCGACGATCATGTCGACACAGCGGAAGAAGTCGGCACCGGTGCGGTCGAGCTTGTTGACGAAGCAGATACGCGGAACGCCGTAGCGGTCCGCCTGACGCCACACGGTCTCGGACTGCGGCTCGACGCCCGCCACACCGTCGAACACGGTGACGGCGCCGTCGAGGACGCGGAGCGAACGCTCCACCTCGACGGTGAAGTCGACGTGACCCGGGGTGTCGATGATGTTGATGGTGTGGTCAACATCGTTGAGCGGCCAGTGGCAGGTCGTCGCGGCGGACGTGATCGTGATGCCGCGCTCCTGCTCCTGCTCCATCCAGTCCATCGTGGCAGCGCCGTCGTGGACTTCACCGATCTTGTACGAAACGCCGGTGTAGAAGAGGATCCGCTCAGTGGTGGTCGTCTTGCCCGCGTCGATGTGGGCCATGATCCCGATGTTGCGGACCTTGGCCAGGTCAAGCGAAGTGGTGGCCATAAGGCTCAGTCTTCTCTCGGTCTCGATTGGGGTAGCGACTACCAGCGGTAGTGCGCGAAGGCCTTGTTGGACTCGGCCATCTTGTGGGTGTCCTCACGCTTCTTGACGGCAGCGCCAAGACCGTTGGAGGCGTCGAGCAGCTCGTTCATGAGGCGCTCGGTCATGGTCTTCTCGCGGCGGGCGCGGGAGTAACCGACGACCCAGCGGAGCGCGAGGGTGGCGGCGCGACCGGGCTTGACCTCGATCGGCACCTGGTAGGTGGCGCCACCGACACGGCGGGACTTGACCTCGAGCGAGGGCTTGACGTTCTCAAGCGCGCGCTTCAGCGTGATGACCGGGTCAGCGCCGGTCTTCTCGCGGAGGCCTTCCATGGCGCCGTACACGATCCGCTCGGCGGTGGAACGCTTGCCGTCGAGCAGGATCTTGTTGATCAGCGAGGTGACAAGAGGAGAGCTGTAGACCGGGTCGATGATGACCGGGCGCTTCGGGGCGGGGCCCTTACGAGGCATTCTTACTTCTCCTTCTTGGCGCCGTAGCGGCTGCGGGCCTGCTTGCGGTTCTTGACACCCTGGGTGTCGAGCGAACCGCGGATGATCTTGTAACGAACACCCGGCAGGTCCTTCACACGGCCACCACGCACGAGCACGATCGAGTGCTCCTGCAGGTTGTGTCCCTCACCCGGGATGTAGGCCGTGACCTCGATACCGGAGGTCAGACGCACACGCGCGACCTTACGGAGCGCCGAGTTCGGCTTCTTCGGGGTGGTCGTGAACACACGCGTGCAGACGCCGCGGCGCTGGGGCGAACCCTCGAGCGCGGGCGTCTTGTTCTTCTCGACCTTGTCCTGCCGGCCCTTCCGGACCAGCTGCTGGATCGTAGGCACTACTTCTCCGGTTTCTGTGTGCCGTTCGTGAAACTAACCTGGAACACCCACCGACCCACGCGGTCGGGTGTGTCGAATACTGCACGCCCCTGCGATCAGGCAGGAGGAACACAGATTGCGGTGGCCACTTACGGACTCGCCGTGCGGTTGAGGACACGCACACGAGCCCAGGCACACCCCAGGCACAAGGCTTGAGCGTACCTACCTCACGGAGCTGGGTCAAAACAAATGCTGTCCACGCCCGCCCACGGGGGCCGTGGAGCACCCGGGCCGGCCCCCGGGACCGCCCGGCTCGCGTGTCCGGTTGCCGGATCCCGGCAACCGGCCGGCGCCGGAACGGCCCGGATCTGCCCTGCCGCCATGCCCCACCGGTGCCGGACGATGCGGTCAGCCGACCAGTCGGGCCGCTCCCCGGACCGGCCCGGACCCGAGGAGGTCCCGGATGACAGCCGACCGCCGTGAATCCGTGTCCCGGGCGCCGAGCGCGCTCTCCACCGACGTCAGCCTGGCCGTCATCGAATACGGTGACGCCGCTTCCGCCTACGCGCGGGCCATGACCGCTCCCGGACTGTCACGGTCCGTCGTCGACGACTACGCGATCGTCGTCGACGTCCTGGCTCTCGCCCGCAAGGTCCCGCTGCCCGACGTGCCGCCCCTGCTCGCCGTGGGAACCCGTGCGCTGCTGCGGGTCCACCACGCCCTGCTGGGCTGAGAGAGGCCGCCCCGAGGGCCGGGACGGCACACACGCCTGAGGGCGGTCACCCCGTGCGCAACGGGGTGACCGCCCTCAGGCGTTCAAGCGACGAGCTCTCGCCTACTGGTTGTACGGACCGTAGTCGTAGTCCTCCAGCGGGACGGCCTGGCCGGAGCCGGTGCCGAACGGCGAGTAGTCCATGTCGTCGTAGCCGACGGCCGAGTACATCGCGGCCTTGGCCTCCTCGGTCGGCTCGACCCGGATGTTGCGGTAGCGGGAGAGACCCGTACCGGCCGGGATGAGCTTACCGATGATGACGTTCTCCTTGAGGCCGATCAGGGAGTCCGACTTGGCGTTGATCGCCGCGTCGGTCAGGACCCTGGTCGTCTCCTGGAAGGACGCCGCCGACAGCCACGACTCGGTGGCGAGCGAGGCCTTGGTGATACCCATCAGCTGCGGACGGCCGGAGGCGGGGTGACCGCCCTCGGTGACCACACGACGGTTCTCGGTCTCGAACTTCGACCGCTCGACGAGCTCGCCCGGCAGCAGCTCCGCGTCGCCGGACTCGATGATCGTCACACGGCGCAGCATCTGCCGGATGATGATCTCGATGTGCTTGTCGTGGATCGACACACCCTGCGAGTTGTAGACCTTCTGGACCTCGCCGACCAGGTGGACCTGGACCGCGCGCTGACCGAGGATCCGCAGCACGTCGTGCGGGTTCGTGGCACCGACGGTGAGCTTCTGGCCCACCTCGACCGCGTCGCCCTCGCCGACCAGGAGACGGGCACGCTTGGAGATCGGGAACGCCGTCTCCTCGCTGCCGTCGTCCGGGGTGACGACGAGCTTCTTGGTCTTCTCCGTCTCCTCGATACGGACCCGGCCCTTGGCCTCCGAGATCGGGGCGACCCCCTTCGGGGTACGCGCCTCGAAGAGCTCGACGACACGGGGCAGACCCTGGGTGATGTCGTCACCGGCCACACCACCGGTGTGGAAGGTACGCATCGTCAGCTGGGTACCGGGCTCACCGATGGACTGGGCGGCGATGATGCCGACCGCCTCACCGATGTCGACCAGCTTGCCGGTGGCGAGCGAGCGTCCGTAGCAGAAGGCACAGGTGCCGACCGCGGACTCACAGGTCAGGACCGAGCGGGTCTTGACCTCCTCGACGCCGGCGCCCACCAGGGCGTCGATCAGGACGTCACCGAGGTCGACGTTGGCAGGCGCGATGACCTTGCCGTCGACGACGACGTCCTCGGCGAGCATGCGGGCGTAGACCGAGGTCTCGACGTCCTCCGTCTTGCGGAGCACGCCGTCGGCGCCCTTGACGGCGATCTTCAGCTTGAGGCCGCGGTCGGTGCCGCAGTCCTCCTCGCGGATGATCACGTCCTGCGAGACGTCCACCAGACGACGGGTCAGGTAACCCGAGTCGGCGGTACGCAGGGCGGTGTCCGCCAGACCCTTACGGGCACCGTGCGTGGAGATGAAGTACTCCAGAACGGTGAGGCCCTCACGGAAGGACGCCTTGATGGGACGCGGGATCGTCTCGTTCTTGGCGTTGGACACCAGACCACGCATACCGGCGATCTGACGCATCTGCATCATGTTTCCTCGGGCACCCGAGTCAACCATCATGAAGATGGGGTTCGTCTTGGGGAAGTTCGCGTTCATCGCCTCGGCGACCTCGTTGGTCGCCTTGGTCCAGATCGCGATGAGCTCCTGCGTGCGCTCGTCCTTGGTGATCAGACCGCGCTCGTACTGCTTCTGGACCTTCTCGTCCTGCTCCTCGTAGCCCTTGACGATGGCCTTCTTGGCCTCGGGCACGACGACGTCGGAGATGGCCACGGTCACACCGGAGCGGGTCGCCCAGTGGAAACCGGCCGCCTTCAGGTTGTCGAGCGTCGCCGCCACGATGACCTTGGGGTAGCGCTCGGCCAGGTCGTTGACGATCTCGGAGAGCTGCTTCTTGCCCACCGAGTAGTCGACGAACGGGTAGTCCTCGGGCAGCAGCTCGTTGAAGAGCGCGCGGCCCAGGCTCGTACGCAGACGGAAGGTGTCACCCGGCTGGTACTCGGGCTCGCCCTCCTCGGCGACCGGCGGCACCCAGCCACGGGGCGGCATGGTGCCGACCGGGAAGCGGATGTCGACCTTCGCCTGCAGCGACAGCTCGCGGGCGTCGAACGCCATGATCGCCTCGGCCGTGGAACCGAAGGAACGGTCCGCGCCCTTGACGTTGCGGCCCTCGTCGTCCGTGGTGAGGAAGAAGAGGCCCAGCACCATGTCCTGGGTCGGCATGGTGACGGGACGGCCGTCGGCCGGCTTCAGGATGTTGTTCGAGGACAGCATCAGGATGCGGGCCTCGGCCTGCGCCTCCGCGGAGAGCGGCAGGTGCACGGCCATCTGGTCACCGTCGAAGTCCGCGTTGAACGCGGTGCAGACGAGCGGGTGGATCTGGATGGCCTTGCCCTCGACCAGCTGCGGCTCGAAGGCCTGGATGCCGAGGCGGTGCAGGGTGGGCGCACGGTTCAGCAGCACCGGGTGCTCGGCGATGACCTCTTCGAGGACGTCGTACACCACGGTGCGGCCGCGCTCGACCATGCGCTTGGCCGACTTGATGTTCTGCGCGTGGTTCAGGTCCACCAGGCGCTTCATCACGAACGGCTTGAAGAGCTCCAGCGCCATCGCCTTCGGCAGACCGCACTGGTGCAGCTTGAGCTGCGGACCGACGACGATCACGGAACGCGCGGAGTAGTCCACGCGCTTACCGAGGAGGTTCTGGCGGAAACGGCCCTGCTTGCCCTTCAGCATGTCGCTGAGGGACTTCAGGGGGCGGTTACCGGGACCGGTGACCGGGCGACCACGACGACCGTTGTCGAAGAGGGCGTCCACGGCCTCCTGGAGCATGCGCTTCTCGTTGTTCACGATGATCTCGGGCGCGCCGAGGTCGAGAAGCCGCTTCAGGCGGTTGTTGCGGTTGATGACACGGCGGTACAGGTCGTTCAGGTCGGAGGTCGCGAAGCGGCCACCGTCCAGCTGCACCATCGGACGCAGGTCCGGCGGGATGACCGGCACGCAGTCGAGCACCATGCCCTTGGGCTTGTTGCTGGTCTGCAGGAACGCGGAGACGACCTTGAGGCGCTTGAGCGCACGGGTCTTCTTCTGGCCCTTGCCGGTGCGGATGATCTCGCGGAGGCGCTCGGCCTCCTCGTCGAGGTCGAAGGACTCCAGGCGCTTCTGCAGCGCGGCGGCGCCCATGCAGCCGTCGAAGTACGTGCCGAAACGGTCACGCAGCTCGCGGTAGAGCAGCTCGTCGCCCTCGAGGTCCTGGACCTTGAGGTTCTTGAAGCGGCTCCACACCTCGTCGAGACGGTCGATCTCGCGCTGCGCGCGGTCGCGCAGCTGCTTCATCTCGCGCTCGGCACCTTCGCGCACCTTGCGGCGCACGTCGGCCTTGGCACCCTCGGCCTCGAGCTCGGCCAGGTCGGTCTCGAGCTTCTTGGCGCGGTTCTCGAGGTCCGAGTCGCGGCGGTTCTCGATCTGCTGACGCTCGACGGAGACGTGCGCCTCCAGCGACGGGAGGTCGCGCGTGCGGCGCTCCTCGTCGACGAACGTGATCATGTACGCGGCGAAGTAGATGACCTTCTCGAGGTCCTTCGGCGCGAGGTCCAGCAGGTAGCCGAGGCGCGACGGGACGCCCTTGAAGTACCAGATGTGGGTGACGGGAGCGGCAAGCTCGATGTGACCCATGCGCTCACGGCGCACCTTGGCGCGGGTGACCTCGACGCCACAGCGCTCACAGATGATGCCCTTGAAGCGGACACGCTTGTACTTGCCGCAGTAGCACTCCCAGTCCCGGGTCGGACCGAAGATCTTCTCGCAGAAGAGTCCGTCCTTTTCGGGCTTGAGCGTGCGGTAGTTGATGGTCTCCGGCTTCTTCACTTCGCCGTGGGACCAGGTCCGGATGTCGTCCGCGGTGGCAAGGCCGATCCGCAGCTCGTCGAAGAAGTTGACGTCGAGCACTTGTCGTCAATCCCTCTTTCGGGGGTTCGAGCCCCCTCGCGTCACGCGAGAAAACGGGGCACTTCAGCAATGGTCTGAACGGGTCCGGGGAGGGCCGGCCGGATCACTGGGATCCGGCCGGGCAACCCGTCAGACCTCTTCGACGCTGCTCGGCTCGCGCCGGGACAGGTCGATACCGAGCTCCTCCGCCGCGCGGAAGACGTCCTCGTCCGTGTCGCGCATCTCGATGGACATGCCGTCCGAGGACAACACCTCCACGTTGAGGCAGAGCGACTGCATTTCCTTGATGAGCACCTTGAAGGACTCGGGAATGCCCGGCTCGGGGATGTTCTCGCCCTTGACGATCGCCTCGTAGACCTTCACACGGCCCGTGACGTCGTCGGACTTGATCGTCAGCAGTTCCTGGAGGGCGTATGCGGCGCCGTAAGCCTCAAGGGCCCACACCTCCATCTCACCGAATCGCTGCCCACCGAACTGCGCCTTACCACCCAGCGGCTGCTGCGTGATCATGGAGTACGGGCCGGTCGAACGCGCGTGGAGCTTGTCGTCGACCAGGTGGTGCAGCTTGAGGATGTACATGTACCCGACCGAGACCGGGTCCGGGAACGGCTCGCCGGAGCGGCCGTCGAACAGCTGGGCCTTGCCGGAGGGCTGGACCAGCCGGTCGCCGTCGCGGTTCGGGATCGTGGCTCCGAAGAGACCCGAGATCTCGTCCTCGCGCGCACCGTCGAAGACGGGCGTGGCGACGTTGGTGCCGGGGGCGACCTGGTCGGCGCCGATGGCCTGCAGGCGCTGCGCCCACTCGTCACCGAGGCCGGAGACGTCCCAGCCGCGGCTGGCGAGCCAGCCGAGGTGGATCTCCAGGACCTGTCCCGGGTTCATTCGGGACGGGACACCCAGCGGGTTGAGGATGATGTCGACCGGGGTGCCGTCCTCGAGGAAGGGCATGTCCTCGATCGGGAGGATCTTGGAGATGACACCCTTGTTGCCGTGACGGCCGGCGAGCTTGTCACCGTCGGTGATCTTGCGCTTCTGCGCGACGTAGACGCGGACCAGCTGGTTCACGCCCGGCGGCAGCTCGTCGCCCTCTTCGCGGTCGAAGACGCGGACGCCGATGACCTTGCCGATCTCACCGTGCGGCACCTTCAGGGAGGTGTCACGGACCTCGCGCGCCTTCTCACCGAAGATCGCGCGGAGCAGGCGCTCCTCCGGGGTCAGCTCGGTCTCACCCTTGGGCGTGACCTTGCCGACGAGGATGTCGCCGGCGACGACCTCGGCACCGATGCGGATGATGCCGCGCTCGTCGAGGTCGGCGAGGACCTCCTCGGAGACGTTCGGGATGTCCCGGGTGATCTCCTCCGGGCCGAGCTTGGTGTCACGGGCGTCGACCTCGTGCTCCTCGATGTGGATCGAGGAGAGGACGTCGTCCTGCACGAGGCGCTGCGACAGGATGATCGCGTCCTCGTAGTTGTGACCCTCCCACGGCATGAACGCCACGAGCAGGTTCTTGCCGAGCGCCATCTCACCGTTCTCGGTGGCCGGACCGTCGGCGAGGACCTGGCCCTCGATCACCCGGTCGCCCTCGGAGACGACGACCTTCTGGTTGACCGAGGTGCCCTGGTTGGAGCGCGAGAACTTGGCGATGCGGTACGTGGTGTACGTGCCGTCGTCGTTCGTCACGGTGATGTAGTCCGCGGAGACCTCCTGGACCACACCCGCCTTCTCGGCCTTGAGCACGTCGCCGGCGTCGGTGGCACAGCGGTACTCCATGCCGGTGCCGACCAGCGGCGCCTCGCTCTTGATGAGCGGGACGGCCTGACGCATCATGTTCGCGCCCATGAGGGCACGGTTGGCGTCGTCGTGCTCGAGGAACGGGATCATCGCGGTGGCGACGGACACCATCTGGCGCGGCGAGACGTCCATGTAGTCGACGTCGTCACCGGGGATGTAGTCGATCTCGCCGCCACGACGGCGGACGAGGACGCGGGCCTCGGTGAAGCGCATCTCGTCGGACAGCGTCGCGTTCGCCTGGGCGATCACGAAGCGGTCCTCCTCGTCGGCCGTGAGGTAGTCGACGTCGTCGGTGACGACGCCCTCGACGACCTTGCGGTACGGCGTCTCGATGAACCCGAAGGGGTTGATCCGGCCGTAGGAGGCGAGCGAGCCGATCAGACCGATGTTCGGGCCTTCGGGCGTCTCGATCGGGCACATGCGGCCGTAGTGCGACGGGTGGACGTCACGGACCTCGAAGCCGGCCCGCTCACGGGAGAGACCACCCGGGCCGAGGGCGTTCAGACGACGCTTGTGCGTCAGCCCCGACAGCGGGTTGTTCTGGTCCATGAACTGGGACAGCTGGCTGGTGCCGAAGAACTCCTTGATGGAGGCGACGACCGGCCGGATGTTGATCAGGGTCTGCGGCGTGATCGCCTCGACGTCCTGGGTGGTCATGCGCTCGCGCACGACGCGCTCCATGCGGGCGAGACCCGTGCGGACCTGGTTCTGGATCAGCTCACCGACGTTGCGGATACGGCGGTTGCCGAAGTGGTCGATGTCGTCGGTCTCGACCATGATCGAGCGGCCGGACTCGCCGACGGTCTCGGTCTCACCGGCGTGCAGCTTCACCAGGTACTTGATGGACGCGATGATGTCGTCGCTGGTGAGGACACCGGCGTCGAGCGGCTCGTCGGCGCCGAGCTTCTTGTTCACCTTGTAGCGGCCGACCTTCGCGAGGTCGTAGCGCTTCGGGTTGAAGTAGAGGTTCTCGAGCAGCGTCTGAGCGGCCTCGCGCGTGGGCGGCTCGCCCGGGCGCAGCTTGCGGTAGATGTCGAGCAGCGCGTCGTCCTGGCCCTGGGTGTGGTCCTTCTCCAGGGTGGCGCGCATGGACTCGTACTCGCCGAACTCCTCGAGGATCTGCTCGGTGGTCCAGCCGAGAGCCTTCAGAAGGACGGTGACGGACTGCTTGCGCTTGCGGTCGATGCGGACACCGACCATGTCGCGCTTGTCGATCTCCATCTCCAGCCAGGCACCCCGGGACGGGATGATCTTGGCGGAGAAGATGTCCTTGTCGGACGTCTTGTCGATGGAGGAGTCGAAGTAGACACCCGGCGAACGCACGAGCTGCGACACGACGACACGCTCGGTGCCGTTGATGACGAAGGTGCCCTTGTTGGTCATGAGCGGGAAGTCGCCCATGAAGACCGTCTGGGACTTGATCTCGCCGGTCTCGTTGTTGGTGAACTCGGCCGTGACGAAGAGCGGCGCGGCGTACGTGAAGTCGCGCTCCTTGCACTCGTCGATCGAGTTCTTCGGGGGCTCGAAGCGGTGGTCGCGGAACGTGAGCGACATCGACCCGGAGAAGTCCTCGATGGGGGAGATCTCCTCGAAGATCTCTTCCAGGCCGGACTTGGTGGGGACGTCTTGTCCGCTGTCCAGAGCAGCCTCGACGCGAGCCTTCCAGGCGGCGTTGCCGAGGAGCCAGTCAAAGCTCTCGGTCTGCAGCGCGAGGAGGTTCGGAACCTCGAGGGGCTCCTTGATCTTTGCAAAAGAGATGCGCAGCGGGGCGGTGCTGGCACCGTTGTTCGTATTCGAGGTCGAGGCGTTGCGCGAGGCGGCCAAGAGGGGGTCCTTCCGAGGGCTCGGACTCACTACGCGCGTACCGGCCCCAAGCCACGCACAGAGACAGAGATCCCAGGTCAGGGAAGGTCCGGCATCGATGCTAGGCGTGGGCATGCCCCTGGTGACGGGCAGGAGGCAGCTAACAGGCAGCGCAAAGGGTCAGTGTAGCCAAGTGGCACACTGATGTCCAGTCGGGGTTCTCAGAGACCCACGTTGCTCTCAACAGCTGTTCTCAACACCTATGAATCGCCCTCGCGCTGTGTGCGCTCTTCTTTACTGCCCTCTTCGCTCTCGATCCATGCCTCGGATGCGGATCGAGATGACGACGCGTCCTGAGAATTGCGCGCCGCGTGCGGTTCGTCAAGGCCCCGGGGGCCCCGGCGGACGACCGGCGATCTTCACCTGGGCCGGAAGGACGCCTGTTGACGCCTCACGGCGCTCCGGAGAAACGCACGGCGAAGATCACCCTACTCGCCGCGCGCGGAAGTTCAAGGCAGCCTCCGGGGGCACGCCAAAGGGCGACCACCCGGATGGGTGATCGCCCTTTGCGATGTGACATCCCCGCCTCGCGGCAGAGAGGGTCCTGAGGAGTCAGAGGACTCGCAGGGTCACTTGACCTCGACGGAGGCGCCGGCGGCCTTGAGGGACTCGGCAGCCTTGTCGGCGGCCTCCTTCGCGACCTTCTCGAGGACCGGCTTCGGGGTGCCGTCGACGAGGTCCTTGGCCTCCTTCAGGCCCAGCGAGGTCAGCTCACGCACGACCTTGATGACCTGGATCTTCTTCTCGCCGGCGCCGGTGAGGATGACGTCGAACTCGTCCTGCTCGGCAGCGGCCTCGGCGGCCGGGGCACCCGGGCCCGCGACGGCGACGGCGGCCGGGGCGGCGGCGGTGACGTCGAACTTCTCCTCGAAGGCCTTCACGAACTCGGAGAGCTCGATGAGGGTCATCTCTTCGAACTGCGCGAGCAGGTCGTCCTGGGACAGCTTCGCCATGACAGGCGTCCTTCCACTATTCGGCAGGTGCCGGATGTATATGTCGGCGGGCGTACGTGGAGCCCGCTGGACCGCTGAGCGTGATTACTCTGCGGCCTCGGCGGGAGCCGGAGTACCGGCACCGCCCTGCTCTTCCTTCTTGGCACGAAGCGCTTCCGCGGTGCGGACGAACTTCGAGGGCAGCGCCTGGAAGAGTGCGGCAGCCTGAGACTGCTTGCCCTTCATGGCACCGGCCAGCTTGGAGAGCAGAACCTCGCGGGACTCGAGGTCCGCGAGCTTCTTGATCTCATCGGCGGACAGCGCCTTACCGTCAAGGACACCGCCCTTGATGATGAGGTTGGGGTTGTCCTTGGCGAAGTCACGAAGACCCTTCGCCGACTCCACCGGGTCACCGGTGACGAAGGCAACCGCCGTCGGACCCGTGAACAGGTCGTCCAGCGCGTTGATCCCGGCCTCGTTGGCCGCAATCTTGGTCAGCGTGTTCTTCACCACGGCGTACTGGGCGTTCTCACCGAGCGAACGGCGCAGCTGCTTGAGCTGTGCCACGGTGAGACCCCGGTACTCGGTCAGCACGGCGGCGTTCGAGCTGCGGAACTGGTCCGTCAGCTCGGCTACCGCGGCAGCCTTGTCGGGCCTTGCCATGAGCGTCGGCCTCCTTCCGGGTGATGAGGACCGCTCAGAAGGGGCCGGGAAAGAAAAAACGCCCCGGCGCAGGCGCCAGGGCACAGCTCGACCGGATCGAGATCCAGGAGCTTTCCACAGTCACCTGCGCAGGTCGCCCGTTCTTGACGGATCCTTCGGTCGCCGCTCCCTCTTGCGAGGACACGGCAACGACCAGCGGTCTTTGGCTTCCTGATGAGCGTACGCGACTCGGGCCGTTCGGAGCAAATCCGTCCCGGTTCGCCCCCCGGACGAGGTTTATCGGCTGCTGGGACGGTCCGGGAATACCGCGTGCAGCGCCGGCCGGACACGCGGACGGGCCCCGCGCTCTCCGAGGAGACCGCGGGGCCCGTCCCATGCCGTCGACGCGGCTACCGGGTGAGCACGAGGGCTCAGACGGCGGCCGGGTCCTCCTCGACGAGGAGGTTGCGCGTGCGGTTGGCGTCCAGCGGGATGCCGGGGCCCATCGTCGTCGTCATGGTCGCCTTCTTGATGAAGCGGCCCTTGGCGGCGGACGGCTTCAGACGGAGGATCTCCTCCAGGGCGGCGCCGTAGTTCTCGACCAGCTTCGTGTCATCGAAAGAGGTCTTTCCGATGATGAAGTGCAGGTTCGAGTGCTTGTCGACGCGGAACTCGATCTTTCCGCCCTTGATGTCGTTGACAGCCTTGACGACATCGGGGGTGACGGTGCCGGTCTTCGGGTTCGGCATCAGACCACGCGGACCGAGCACGCGGCCCAGGCGGCCGACCTTGCCCATGAGGTCCGGCGTGGCGACGACGGCGTCGAAGTCCAGACGGCCCTTCGCCACCTCGTCGATGAGCTCGTCGGCGCCGACGATGTCGGCGCCCGCGGCTTCCGCGGCCGCAGCACGGTCACCGGTCGCGAAGACCAGGACCCGGGCGGTCTTGCCGGTGCCGTGCGGGAGGTTCACGGTGCCACGGACCATCTGGTCGGCCTTGCGCGGGTCAACACCCAGGCAGAACGCGACCTCGACGGTGCCGTCGAACTTCGTGGTGGCGGTGTCCTTGGCGAGACGGACGGCCTCGAGCGGGGCGTAGGTACGCTCCCGGTCGATCTTCGCGTCCGCAGCGCGGAGGTTCTTGCTGCGCTTCACTTCTGCTCCTGATGATTTCAGAGTGTGGAGTCGTGGTGCGGACCAGCGCTTGGTCCTACCACTGAGGGGCTACGAGGGCTGACTCAGCCTTCGACCGTGATGCCCATGGAACGGGCGGTGCCAGCGATGATCTTCGACGCGGCGTCGAGGTCGTTGGCGTTCAGGTCGGGGAGCTTGGTCGTGGCGATCTCGCGGACCTGGTCGGCCGTGAGCTTGGCGACCTTGGTCTTGTGCGGCTCGCCGGAGCCCTTCTCCACGCCCGCGGCCTTCAGGATCAGCTTGGCGGCCGGCGGAGTCTTGGTGATGAAGGTGAAGGAGCGGTCCTCGTAGACCGTGATCTCCACCGGCACGACCATGCCACGCTGCGACTCGGTCGCGGCGTTGTAGGCCTTGCAGAACTCCATGATGTTGACGCCGTGCTGGCCCAGCGCGGGACCGACCGGCGGGGCCGGGTTGGCCGCACCGGCGTTGATCTGGAGCTTGATAAGCCCCGTGACCTTCTTCTTCTTGGGAGGCATTGCTCTCTCCGGGTCCTAGTGAGAGTGTTTCGCCGCCAATCCGGTCATCCGGATGGAGGCATACCGCACAACGATAACGGGTATAGCTGCGCGACCAAAAACCGAGCAGGTCAGACCGGCTGCGAAGCCCGTCTGACCTGCTCGGTAGGCATGTGTCCAGATGTCGGCGGAAAGCCGTCAGTTCTTCTGGATCTGGTCGAAGCTGAGCTCGACCGGGGTCTCGCGACCGAAGATCTCGACGAGGCCCTTGACCTTCTTCGAGTCGGCGTTGATCTCGTTGATCGTGGCCTGGAGGGTCGCGAACGGGCCGTCGGTGACGGTGACCGAGTCGCCCACCTCGAAGTCCAGGACCTGGACCTCGACCTTGCGGGCCGGTGCCGGCTTGCCCTCGGCCTCGGCGGCCTCACGGGCGGCCTTCTCCTCGGCCTCGGGGGCGAGCATCTTGACGATCTCGTCCAGGGTCAGCGGGTACGGGTCGTAGGCGTTGCCCACGAAGCCGGTGACGCCGGGCGTGTTGCGGACAACACCCCAGGACTCGTTCGTCAGGTCCATGCGCACCAGGACGTATCCCGGGAGCTTGTTCTGACGGACGTTCTTCCGCTCACCGTTCTTGATCTGGACGATCTCTTCCTCGGGCACCTCGGCCTGGTAGATGAAGTCCTCGACGTTGAGCGAGACGGCGCGCTGCTCCAGGTTGGCCTTCACGCGCTTCTCGTAGCCGGCGTACGTGTGGATGACGTACCACTCGCCGGGAAGTCCGCGCAGCTCCTCGCGGAGGGCGGTGACGGCGTCGACCGGGGCGGCTTCCTCAGCGGGCTCGGCGTCGGACTCGTCCGCGGCCTCGACGGCCTCGTCGTCCTCATCCTCGTCGGACTCGGCGCGCACGGCATCCTGCTCGGCGGGCTCGCCGGCGGCGGCGTCAGCAGCTTCGACCTGGTCCGGGGCCACGGCATCCGCCGCCTCGACGATGTCGAGCTCGTCCTCGGCGGACTCGACGGCGCTCGCCGTGGGCTCGGCGTCGTCGTTCAGGTTCGGGTCAGACACGATGGCTGCTTCTTCCTGGATACATATGGGTGGAACATGCGAAAGGGGCGCCGGTGAGGCGCCCTCCGCGGGATCAGCCGAAGACGTACTTGATGACCCGCGCGAATCCGAAGTCAATCACGGTGACGAGACCGATCATGACGACCACGAACACGATCACCACGGCTGTGTAGGTCGACAGCTGGCTGCGCGTAGGCCAGACGACCTTGCGGAGCTCGGCGACGATCTGGCGGTAGAAAAGCGCGAGACGGCCCAGAGGGCCCTTCTTTCCGCGCTTGCCGCCCTTGCGTGTCTTCTTCGACTCGGGGGCTTCGTCCTCGGCATCAGGCATGTCGATGGAGCCCACGGCGTCCGTCACGCTACTCACCTGATTCCGGGTCGTGGCCGTGCCGCGCCCGGTGGAGCCGCACGGCGGTGCATTGAAGTACGTACATGCGCACACATCCTGGCGAAGGAGTGTGTAGCAGGGCCGGAGGGACTTGAACCCCCAACCGCTGGTTTTGGAGACCAGTGCTCTACCAATTGAGCTACGACCCTTTGTGGTGTCCACCAACCTACCGCATCTCCCCCCGTGGTTCGGTGGGGAAACGGTGTGGCTGATGAAGGCCAACGACAGGTGAGTGTACGTGTTCAGGGGCCCCGCGTCGAACAGACAACTACCGACCGGTCCTGTCCGGATGCTGTCCGAACCCTGTCCGGTCCCTGAAACCCCTGTGCCACGGGGATTTACGGTCTGGGAACATGGGGGACATGAGCGCTGCAACTTCTCCGTCCGAGCGCCGGGTCTCGGCCCGCGTCGGTGCGATCTCCGAGTCCGCCACCCTCGCCGTCGACGCCAAGGCCAAGGCACTGAAGGCCGCCGGGCGTCCGGTGATCGGCTTCGGCGCCGGCGAGCCCGACTTCCCGACCCCCGGCTACATCGTGGACGCCGCGATCGAGGCGTGCCGCAACCCGAAGTACCACCGCTACACCCCGGCGGGCGGGCTCCCCGAGCTCAAGGCCGCCATCGTGGCGAAGACGCTGCGCGACTCCGGCTACGAGATCGACGCCTCCCAGGTCCTGGTGACCAACGGCGGCAAGCAGGCCATCTACGAGGCCTTCGCCGCGGTCCTCGACCCGGGCGACGAGGTCATCGTCCCCGCCCCGTACTGGACCACCTACCCCGAGTCGATCCGGCTCGCCGGCGGTGTCCCGGTCGAGGTCGTCGCCGACGAGACCACCGGCTACCGGGTCTCCGTCGAGCAGCTGGAGGCGGCGCGCACCGAGCGCACGAAGGTCGTCCTGTTCGTCTCGCCGTCGAACCCGACGGGCGCCGTGTACACCGAGGCCGAGACCGAGGCCATCGGCCGCTGGGCCGTCGAGCACGGCCTGTGGGTCATGACGGACGAGATCTACGAGCACCTCGTGTACGGCGGCGCCGCGAGCGCCTCGCTCCCCGCGGTCGTGCCCGAGCTGCGCGACAAGTGCATCGTGGTCAACGGTGTCGCCAAGACCTACGCGATGACCGGCTGGCGGGTCGGCTGGATCATCGGCCCGAAGGACATCGTCAAGGCCGCGACCAACCTGCAGTCGCACGCCACCTCCAACGTCAGCAACGTCGCCCAGGCGGCGGCGCTGGCGGCGGTCTCGGGACCGCTGGACGCGGTCGCCGAGATGCGGTCGGCCTTCGACCGCCGGCGTAAGACGATCGTGCGCATGCTCAACGAGATCGAGGGCGTCCTCTGCCCCGAGCCCGAGGGGGCGTTCTACGCCTACCCGTCGGTGAAGGGCCTGCTCGGCAAGGAGATCCGGGGCAAGCGTCCCGCGGACTCCGTCGAGCTCGCGGCGCTCATCCTGGACGAGGCCGAGGTCGCCGTGGTGCCGGGCGAGGCGTTCGGCACGCCGGGTTACCTGCGCCTGTCCTACGCGCTGGGCGACGACGACCTCGTCGAGGGTGTCTCGCGGCTCCAGAAGCTGCTGGGCGAGGCGCGCGACTGATCGCGCACCCTGGTTCACAAGTGGTCCCCGGCTCGCGCCGGGGACCACTTTTGTGTTCGAGGCATAACCCGGAAGGGAATCCGGCTACCGCGGGGCCCCGCGGATGCGGCAAGATCCCTGAATGGAGCGTGACGTACGGCGACTGCCCAAGGCCCATCTGCACCTGCACTTCACCGGGTCGATGCGCCCGACGACCCTGCTCGAACTGGCGGACAAGTACGGGGTCCGCCTGCCCGATGCGCTGACGAGCGGGGAGCCACCCGAGCTCAGGGCCACGGACGAACGCGGCTGGTTCCGCTTCCAGCGCCTCTACGACATCGCCCGGTCCTGTCTGCGCGCACCCGAGGACATCCAGCGGCTGGTGCGCGAGACCGCCATGGAGGACGTCGCGGACGGCTCCGGCTGGCTGGAGATCCAGGTCGACCCCACGTCGTACGCCCCGCTGCTCGGCGGGCTCATCCCGGCCATCGAGATCATCCTGGACGCCGTGGACAGCGCGGCGAGGGAGACCGGGCTGGGGATCAGGGTGGTCATCGCCGCGAACCGGATGAAGCACCCGCTGGACGCCCGGACGCTGGCGAGGCTCGCCGTCCGCTACGCAGACCGGGGCGTGATCGGCTTCGGGCTCTCCAACGACGAACGCCGCGGCATGGCCAGGGACTTCGACCGCGCCTTCGCCATCGCCCGCGAGGGCGGTCTGCTCGCGGCGCCGCACGGCGGCGAGCTGGCGGGGCCGTCGAGCGTGCGGGACTGCCTCGACGACCTCGACGCGGCCCGGATCGGCCACGGCGTGCGGGCGGCCGAGGACCCGAGACTGCTGCGCAGGCTCGCGGAGCGCGGGGTGACCTGCGAGGTCTGCCCGGCGTCCAACGTGGCTCTGGGCGTCTACGAGAAGCCCTCCGACGTACCCTTGCGCACTCTGTTCGACGCGGGGGTGCCGATGGCGCTCGGCGCGGACGACCCGCTGCTGTTCGGCTCCCGTCTGGCCGCGCAGTACGAACTCGTGCGCCGCCACCACGCGTTCACCGACGAGGAGCTCGCCGAGCTGGCACGTCAGTCGGTACGGGCGTCGGTGGCCCCGCCCGAGGTGCGGGAGAGGCTGCTGGACGGCATCGACGCCTGGATCGTCGGCTGATCCCGCCGGCAGCGTGCGCGCCGGGGCGGCCGCGAACTCGTCATGGGGCTCCCGGGGTGCGGCGCCGGTGAGGCGGGGCGGGACACCCGTGGACGTGCGGGGGCGGCCGTGAGTGGCCCCGGTGCGGCCGCCCAGGCCGCACCGCCGTCCTACAGGTCGACGCCGACCGTCACCGGTTCGTTGACGAGGGTCACTCCGAAGGCGTCGCGCACCCCGGCGACGACCTCCCGGGCCAGGGCGAGGAGGTCCTCGGTGGTGGCGCCGCCCCGGTTGGTCAGGGCGAGGGTGTGCTTGGTGGAGATGCGGGCGGGCCCCGTGCCGTACCCCTTGGTGAAGCCCGCCTTGTCGATGAGCCAGGCCGCGGAGGTCTTCACCCGTCCGTCGCCGGCCGGGAAGGCGGGGGGCGTGACGTCCGCGCCCAGGCGCTCGGCGACCCGGGCCAGGAAGGCGTTGTGCTCGGCCTCGTCCAGGATGGGGTTGGTGAAGAAGGACCCGGCCGACCAGGTGTCGTGGTCCTCCGGGTCGAGCACCATGCCCTTGCCCGCCCTCAGCCTGAGGACGGTCTCGCGGGCGGAGGCGAGGGGCACGCGCTCCCCCTGCTCGACGCCCATGGCCCGCGCCGTCTCCGGGTAGCGCAGCGGCGCGGACAGCCCGCCCGCGTCCTCCAGGCCGAACCGGACACGCAGCACGACGAAGCGGTCGGGGGCGGCCTTGAAGCGGCTGTGGCGGTAGGAGAACGCGCAGTCCTCGTCGGCGAGGGTGACCGTCCGGCCGGTCGTCCGGTCGTAGGCGACGACCTCGGTGATGACCGAGGACACCTCCTGACCGTAGGCGCCGACGTTCTGGATGGGTGTCGCCCCCGCGGATCCCGGGATCCCGGCGAGGCACTCGATGCCTGCCAGGCCCGCCTCGACGGTGCGGGCGACGGCGTCGGTCCACACCTCACCGGCGGCGAGTTCGAGCTCCGTGCCGGAGAGCTCGAAGCCCTCGGTGGCGATGCGGAGCACCGTCCCGTCGAAGCCCTTGTCCCCGATGACCAGGTTGGAACCACCGCCGACGACCAGGAGCGGGGTGCCGCTGTCATCGGCCTCGCGTACGGCGGCGATCACCTCGTCGTCCGTGGTGGCCGTCAGGAGCCGGGCGGCCGGGCCGCCGAGCCGGAAGGTGGTCAGGGGGGCGAGGGGAGCGTCGTGGAGTTCCTGCACGGGACAAGAGTACGGTCCGCGCTCCGCGCCTCCGGGCAGGGCCACGGACGCGCGGAGGGCGCCCTCCCCGATGGGGACGGCGCCCTCGTCTCGCGGGCGGGGCCGCTCCTCAGGCGAGGCGGACGACCGCGCGGGACATGCCCAGCACCTTCTTGTCGTCGCTCGTCGCCGTCAGGTCGACGCGCACCAGGTTGTCGTCCAGCTTGGCGGCCACCTTGGCGCTGACCTCGACGACCGCGCCGGTCTCGTCGTTCGGTACGACGACCGGCTTCGTGAAGCGCACGCCGTACTCGACGACCGCGCCCGGGTCGCCGGCCCAGTCGGTGACCACACGGATCGCCTCGGCCATCGTGAACATGCCGTGCGCGATGACGTCCGGCAGGCCGACCTCGCGGGCGAACTTCTCGTTCCAGTGGATCGGGTTGAAGTCGCCGGAGGCTCCCGCGTACCGCACCAGTGTGGCCCTCGTCACAGGGAACGACTGCGCCGGCAGCTCGGTGCCGACCTCGACGGACCCGTATGCGATGTTCGCCGTCATCACGCCTCCTCGGCGGCCCGCGCCACCAGCTTGGTCCACGCGGTCACCACGTGTTCACCGGACTCGTCGTGGACCTCGCCCCGGATGTCCAGGATGTCGTTGCCCGCCATCGACTTGATGCCCTCGATGGTGGAGGTCACCGTCAGCCTGTCGCCGGCCCGCACGGGACGCGTGTAGGCGAACTTCTGGTCACCGTGCACCACGCGGCTGTAGTCCAGACCCAGCTGGGGATCCTCGATGACCTGGCCCGCGGCCTTGAAGGTGATGGAGAAGACGAACGTCGGCGGGGCGATCACGTCGGAATGCCCCAGCGCCTTGGCGGCGTCCGGATCCACGTACGCGGAGTTGGCGTCTCCCACCGCCTCCGCGAACTCCCGGATCTTCTCCCGGCCGACCTCGTAGGCGGGGGTGGGCGGATAGGTCCGCCCCACGAAGGACTGGTCGAGCGCCATGAGCCCGGTACCTCCTGATGAAATCGACTGTGGGCGAGGGACCCAATACAACGACACGAGGCCGCCCCCAGTGGGGACGGCCTCGTGTACGAGCCTGTTTCAGCGCGTTTCGCGGTGCGCGGTGTGCGAGTTGCAGCGCGGGCAGTGCTTCTTCATCTCAAGACGGTCCGGGTTGTTACGCCGGTTCTTCTTGGTGATGTAGTTCCGCTCCTTGCACTCCACGCAGGCCAGCGTGATCTTCGGGCGGACGTCGGTGGCAGCCACGTGAGTGCTCCTTGGACGGACGGATTGACGGATGAACGCATAAAAGGGTAGCCGATCGAAGGACCGACCCCACAATCGGCTACCGTTAGTAGCGGTGACCGGACTTGAACCGGTGACACAGCGATTATGAGCCGCTTGCTCTACCGACTGAGCTACACCGCTTTGATGCCGGGATCCCCCGCCGAAGCGGGTTCACCCGGTCACCAGAGCCCCAATGCGGAATCGAACCGCAGACCTTCTCCTTACCATGGAGACGCTCTACCGACTGAGCTATTGGGGCGAGCGAGGAAGACATTACACGGTCTGTCGCCGATCGCCCAAATCCGTTTCCGCGGCCCGCACCGAACCCCGCCGGAGCCCGGCGCCGACCCCCCTGATCAGGCCCTTGATCAGCCCGTACGCGATCTCGGCGGGCGGATCCACCGGGCCTCGCGACGCCCCTCCCCGGGACGCCCACGGGCAGCCACATTCGTGCGACTAATCGCCCGCTCCCCGGGACGGGCGGGGCTCCGCCCTAGGCTCGGCCCACCCGGCGTGATCTTGTGATCCATCCAGGAGCGGCTCGATGCCCGACAGCCCCAGCGACGCGCCCTCCCTCCTGCTGAGCGGCGCCCGGCTCACGGACGGGCGCACCGTCGACGTACGGATCTCCGGACCCCGCATCGAGGCGGTGGGCACCGCGGGCAGCCTCACCACCCGCGGGACCCGGCTGGACCTGCGCGGCCACCTCCTGCTGCCCGCTCCCGTCGAGCCCCACGCCCACCTGGACACGGCCCTCACCGGCGCCGCGGACGGCCCTCCCCCGCAGCGGCCCGAGGACGTGCGGCGCCGGGTGACCGAGGCGGCTCTGCTCCAGACCGCCCACGGGGCGACCGCGCTGCGCACCCACGTACGTGTCGGCGACGCCCAGGGCCTCGGGCGCCTCGACGGCGTCCTGGGCGCCGCCCGCTCACTCACGGGACTCACCGAACTGACCGTGGTCGCCGTGCCCGGGCCTCTCACCGGCCGGGCGGGCGCGGACGGCCTCGCCCTGCTGCGGGAGGCCCTGGACAGGGGCGCGGCCGTGATCGGCGGCGACCCCGACCGCGATCCGGACCCCACCGGGCACGCGGAGGCGGCCCTCGGCCTGGCCGCCGCCCGCGGGCTCCCCGCCGACCTGCACACCGACGGCACGGACACCGTCCGGCTCGCGCGGCTGGCGTCGATGGCGGGCGAGCTGCGGACGGAGGTCGCCCTGGGCCCCTGCACGGGCCTCTCGCTGCTCCCCGGCGACGAGGCCGCCCGCGCCGCCGAGCGGCTCTCCGCGGCCGCCGTGACGGTGATCTGCCTCCCTCAGGGCGGCTGCTCCGGGACCCCGCTGCGCGGATCGCCTCCCGTCAGGCTGCTGAGTGCGGCCGGCGTGCGGGTGGCGGCGGGCGGCGGAGCCCTGAGGGACGGTTTCAACCCGGTCGGCCGCGGCGACCCCCTGGAAGCCGCCTACCTCCTCGCCTCCCAGTGCGGCCTCGCACCGGAGGACGCCTACGAATCCGTCTCCACGAGCGCCCGGGCGGCGCTGGGCCTGCCGGCCACGCACGTCCAGGCCGGATTCCCGGCGGAACTCCTCGCCGTCCGGGGGGACGGGCTGCCCGGCGCGCTCTCCCTCGCGTACAGCCGGATCGTGGTGCACCGGGGCCGGGTGGTGGCCAGGACCAGCGCCGTACGGGAGTACCGCGACTCCGGTGCCGCCGCCGCGGCCCTGGACCTCCCGCGTCAGGGACGGGCGGATTCCGGCCCCGGCGGCGGGCCTTGAGCACCGGCCGCGCCGGCGGCGTACGGTCGGAAGCATGCGCATTGTCATCGCAGGTGGACATGGTCAGATCGCGCTGCGGCTGGAGCGGATGCTCGCCGCGCGTGGTGACGAGGCTGTGGGTGTCATCCGCAACCCGCAGCACGGCGAGGATCTGAGGGCGGCGGGCGCCGAACCGGTCGTCCTCGACCTCGAATCGGCTTCCGTGGAGGAGGTGGCGGAGGTCCTGCGCGGCGCGGACGCCGTGGTCTTCGCCGCCGGCGCCGGCCCGAGCAGCGGCGCCGCGCGCAAGGACACGGTGGACCGGGGAGCGGCGGTGCTCTTCGCGGACGCCGCCGAGCGCGCGGGGGTACGCCGGTACGTCGTGGTGTCCTCGATGGGCGCCGACCCCGACCATCAGGGCGACGAGGTGTTCGACGTCTATCAGCGGGCCAAGGGTGCCGCGGACGCGGACGTACGCGCCCGGAGCGGCCTGGACTGGACGATCCTGCGCCCCGGGATGCTCACGAACGACGCGGGCACGGGCGAGGTCCGGCTGGCGGCGTCGACGGGTCGCGGTCCCGTCCCCCGCGACGACGTGGCGGCGGTGCTCGCCGAACTCCTCGACACCCCGGCCACGGCGGGGCTGACCTTGGAACTGATCAGCGGATCCAAGCCGGTCGCCGTCGCGGTGAAGGACGTGGCGGGGAACTGAGAGGGGCCCGTCCGCCGTTGTACGGGTAATCGTCGGCAGGTCCCCCTCGCGGGCAGATCCCTCACCGGAGTGGTCACTCGCCCGCAGATCCCTCGTCGGCAGAACCGTCCCCGGCGTGGTCCCTCGCGGACGGGACCACGCCGTCGGTGTCCGCCGGGGCGCTTCCGGTTTCCGCCGGGGCGCTTCCGGTCTCCGGCAGCGGGTACCGGAAGGACACGGTCCACGCGCCCGGCCACCCCGGCGCCCCTGTTCCGGTGACCGGCCCGGGCCGCACACGGCCGTCCTTCCGCCCTGGAGACCCTTTGCAACTCGTGACCTCGGCGGCAGCGCCGCAGAAACCCGACGGCGGCATAGCGGGCTGGGCCACCGGGCTGGTCGAGACGCTCGGCGGCCCCGGCGCCGGGCTGGCGATCGCGCTGGAGAATCTCTTCCCGCCGCTGCCGAGCGAGGTGATCCTCCCGCTGACCGGGTTCGCCGCGGGCCAGGGGGTGCTCAGTCTGCCGTCGGCGCTGTTCTGGACCACGCTCGGCTCGGTCGTGGGGGCCGTCGTCCTGTACTGGATCGGCGCGTCCTTCGGCCGTGAACGCATGCACGCCCTCTGGGCGAAGCTGCCCCTGGTGAAGGCCTCCGACCTGACACGTACGGAGGAATGGTTCGGCCGGCACGGGACCAAGGCCGTCCTCTTCGGCCGGATGGTCCCGGTCTTCCGCAGCCTGATCTCCGTCCCCGCCGGGGTGGAACGCATGCCGGTGCGGGTGTTCGTCCCGCTGACCGCGCTCGGCAGCCTGATCTGGAACTCGGTTCTGGTGATGGCCGGTTACTGGCTGGGCGACCGCTGGGACGTCGTGGGTGACTACGTCGGGCTGGCCTCCAAGGCAGTCCTGGCCCTGGTGGCGGTGGCCGTCGTGACCTGGGTGGTCCGCCGGGTGCGCCGCTCCGACCGTTCCCACGACGCCCACTGACCCGTCGGCCCCTCCCCCCTTCGGGGCGAGGCGATGCGGTCCCGGCGCGGGCGGCGGGTTAGCGTCGCCCCATGGACGGTGTCCCTGAACGCCGAGGCTGGCTCCCCTGCTACACGGCCGGGGCGGTGTTCGCCGTATGCATGGCGGGAACCACCCTGCCGACCCCGCTGTACAGCCTCTACCAGGAAAAACTCGGATTCTCCGAACTCACGGTGACCGTGGTCTACGCCGTGTACGCCTTCGGGGTCATCGGTGTGCTGCTGCTGGCGGGCAACGCGTCCGACGCGGTGGGCAGACGCCCCGTACTGCTGTCGGGCCTGGGGTTCGCCGCGGCGAGCGCGGTCTGCTTCCTGTGCGCGTCCGCCCTGGGCTGGCTCTTCGCGGGACGCCTGCTGTCCGGGCTCTCGGCCGGCCTCTTCACGGGGGCGGCCACGGCGTACGTCATGGAGCTGGCGCCGGGGAAGGGTTCCCCCAGGGCCTCACTGGTGGCCACCGCGGCCAACATGGGCGGCCTGGGGTGCGGGCCCCTGCTCGCCGGAATCCTCGCGCAGTTCGCGCCCTGGCCGCTGTATCTCGCGTTCATCGTGCACCTGGTGCTGGTGGCCGTCTCGGCGGCCGTCCTGCTCCGGCTGAGGGAGACGGTGCGTCAGCGACGGCCCCTGGGCACGGTGCGGCCGCAGCGGCCCGGGCTTCCCCCCGAGGTCCGCGAGGTGTTCAGGCCGGCCGCACTCGCGTCCTTCACCGGCTTCGCTCTCTTCGGGGTGTTCACCGCGGTGAGCCCCGCCTTCCTGGCGCAGTACCTCGATGTGGAGAACCACGCGGTGAGCGGGGTGATCGTGGCGCTCGCCTTCTTCTCCTCGATCGCCGGGCAGACCGCCGTCGGCAGGATCGGCGAGGCGCGCTCGCTGCCCCTGGGATGCGCGGGCCTCCTCGCCGGCCTGGCGCTGCTCGCGGGCGCGCTGTGGTGGCATCTGCTCCCCCTGGTCGTGCTGAGTGCTGTTCTGGGCGGCGGAGGCCAGGGCCTGACCTTCCGCGCCGCCCTGGCGCAGGTGGCGAACGCCTCTCCCCCGGACCACCGGGCGGCGGTCGTCTCCACGCTCTTCGTGGTGGCCTACACGGGGATCTCCCTGCCGGTGATCGGCGTGGGCGTCCTGTCCGTCCACGTCGGACTCCAGGACGCCGGTCTGGTCTTCATCGCCTGCATGGCCGCCCTGGTCGTGGCCGCGGGGGTCTATCTGGTGCGCCGGCCGTCGGCGGTGCCCGGCTCCTGAGCCGGGGACGAGTACAGGGCATACAGGAACCCGAGGACTGGAGTCGGCAGGTGAGTCGGACCGAGGAGACCGCCGAGCGCGCGGGACCGTTCACCACCCGGCTGACCTGGCGCCTCGACGACGGGGCGACCGCTGTCTGGGAGTCACGGCGGGCGCGCAAGAGGGGCCTGCTCACCGTCAGGGCAGCGGATGCGGCCGAGTCCCGGTCCCGGAGCGCGGACCGGGGCTCGGTGCGCCGCCTGCGCAGGCTGAACACACTGACAGCCGGTTCGTTCGCAGTCGGTGGGGGCCTGTTCGTCGCCGGGGCGGCGGTGGCCCAGTTCGGCCCCGTCGACGCGAGGGGCGCGTGGATCTACTTCGCCGGCGGCCTGTTCTTCAACGCGGGTGGCTACGCCGCCCTCCTCGAAGCGGTCAACGCTCCGCGCCGCGACAGCGGGGCCGGTGCTCTTGCCGCACGGCGCTGGAGATGGTGGCGCTACGAGCCCGGCAGGATCGACTGGCTCAGCACCTTCCTGCTGTTCGTGGGGACGCTGGTGTTCGGCATCAACCTGGTCGGCTCCCTCCTGCAAGGGCTCTCGGTGCGGCAGGAGAACGGGCTGGTCTGGGCCCCGGACCTGATCGGCTGCGCACTCTTCCTCGTGTCGGGACATCTGGCCCTCGTGGAGGTCTGCCACGGCCGGCCGGGCCTCCGGCCGCACGAACTCGGCTGGTGGATCGTCGCGGTCAACCAGTTCGGGTCGGCACTCTTCATGGTGTCGGCCCTGGCCGACTTCACCCGGCCCGCTACGGGAAGCGTCGTGAACGTCGACATCGCGAACTGGGGAACGCTCGCAGGTGCGCTCTGCTTCTGCGCCGGCGGGGTGCTGCAGTTCTACGAGCGGCCCTGATCCCGCACAGCTCTCCGGGACGGCACCCGGCCCCCGTACGGCCCGTCCCGGGTGCTCCGGCGGGGTCCGGAAAGGGTGTGTGGCAAGGTATGCCCACAGCTCACGCCGGCCGGGTCCCGCGAGGAGAGTCCGGCCCGGAGCGATGTCCTGGGGTCCCGGCATGCAAACGGCATCCGGATGCGGCGAGCCAGTACGCCGGGCGGAAGCATCCGCCCCGGCTCGCATCCGACCTCGCAGGAGTACGCCCATGAACGGAAAGCGCCGCCGGCTGTTGCTGGCCGCCATCGACCCCATGCTCGAGACCGGGGAACGGGTCGAAGTGGCGACCATCGTGAACCTGAGCACGGTCTCCGTACGCCGGACCGCCGCGTTCGCGGCTGCCTCGGCGCTCGTGAGCGGCGGCGCGATGGCCGTGATCCCCGTCCCGGCCCCCATGTATCTCGCGATGACCGACCGCCGCATCTTCGTCTTCCGGGCCAACCCGACGTTCGCGCGGCCCGAGGAGCACCTGATGACGATTCCCCTCGCCGGGCTCGTGCGCTCGGAGATCAAGGAGCGCGTGCTCAACTCGTCGTTCGTCGTCTCCTCGCAGGAGGACGAGCAGGGCCTGAAGATCATCTTCCCTCTGATCGCACGCAAGGAGCGGAACGCGATAGCGGCCGTACTGCCCCTGGGCGGCTGACCTCCCGAACCCATCCGGCCCCCTCGTAGCGGGGTCGGCGGGTGGGTGCGGACGCGACACCGGCCTCACCCGGCGCACGGAACTCCCGGCCGCTTCGACCCCCGGCAGCTCCTCTCCGCAGGCGGCACCTGCCCCCGGGGACGGCCGGCAGGACGGCGACGGGCTCTTCGCCGTCGCCGTCCTGCGGAAGGGCGCCGTGCCCGACGGTGAACGGGTGGACCGGCCCAGCCGATGGATCGTGCTCCTCGCGACCGGCACCGCACCACGGGAGCGGAAGGAGAGTGGGGCGAGACCGAGCGAGCCCGTGCCCCCGGGGGACGGCTGGGGGGACACGCCTTGCCGCGCCCTGGCAGGGACCGGATCCCGGTGGGACGGCAGGAGATTCCGGAGGCAGGCAGGTCCGTTCCGTGGCGGCACCGGCCCACACGCAGAAACCCCGCCCGACCCGCTGTTTCAGCAGGTCGGACGGGGTTTCCCGTCCTGTGGCGGCGCCAGGGTTCGAACCTGGGTAGGCTGAGCCGGCAGATTTACAGTCTGCTCCCTTTGGCCACTCGGGCACACCGCCTGGAACGACGCCTCGGATCCCCTGGGGGCTCCTTGGCGACGACGTAAACGATACCCGATACCCAGGGGTGCTCCGCCACCTGGTTGATCAGCGCCTGACGGGGGCGGGGGTGGCTAGGCTTTGTGCCGTACCCAACGCATACGACGCAAGGAGCCACACGTCATGGCCGACTCCAGTTTCGACATCGTCTCGAAGGTCGAGCGGCAGGAGGTCGACAACGCCCTCAACCAGGCCGCCAAGGAGATCTCCCAGCGCTACGACTTCAAGGGGACGGGCGCGTCGATCGCCTGGTCCGGCGAGAAGATCCTCATGGAGGCGAACGGCGAGGAGCGGGTCAAGGCGATCCTCGACATCTTCCAGTCCAAGCTGATCAAGCGCGGAATCTCCCTGAAGTCGCTGGACGCGGGTGAGCCGCAGCTCTCCGGCAAGGAATACAAGATCTTCGCCTCCATCGAGGAGGGCATCTCCCAGGACAACGCCAAGAAGGTCGCGAAGATCATTCGCGACGAGGGCCCCAAGGGCGTCAAGGCTCAGGTCCAGGGCGATGAGCTGCGCGTCAGCTCCAAGAGCCGGGACGATCTGCAGGCGGTGCAGGCGCTGCTCAAGGGCAAGGACCTCGACTTCGCGCTGCAGTTCACCAACTACCGGTAGAGGGTCCGCTGCCGGTGCAGCGGGTCGGGCAACGGGGCGGAGTGCCGGTGGGCACTCCGCCCCGTTGTCGTACGCTCCGGCCGTCCGGGACGGCGGTCAGCGGCGTTCGCGGGAGTTGCCGAAGAGCAGGCGGTAGGCGATCAGCAGGACGAGGGAGCCCGCGATCGCCGCGACCCAGGTGGCCGCGTCGAAGAAGTCGGTGTTGATGGGGCGGTCGAGGAAGCGGGACGAGAGCCAGCCGCCGAGGAACGCGCCGATGATGCCGATGATGGTGGTGCCGATGATGCCGCCGGGGTCGCGGCCCGGCAGGAGGATCTTTGCTATGGCGCCGGCCAGCAGCCCGAGGATTATCCAACCGATGATGCTCATGTTCGTCTACCTACCCGTCACTTGTTCCTGCAAGCAGGGACGCCTGCGGGGGCGGGTACGGTTGCCGGCCGGCTGCTTCGTCAGTGCCCCACGAGCGGCTGGTCGCTCGGGACGATCTCCTTGCCGAAGGGCATCAGCGAGACCGGGATGAGCTTGAAGTTCGCGATTCCCAGCGGGATGCCGATGATCGTGACGCACAGGGCGATGCCGGTGCAGATGTGACCGAGCGCGAGCCACCAGCCCGCCAGGATCACCCAGAGGACGTTGCCGACGAGGGAGCCGCCACCGGCGCCCGGACGGTCCACGACGGTGCGGCCGAAGGGCCACAGGGCGTAGACGCCGATACGGAACGCGGCCACGCCGAAGGGGATGCCGATGATCGTGATGCAGAGCAGGATCCCCGCGAGCATGTAGCCCAGGAACATCCAGAAGCCGCACAGGATCAGCCAAATGACGTTCAGGATTGCGTTCATGGTCGGTACCCTGCCATCTGCTCGAGTCGGGCGATGCGTTCAGCCATGGGCGGGTGGGTGGAGAACATCTTGGACATGCCCTGGCCGGGACGGAACGGGTTCGCGATCATCATGTGGCTCGCGGTCTCGATCCGCGGTTCGGGGGGAAGCGGAAGCTGTTTGGTGCCGGCGTCCAGCTTGCGCAGCGCGGACGCCAGGGCGAGCGGGTCCCCGGTGAGCTGAGCGCCGGACGCGTCGGCCTGGTACTCGCGGGAGCGGCTCACCGCCAGCTGGATGACGGAGGCCGCCAGCGGCCCGAGGATCATGATCAGGAGCATTCCGAGAAGGCCCGGACCGTCGTCGTCGTCCGATCTGCCCACGGGGATCAGCCAGGCGAAGTTCACCAGGAACATGACGACGGACGCGAGGGCTCCCGCGACGGACGAGATGAGGATGTCGCGGTTGTAGACGTGGCTCAGCTCGTGGCCGAGGACTCCCCTCAGCTCGCGCTCGTCGAGGATCTGGAGGATTCCCTCGGTGCAGCACACGGCGGCGTTGCGCGGGTTGCGGCCGGTGGCGAAGGCGTTGGGGGCCTGCGTCGGGGAGATGTACAGCCGGGGCATGGGCTGGCGGGCCGCGGTCGAGAGCTCGCGCACCGTGCGGTAGAGCTGCGGTGCCTCGAATTCGCTGACCGGGCGGGCTCTCATCGCGCGCAGGGCGAGTTTGTCGCTGTTCCAGTACGCGTAGGCGTTGGTGGCGAGCGCGACGAGGAGCGCCACGAGCAGCCCGGTCCGCCCGAAGAAGCTGCCGATGACGATGATGAGGGCCGAAAGGCCCCCGAGGAGAACAGCGGTTCTCAGCCCGTTGTGCCGGCGGTGCACGGTACGCCCTCCAAGTGGTGCGGCAGGGGAACCCTTGCTCGGTGGTGCTCCACCTCCAGTGGAACCTCCCGTACTGGTCAACGCGAGGCGGAAGGAGCTAGTTCCCTTGTGCCGGGTGGCCGGGGGCACAGGCGGCAGGGGCGGATCCGGATGGATCCGCCCCTGGGCCGTTCGGGTGGGTGTGCCGGTCGCGGGCGGGACGCCCTGCCGGTCAGCGCTGTGCGGGGAGCCCCGCGAGGGCGCGCGCCTCGGCGTCCGGCTCGACCTCGCTGGTGCAGTGGGCGCAGCGGGTGGCGACGGAGGGGATCTCGGTGAAGCAGTGGGGGCAGTCGCGGAGGGCGGCCTTGATGTCCGCCTTCTCCTCCTCCTGCTTGGCGGTGAAGCGGTTCTGGACCTTGGCCATGGGCACGACGACCAGGAAGTAGAGGACCGCGGCGGTGATGAGGAAGGCGATCGCGGCGCTGATGAAGAGCCCGTAGGGGAACTTCACGCCGTCGACGGTGTAGGAGGCCTTGCTGAAGTCGCCGGTGCCGCGGGTGAAGAGTCCGATGAGCGGCACGATGAAGGCGTTGCTGAAGCCGGTGACGACGGCGGTGAAGGCGGCTCCCACGGCGAGGCCGATGGCCATGGAGATGACGTTCCCGCGGAGGATGAAGTCCTTGAACCCGTTCAGCACCGCTCTGACTCCTCTGTGCTCTTCTCGGCGTGCCCGTCCCGCGCCCTCGGTCCGTGGCGCGTACACGCATACTCCTGACCCGTGCACGCAAGACCATGCCCTGTCCGCGGCATCCCGGGCAAGCTGGTCCCGGGGGCTCAGAAGAGGCTGACCGCGGCGAAGCGGAGGATGAGCTGGGGCGCCCCGGAGAGTGTGACTCCGGCTACGGCGGCGAGGACGATGGCCAGCGTGAGCGGGGCGGGGACGCGTCGTGCGGGCGCCGTGGAGGCGGTCGCCCCGGCCGCGTCGGCCTCCGGGGCCGCGAAGAGCGCGGCGGTCCAGCGGAGGTAGTAGTAGAGGGCGATCACCACGTTGACGGCCATGACGACGGCGAGCCACCCGAGCCCGGCGTCCACGGCCGCGGAGAAGACCGTGACCTTGGCGAAGAGGCCGATGATGCCGGGCGGCAGGCCCGCCAGGCAGAGCAGGAAGAAGCCCAGGGCGAGCGCGGCCAGGGGGCGTGTGGCGTACAGGCCCCGGTAGTCGCGGAGCCGGTTTCCGGGGGCGGTGCGGGCGACCAGGGCGGCGACCCCGAAGGCCCCGAGGTTCACCACGGCGTACATCAGGGCGTAGGCGACGGTGGATCCGATCTGCCCGTCACCGGCGTACGCCGCCGCCGCGACGGGGACGAGCAGGTAGCCGGCCTGGCCGACGGACGACCAGGCGAGAAGGCGTACGGCACTCCGGGCGCGGTCGGCGTTCTGCCTGAGGGCCGCGAGGTTGCCGACGGTCATGGTGAGGGCGGCGAGGACGGCCAGGGCGGGGCCCCAGAGGTCGCCGTACGAGGGGAAGCCGACCACCGTGACGAGGACGAGTCCGGAGAAGCCGACGGCCTTGCCGACCACGGAGAGGTAGGCGGCTACGGGGAGGGGGGCGCCGACGTAGGTGTCGGGGACCCAGAAGTGGAAGGGGGCGACGGCGGTCTTGAAGGCGAAGCCTACGAGGGTGAGGACGACGCCCGTCTCGGCGAGGGTGGTGAACGCGCCGGGTACGTCGTCCAGGCGTCCGGCGATCTCCGTGAGGTGCATGGTGCCGGTGGCCGCGTAGACGAAGCTGACGCCGAGGAGTGTCACCGCGGTGGCGACCACGGAGGACAGGAAGAACTTCAGGGCCGCCTCGGAGGAGCGCCGGTCGCCGCGCTTGATGCCGACGAGCGCGAAGGCCGGCAGCGAGGCGACCTCGAGCGCCACCACGAGGGTGGCCAGGTCCCGGGAGGCGGGCAGCAGGGCGGCGCCCGCGGCTGACGACAGGAGCAGGAACCAGAACTCGCCGGCGGGGAGCTTGCGGGTGTCGCCGATCGAGAGGAGGGCGGTGAGCAGCGCTCCGCCGAGCACCAGCGCCTGGATGACGAGGGCGAAGTGGTCGGCGTCGTAACTGCATGCCCGGGTGCCTTCGGTGAGGCAGAAGGTGGAGCGGTCCCCCGCCCGCAGCGGGACGAGCGTCGCGAGCGCCGCCACGAGCCCGGCGACGGCCCCATAGCCGAGGAGTGGCTTGTGACGTTCGGCGGTGAAGAGATCGGCCACGAGGACGATCAGGGCCACTGAGGCGACGATGACGGGGGGCGCGATCGCGAGCCAGTCGACGGACTGGACGAGGCTCGCCGCCCCGGTTGCGCTGCCGGCTGCCACGGTCACGACTTGCCTCCTGCGAGGAGCTTCTGCACGGCCGGGTCGGTGAGGCCGAGGAGGACGGCGGGCCAGAGTCCGGCGAGGACGGTGAGGGCGGCGAGGGGTGTCCAGGCTGCGAGTTCGTGGCGCCGGATGTCGGCGACCGGCTGCGGCTGCTCCCGTCGTTCGCCCATGCAGATCCGGCGTACGACGATCAGCATGTACGCGGCGGTGAGCAGGGTCCCGACGGCGCCGATCGCCATGAAGGTGAGGAAGGCCGGACGGTTGAGCCCTTCGGCGGGGTCGAAGGCGCCGAACAGGGTGAGCATCTCGCCCCAGAACCCGGCGAGGCCGGGGAGTCCGAGGGAGGCGACCGCGGCGAAGGCGAGGAGGCCGCCGAGCCGGGGGGCGTGGCCGTAGAGGGCGGCCCCGGTGGCTCCGGAGAGGGTGTCGAGGTCGGCCGTGCCGTAGCGGTCCTTGACGGCGCCGACCAGGAAGAACAGCAGGCCGGTGATGAGGCCGTGGGCGATGTTCGCGAAGAGCGCGCCGTTCACACCGGTCGGGGTCATGGTCGCGATGCCCAGCAGGACGAAGCCCATGTGGCCCACGGAGGAGTAGGCGATCAGACGCTTGAGGTCGCCCTTCGATCCCGGGCGGGCGAGAGCGAGACAGGCGAGGGATCCGTAGACGATCCCCACGACGGCGAAGGCGGCGAGACCGGGCGCGAAGGTCTGCATCCCCTCGGGGGCGGCGGGCAGCAGGATGCGCACGAAGCCGTAGGTGCCCATCTTCAGCAGGACGCCCGCGAGGAGGACGGAGCCGACGGTGGGCGCCGCGGTGTGGGCGTCGGGCAGCCAGCTGTGCAGGGGCCACATCGGGGTCTTGACCGCCAGCCCGATGCCGATGGCGAGTACGGCGATGACCTGCACGGATGTGGTGAGCTCGCGGCCGTTGTCAGTGGCGAGTGCCACCATGTCGAAGGTGCCGCTCTTCAGTCCGATGAGCAGCAGCCCCAGCAGCATGATCACGGAACCGAGCAGTGTGTAGAGGATGAACTTCCAGGCGGCGGGCTGCCTCGCCGCGCCGCCCCAGCGGGCGATGAGGAAGTACATCGGGATGAGGACCATCTCGAAGGCCAGGAAGAACAGGATCAGGTCGAGGACGGCGAAGGTCGCGAGGGTGCCGGACTCGAGCACGAGGACGAGGGCGACGAATGCCTTCGGGGAGGGGCCCGCGGGGGGCTTGAAGTAGCTGTGGAGCGCGCAGAGGAAGGTCAGCAGCGCGGTCAGTACGAGGAGGGGGAGCGAGATGCCGTCGGTACCGAGGTGGATCCGCACGTCGAGTGCGGGGATCCAGCTGATGTCCGTGGTGGCCTGCATCTTCGACGGGTGGTCGTGGTCGAATCCCGCGGCGAGGACGAGCGCGGCGACGAGCACGGCGCCGGTGACGGTCATGCCGTGGCGGAGCACCGCCTGGTCGGGGTTCCTGCCCTTGAGCCCGGGAGGGGCGGGCAGCAGCGCGGCGACCGCGCCGAGGAGCGGGGCGACGACGACGAACGCCAGAAGGAACTGCATCACGGATGCGCTGATATCGAACACGGCTCACGCCCCGGCGTAGACGTTGGCAAGGACGACGGCGGCGACCGCCAGGACGAGGGTTCCCGCGAGCAGGGCTCCCAGGTAGGTCTGCACGTTGCCGGTCTGGGCGCGGCGGATCAGGGTTCCGAGGCCGCGTGCGGTGCCGGCCGAGCCCCGCACGTAGGTGTCGACGACCTCGCGGTCCAGGAAGCGGACGAGCCGTGCGGCGGCCTTCGTGGGCCGCACGAGAACGGCGGTGTAGAGGGCGTCGAGGTGGAAGCCGGTGACCGCGTGGCGGTGCAGCGGGCCCAGCAGCAGGCGTCCGGGGTCCGAGGGGTCCGGGGCGTCCGCGATGGTGCCGTAGGCGGCGGTGTGGGAGGTGATCGCCTCCGCCTCGACGAGGGCCGGTTCCGCGTCCGGGTGTGCGGCGACGGCGCCGACCGGGGGGCGGTCGCCGCCCATCGCGGTGGTGTGGCGCCAGGCCCCGTAGGTGACGAGTCCGCCGACGAGCCCCACCCCGGTGGAGAGGACGGCAGTGGTGAGCGAGGGCGTGAGTTCGTGTCCGTCGAACCAGTCCGTGAGGGCGCCCGCGGTGAGTCCGAAGGCGATCGTGGGGACGGCGAGGACCCAGAGGACGGCGGTCATCGCGACGGGCTGCCTGCCGTGGTCCGGGGTCTGGGGGCCGCGCCCCCGGAAGGCGAGTAGCCACAGGCGGGTCGCGTAGGCGGCGGTGAGCAGCGCGGCGGCCAGTCCTGCCACGAGGATCGTCCATCCGGCCGTGGCCGGGGCGATGTCGCGGTCGCCGAAGGCTGTGTGCTCGGCGGCCACGAGGACTGCTTCCTTGGAGAAGAAGCCCGCGAAGGGGGGAATGGCGGCGAGCGCGAGCAGGGCGACGGTCATCGTCCAGTAGGCGTCGGGGATGCGCCTGGTGAGGCCGCTCATACGGGACATGGCGGCCAGCGAGTTCGTCCCGGCGGCGTGGATGACGACGCCTGCCGCGAGGAAGAGGACGGCCTTGAACGCACCGTGCGACAGGAGGTGGAAGACGGCGGCCCCGCGGTCACCGACGGCGAGGGCGCCGGACATGTAGCCGAGCTGGCCGATGGTCGAGTAGGCGAGGACGCGCTTGATGTCGTCCTGTGCCAGGGCGGCCAGCCCTGAACCGATCATGGTCACGGCGGCCATCACGGCGAGGACGACGAGGACGGCACCGGAGGCGGTGAAGACCGGGAGGAGCCGGGCCACGAAGTAGATGCCGGCGGCGACCATCGTCGCGGCGTGGATGAGCGCGGAGACGGGGGTGGGGCCGGCCATCGCGTCGGGCAGCCAGGTGTGCAGCGGGAACTGCGCGGACTTGCCCGCCACACCGGCGAGGAGCAGCAGTCCGACGAGGGTGGGGTGGTCGAGTCCGCCGTTGGTGACGGCGGCCAGGACACCGGTGATGCGGAAGGTGCCGGTGTCCGCGGCGAGCGCGAACAGGCCGATGAGGAATGGCACGTCACCGAGCTTGGTGACCAGGAAGGCCTTGAGGGATGCGGCGCGGGCCTCGGGGGTCTCCCAGTAGTGCCCGACCAGGAAGTACGAGCAGATGCCCATGATCTCCCAGCCGACCAGGAGCACCATCAGGTCGCCGGAGTAGACGACGAGCAGCATCGCGGAGGTGAAGAGGGAGACGAGGGCCGCGTAGGAGGGGTAGCGGGCGTCGTCCTTGAGGTACGCCGTCGAGTAGATCTGGACGCAGGTGGCCACGAGTCCGACCAGCACGGCGACCAGCACGGCGAAGCCGTCCAGGTGCAGCGCCAGGTCGATCGGGACGGAACCTGTGGGGGTCAGCTGTGTCGCGGCGTCGATGGACCGCCCGCCGCCCTGGCGTACGGCCACGACGACGGCGAGGGCCGCGGCGGTGAGCGTCGGGAGGACGGCGAGGGGGCGTACGAAGCCGGGGGCACCGCGGCCCAGGAGCAGACCGGCGGCGGCTCCGAGGAAGGGGAGGAGGGGGACGAGGACGGCGAGGGTCGTGGTGGTCACGCGGTGGCCTCTGCCTTCTTTGCCTTCCCTGCCGGAGCAGTGGCCTGGTCTGCGGTGGTGTCCCCGTGGGCGTCCCCGTGGGGGTCTCCGTCGGCATCGGCGTAGGCGTCGTCCGGGAGCGTCTCGGCGTCGTCGGTCTCCGCGGTGTCACGGAGACGGTCGATGTCCGAGCTGCCGCGGTTGCGGTACACGGCCAGGACGATGGCCAGGCCGATGCCGATCTCGGCCGCGGCGACGGCGATCGTGAAGAGGGTGAGCGCCTGGCCCGAGTGGAGCGTGTCGCGGAGCCAGACGTCGAAGGCGACCAGGTTGAGATTGACGGCGTTGAGCATCAGCTCCACGGCCATCAGGACGAGGATCGTGTTGCGGCGGGCGAGCACTCCGTAGAGCCCGGTGCAGAAGAGGAGGACGGCGAGTACGGCCGGGTAGGCGAGATGCATCAGCTCTTGTCCTCCCGCCGGGCGTCGGGCTCTCGCCTGCCGGCCCGGTCCCTGTCATGGCCCGGGGCACCTGTGCCGCCGGGACGGTCCGGACTGCCTGCCCGGTCACCGGTGCCGTCACGGTCCTTGCGTGACAGCACGATCGCGCCCACGAGAGCCGCGAGCAGCAGTACGGAGAGTGCTTCGAAGGGCAGTACCCAGTGCCTGAAGAGGAAGGCGCCGGTGACCTTGGTCGAGCCCTGAGCCGGGCCGTCCAGGTCGATCCAGGTCGCACGGAAGGCGTCCACGACGACCCAGACGAGTGCACCGGCCGCGGCGGCCGAGGCGCCGACGGCCATCCACCGGTTGCCCGAGTCGGCGTCCGGTGAACGGCCGATGGGGGCCCTGGTCAGCATCAGCCCGAAGAGGAGCAGGACGACGATCGAACCGACGTAGATGAGGACCTGCACCCAGGCGATGAACTCGGCGGTGAGCAGGAGGTACTCCACTGCTATGCCACCGAGGGCCACGACGAGCCAGAGTGCGGCGTGCACGAGCTGCCTGGTCGTGACGGTGACGAGGGCTGCGCCCAGGGTGGCGATTCCGACGAGCACGAAGGCGATCTCGACGCCGGTGGGTGAGAGGAAGCCGGGATGGCCGGCAGCGGCCGCGAGAATCACTCCTGCACCTCCTGGCCGCCCTGGCCGCCCTGACCGTCCTGGCCCGACCGGTCCGCCCGCTCTGCCTGCCGCGTCTCCTGCGCCCGCTCGGCGTCCTGCGCGTCCTCGGCCTGCGCCGTCCCCTGAGCCGTCCGCTGCGCTTCCTGCGCCCGCTCGGCTTCCTCGGCGCGGAGCTTGTCGGCCGTCTTCCGGGCCGCGGCGATCTCCTTGGGCTCCTCGGCGCCCGGGTCGAGCGCCGGGGGCTCGGGGACGGTCCACATCCACTCGCGGAGCTTGTCCCGTTCGTGGGTGAGTTCGTGGATGTCCGTCTCGGCGTACTCGAACTCGGGCGACCAGAACAGCGCGTCGAACGGGCAGACCTCGATGCAGATACCGCAGTACATGCACAGGGCGAAATCGATCGCGAAGCGGTCGAGGACGTTGCGACTGCGTTCGCGGCCGCCGGGGGTGGCGGCGGGCACCGTCTCCTTGTGGGAGTCGATGTAGATGCACCAGTCGGGGCATTCACGGGCGCAGAGCATGCAGACCGTGCAGTTCTCCTCGAACAGTCCGATGACCCCGCGGGTGCGGGGCGGCAGTTCGGGCTGCACGTCGGGGTACTGGGCGGTGACCGTGCGCTTCGTCATCGTCCGCAGGGTGACGGCGAGGCCCTTGGCCAGGCCTGAGCCGGGGATCGGGGGCACTAGTTGATCGCCACCTTCACGATGCCGGTGAGCGCGATCTGCGCGAGGGCGAGGGGGATGAGCGTGGTCCAGGCGAGCTTCTGCAACTGGTCCTCACGCAGACGGGGATAGGTGACCCGGAGCCAGATGACCACGAAGGCGAGGACTCCGGTCTTCAGCAGGGTCCAGACCCAGCCGAGGCCGTCGGCGCCCATCGGGCCGTGCCATCCGCCGAGGAAGAGCACCGTCGTCAGCCCGCACAGGACGACGATCCCCGCGTACTCCGCGAGCAGGAACAGGGCGAAGCGGAGGCCGGTGTACTCGGTGTAGGCGCCGAAGATGATCTCCGAGTCGGCAACCGGCATGTCGAAGGGCGGCCGTTGGAGTTCGGCGAGTCCGGCGACGAAGAACACCAGGGCGCCGACTATCTGCCAGGGCAGCCACCACCACTCGAAGGCGTCGAGGATGCCGGGCAGCGAGACCGTACCCGCGGCCATCGCCACGGAGGCGGCGGCCAGCAGCATGGGCAGTTCGTACGCGAGGAGCTGCGCCGCGGTCCGGAGTCCGCCGAGGAGGGAGAACTTGTTGGCGGACGCCCAGCCCGCCATCAGCGAGCCGAGCACGCCCACGCCCATGACGGCGAGCACGAAGAAGATGCCGGCGTCGACGACCTGCCCGACCGCCCCCTCACCGGGACCGATCGGAACGGCGACGAGCACCAGGAGGTACGGGAGCAGCGCGACGGCCGGGGCGAGCTGGAAGATACGGCGGTCCGCCTCGGCGGGTACGACGTCCTCCTTCTGCGCGAACTTCACCCCGTCGGCGACGAGCTGGGCCCAGCCGTGGAAACCACCGGCGTACATGGGACCGAGGCGGCCCTGCATGTGGGCCATCACCTTGTGCTCGGCCTGCCCCACGACGAGCGGGACCACCATGAAGACGGCAAAGACGATGACGAGGCGGAGGGCGACGTCGAGTACGTCGTTCACGCGGTATCGCCTCCGGCGGGTCGGTCGGGGTGGTCGGTACGTCCGGGGCCGCCGGGGCGCTCAGGGGCCTCGGAGGGGTCCGTGCGCTCAGGGGCCTCGGAGGGGTCCGTGCGCTCAGGGGCCTCGGGGCCATCCGTGCCCTCACGGGCCTCGGGGCCGTCAGTGCGCTCACGGGCCTCGGAGCCGTCCGTGCCCTCACGGGCCTCGGAACCGTCGGTGTCGGGGCCTTCGGGGCGGTCGGCGGTTCGCTCGGCAGCGGCGGTGGAGCCGTCGCCGCCGGCCTGCTCCTGCCCGGTGGAGTCCGGAGCGACCTGGGGTGAGCCGTCACCCTCCGACGCGGGCGCCGGGCCCGGAGCGGAATCAGCCACCGGGGGCTCGCGGTCCGAGGCCGGCTCCACGCCCCTCGACGGATCGCGGTCCGGAGCCGGCTCCACGCCCCGCGAGGGCTCGCGATCCGGGGACGGCCGTTTCCGGGTCTCGTCGAACGCGGGCCGCGCGTCGTGCCAGGGTGCGTCCGCACTGCTCGCCGCGCCGCCGCCCGGCCGTGCCGCCTCGCGGCCGTCACGCGCGCCGGCGGCGGGCGCCGCACCCGGGCCCGTCGTGGCCGAGCCGTTCGCGTCGCCGCCCTCGGCACCGGAGGCCGGGGGCTTCGGTCCGGCGGCCTGGCTCGCCGAGCCCTGCGAGGCACTGCGGCTGCGGCGTGGCGGAGCCGTCCGGGGCGCCTCGGTCGGCTCCGGGGCTGTCGCGGCGTCCGGAGTGCCCGTGGCGACGTCCGCCCGCTGGGCCGCCGAGCCCTCACTCGCGCTGCGGGCCCGGCGCACCGGGCGTTCGCCCGCCGCGCGGGCTCCTCGGGCGGGCCTGGCGGGAGCAGGCGGGAGCTGGCCCTTGAGCGGGCCCCATTCGTTGGGGTCGGGCACGCCGGGCGGCAGCATGGTGCGCCGCTTGGGGCCGCCGTGCTCGGACTCGCCCGGCTCCTTCGCGCCGGGCCACGCCTTGGCGACGCGGGCGGCGAGGACGAAGTCCTTGCGCAGCGGGTGGCCCTCGAAGTTCTCGGGCAGCAGCAGCGGGGCCAGGTCGGGGTGGCCGTCGAAGTCGACGCCGAACATCTCGTGGGTCTCGCGCTCGTGCCACGCGGCGCCCGCGTAGACCCCGACGGCGGTGGGCAACGACGCCGCGTCGTGCGGGACGGTCGTACGGACGAGCAGGCGGCGCACCGTGCCGTCCCCCACGGCCGCGACATGGGCGCAGACGCGGAAGCCGGTTCCCGGCTCGTCGACGGCGCTCAGCCAGTCGAAGTAGGTGCAGCCCAGTTCGTCGCGCGCCGTTTCGAGGGCGGACGTCCAGGAGGCGGCGGGTACGTCGACGGTCAGCAGGTCGTAGGCACGGGCGGCGGTGGCGTCCGCGCCGAAGACGTCGGTGACGGCGTCGGGCAGCCGGTCGTAGACGTCCGGGGCGTCCCCGCCACCCGAGGTGTCCGGGGCTCGCGAAGCATCCGGGGCTCCCGACGAGTCCGGCGTCCCGGGGGCGCCGGAGGCGCGGGAGGACCCGGAAGAACCCGGAGTACCCGAGATGCCCCGGGCATCCGAGGTGTCCGAGGCACCCGAAGCGTTCGAGGCGCCGGAATTGTCCGGGGCGGTCACTCGCCCTCCCCCTTCGGCGGCTTCGGGGCGGCGACGAGCGGGCTGCGCAGCGCGGCGGCGGACGGGCGGCCGGTGTCAGCCGTGGCGTAGCGGTCGGCGAGCGACTCGCGGGCGATCTTCTCCTGGAGCTTGAGGATGCCCTGGAGGAGCGCCTCGGGCCGGGGCGGGCAGCCGGGGACGTAGACGTCGACGGGGATGATCTGGTCGACCCCCTTCGTCACGGAGTACGAGTCCCAGTACGGGCCGCCGCAGTTGGAGCAGGCACCGAAGGAGATGACGTACTTCGGTTCGGGCATCTGCTCGTACAGGCGCTTCACGGCCGGGGCCATCTTGTCCGTGACCGTGCCGGAGACGACCATCAGGTCGGCCTGCCTCGGTCCGGGGGCGAACGGGATGACGCCGAGGCGGATGAAGTCGTGCCTGGCCATGGAGGCGGCGATGAACTCGATGGCGCAGCAGGCGAGTCCGAAGTTGAAGACCCAGAGGCTGTAACGGCGCCCCCAGTTGAGGACCACCTTCATGGGCTCCGGCGCGAGGCGGGACAGCACGCCGAGCGACTTCCGCTCGGGAAGCCGCACCGGGTCGGGCAGCGGCACGGAGGATTCGGCGGCTGAGGATTCGGGGGCTGGGGATCCGGCGGCTGGGGATCCGGTGTTCGGCCGGCTCGTCACGCCCATGTCAGGACGTCCTTCTTCCATGCGTAGAGCAGTCCCACGGCCAGGAAACCGAGGAAGATGAACATCTCCACCAGCGTCGTCGCCCCGTAACCGGGGGCCGCGAAGACCGTCGCCCACGGGAACAGGAAGATCGAGTCGACGGCGAAGATCACGTACAGGAAGGCGTACACGTAATAGCGAACCTGGGTGTGGGCCCAGCCCTCCCCCACGGGGTCCACCCCGCACTCGTACGTGAGGAGTTTCTCCGGCGTCGGGACCACGGGCCTCAGCAGACGGCCGGCGCCGAAGGCGACGGCTACGAACAGCACGCCGACGACGGCGAGCAGCCCGACGACCGAGTAGCTCCGGAAGTAGTCCGACGCGAGAACGGTCGGTCCGGTCAGGTCCGCCACGTCCGCCCCTCGCTCCCTCAACCTGTTCGACGGTCTGTACGCACGGGAGTCTAGGCCCTGTTAAAGAGACGGTAAGCAGCCGCGTCGCCCTACAGGCGGGGCGGAGGGGGCGCGAGGGGTCCGGCGCGGGGTGGGGTTATCCCCACCGGCCGCCACCCACGAACCCCATGGCATCCGCGGGTCCGGCCCGGCAGGCTGGTCGTATGACGACGAGTTCCCCACCACCGGACGGCGACCGGCCGCCGCCCCCGCGCCTTGCCTACGACCGGTGGACGTGGAAGGAGGTCGCCCACCTTCTGGCCAATCTGCCGATGTCGGTCGCCGGGTTCGTGTACGCCGTGGTGATCGTCTCCTTGGGCGCCGGGCTCTCCGTCACGGTGATCGGCCTGCCGCTGCTGGCGCTGGGACTGCGGGGTGCGCGTGGGCTGGGCAGGGCCGAGCGCGGCCGGGCACGGCGACTGCTCGGGGTGAGGATCGACGAGCCGAGCCCGTTGGCCCACGCCCGGCGTGACCAGGGTTTCTTCGGCCGGCTGTGGTCCGGTCTGAAGGACCCGGTCGGCTGGCGGGCGTTGCTGTATTCGTTCATCCGCCTCCCCTGGGGGGTGGCGACGTTCGTGGTGACCCTGGTGAGCCTGTTCGTGCTCTGGCCGGTGCTGCCCTACATCGCCCGGGGGATGGGCAACGCGGACCGGGCGATGGCACGGGCGCTGCTCTCCCCCTCGGACGAACTGGAGGCCAGGATCGCCGAGCTGGAGTCGGACCGGGGGGTGGTCGTGGACACCGCCGCCGCCGACCTGCGCCGCATCGAACGCGACCTCCACGACGGCGCACAGGCCCGGCTCGTCGCCCTCGCCATGGGCCTGGGGCTGGCCAAGGAGAAACTCACCGCCGACCCCGAAGCAGCCGCCCGCATGGTCGACGAAGCCCACGGCGAGGTCAAGATCGCACTCCAGGAACTCCGCGACCTCGCCCGCGGCATCCACCCCGCCGTCCTCACCGACCGCGGACTCGACGCCGCCCTCTCCGCCATCGCCTCCCGCTGCACCGTCCCCGTGACGGTCTCGGTGGAGCTCCCGGCACGGCCGGCGGAGGCCATCGAGGGCATCGCCTACTTCACCGTCTCCGAACTGCTCCAGAACGTCAGCAAGCACAGCCGCGCCACCAGGGCCTCGGTCGACGTCTGGCGTTCCGGCGACCGGCTGATGCTCCAGGTCACCGACGACGGGCAGGGCGGGGCCCGGCTCGACGGGGGTACGGGCATGTCGGGGCTGGCAGAGCGGCTGGGCGCGGTGGACGGCCTGTTCGTGCTGGACTCCCCGGAGGGCGGCCCCACCGCGGTCACGGCGGAACTGCCCTGGCGGGACCGCGCCGACGTACGGCCGGCGGGGAGCACCGCACGGTGAACCCGGCCGGGAACCGCACGGATCGCCCCGGACCGGGCACGGCCGGGTGCCGCACGGATCGCCCCGGCCGGGGCACTGCCCCGGGACCGGACGCCTCGCCGGCGTCACCACGCAGTGGCCCGGGTGGGGAAAACCCCCGGCCGGATACGGCGACCGCCCTCATGGTGCGGCCGCGGGGGACACCGCACTCTTGAGGTATCGGCCGTCGGATCGGCCCGCGGGAGTTCCCGCCCGGAAGTACCCGCGGGAGTTCCCGCCCGGAAGTACCCGCGGGGAGTTCCCGCCCAGAAGAACCCCGCGGGGAGTTCCCGCCCAGAGGAAACGGACGGAGACCAGTGATGGCCACGGCATACGGAGCGAACACGCGGGACCGCGACCGGCACGGTCAAGGGCACGGCGGAGGCGCCCCGGAGAGGCACGTCCTCCCCACGGCGCTGCGCGCCCCCTTCGAGGCACGCGCCTGGCGCGAACTGGGCTATGTGCTCCTGGGCCTGCCGATCAGCGTCGTCCTGTTCGCCGTGGCGGTGACCATGGTGTCGCTGGGCCTCGGTCTGCTGATCACCTTCCTCGGCATCCCGGTGCTGGCCGCCGCGCTGGCGGTGTGCCGGGGCTTCGGCGTCGTGGAACGGGCCCGCTCGCGCGGCCTGCTGAAGCTGGAGATCTCGGATCCGGCCCCGGCACGGGGGCGGACGGGCGGCCTGATGTCCTGGGTCGGGGCGGTGCTCAGGAGCGGGGTGTCCTGGCGTCACCTGCTCTACGCGATGCTGCACATGCCGTGGGCGACCTTCTCGTTCACCGTCGCCGTGACGTTCTGGGCGTACGGCTGGGCGGCGTTCACCTATCCACTGTGGCAATGGGTCTTCCCCGCGTACGCCGGAATCGACGGCATCCAGTTGTACGGCGACGCGACGCACCAGGTCTACATCGACTCGGCTCCGGAGATCGCGCTCACCAGCGCTCTGGGATTCGCCCTCGTACTGCTCACGCCGTGGATCGTCCGCGGGCTGGTGTCCGTGGACAGGTTGATGGTGCTGGGGCTGCTGGGACCTTCCCGGCTGGCGACCAGGGTCTCGGAGCTGGAGTCGGACCGGGGGGTGGTCGTGGACACCGCCGCCGCCGACCTGCGCCGCATCGAACGCGACCTCCACGACGGCGCACAGGCCCGGCTCGTCGCCCTCGCCATGGATCTCGGGCTGGCCAAGGAGAAACTCACCGCCGACCCCGAAGCAGCCGCCCGCATGGTCGACGAAGCCCACGGCGAGGTCAAGATCGCACTCCAGGAACTCCGCGACCTCGCCCGCGGCATCCACCCCGCCGTCCTCACCGACCGCGGACTCGACGCCGCCCTCTCCGCCATCGCCTCCCGCTGCACCGTCCCCGTCGGCGTCGAGGTCGACCTGGCGACCCGGCCGGCCCAGGCCATAGAGGGCATCGCCTACTTCACGGTCTCCGAACTGCTTCAGAACGTCAGCAAGCACGCCCGCGCCACCAGGGCCTCGGTCGACGTCTGGCGTGCCGCGGACCGGCTGATGCTCCAGGTCACCGACGACGGGCAGGGCGGTGCGGGTGTGACGGCGGGCGGCGGGCTCGCCGGGCTCGCCGAGCGGCTGGACGCGGTGGACGGAGTCCTCGTCGTCGACTCGCCCGCCGGCGGCCCGACTACGGTCACCGCGGAGCTGCCCTGGCGGGGATGAGGCCGTCGCCTCGGTGCCCCGGACACCTCCCGGTGTCCGGGGCACCGAGGCGTGACCGGAGGGACGCGAACGCCGGTGTACCGCACATCCGGGAGCCGATACTGGAATGCTGGGCTGCCAGGGGCCGCGCGGTCGGCCGCGTGCACAGGTGACACCGACAGTGGGGGACGCAGGGTCGTGGAGGAAAGAGTGAGGGTCGTCATCGCCGAGGACTCGGTGCTTCTCAGGGAGGGGCTCACCCGGCTGCTGACCGATCTCGGGCACGAGGTGGTCGCCGGGGTGGGTGACGCCGAGGCGCTCCTCAAGACCGTCAGTGACCTCGCCGGGACGGACACGCCACCGGACGTGGTGGTCGCCGACGTACGCATGCCCCCGACCCACACCGACGAAGGGGTGCGTGCGGCGGTACGGCTGCGCAAGGACTACCCGGACATCGGGGTGCTGGTCCTCTCGCAGTACGTCGAGGAGCAGTACGCCACCGAGTTGCTGGCGGGCAGCAGCCGAGGGGTCGGCTACCTGCTGAAGGACCGGGTCGCCGAGGTCCGGGAGTTCGTGGACGCCGTGGTGCGGGTGGCGCGCGGAGGCACGGCCCTGGACCCGGAGGTCGTGGCCCAGTTGCTCGGCAGGAGCCGCAAGCAGGACGTCCTGGCCGGGCTGACACCCCGTGAGCGGGAGGTCCTCGGTCTGATGGCGGAGGGGCGGACGAATTCGGCCGTCGCCCGGCAGCTGGTGGTCAGCGACGGGGCCGTGGAGAAGCACGTCAGCAACATCTTCCTGAAACTGGGCCTCGCGCCCAGTGACGGGGATCACCGACGCGTTCTCGCCGTTCTGACTTATCTGAACTCGTGACGAAGCGATGATCTACCCACGATGATCCGGGCATCGCAGCGATCCGGATGATCAGCACCGCAGCGGAGTTCAGCACCGGGCCCGAGCGAAAGGACAAGCGCCACGGAGGCGCCCGGTAACCCGAACGGATCCGGAAATATGGCGGAGCGTGACGCATTCGCGCGCCGGAAACGCGTCCACCATTTGACCGGTCCGAGGAAGGCGACCCTTACAGAAGTAGGGTGGTGCACTGGACCGCCGGCGGGCCGGCCGGTCCCGAGCCGCCGCCCCGAGGGAGGTCCAGTTCAGTGACCAGCCAGGTCAGTAGCCCAGCCGGAAAGTCCGATGAGGCCAGCGAGGCTGTCGTCGGGGAGCAGCGCGCCCCTCACATCGATCGCGCGGGCGCCACCGAGAAGGAAGTCCGTCGTCTGGATCGTGTGATCATCCGTTTCGCGGGTGATTCGGGTGATGGCATGCAGTTGACGGGTGACCGGTTCACGTCGGAGACGGCGTCGTTCGGGAACGATCTGTCGACGTTGCCGAACTTCCCGGCCGAGATCCGGGCGCCTGCCGGGACGCTGCCGGGTGTGTCGTCGTTCCAGCTGCATTTCGCGGACCATGACATCCTGACGCCGGGTGACGCGCCGAACGTGCTGGTCGCGATGAATCCGGCGGCGTTGAAGGCGAATATCGCCGATGTGCCGCGCGGTGCGGACATCATCGTGAACACGGACGAGTTCACGAAACGTCCGATGGCGAAGGTGGGATACGACCGGTCGCCTCTGGAGGACGGGTCGCTGGAGGCCTACAACGTCCATCCGGTGCCGTTGACGACGTTGACGATCGAGGCGTTGAAGGAATTCGGTCTTTCCCGTAAGGAGGCCGAGCGGTCGAAGAACATGTTCGCGCTGGGCCTGTTGTCCTGGATGTACAACCGTCCGACCGAGGGGACGGAAACATTCCTCCGGTCGAAGTTCGCGAAGAAACCGGCCATCGCGGAGGCGAACGTGGCGGCGTTCCGGGCGGGCTGGAATTTCGGTGAGACGACGGAGGATTTCGCGGTCTCCTACGAGGTGGCCCCGGCGTCGCAGGCTTTCCCGACGGGCACGTACCGCAACATCTCGGGGAATCTGGCGTTGTCGTACGGGCTGATCGCGGCGGGCCGGCAGGCGGATCTGCCGGTGTATCTGGGGTCGTATCCGATCACCCCGGCCTCCGACATCCTGCACGAGCTGAGCAAGCACAAGAACTTCGGTGTGCGCACGTTCCAGGCGGAGGACGAGATCGCCGGGATCGGCGCCGCGCTGGGGGCGGCGTTCGGCGGGTCCCTCGCGGTGACGACGACGTCGGGTCCGGGTGTGGCGCTGAAGTCGGAGACGATCGGCCTGGCGGTCTCGCTGGAACTGCCTTTGCTGATCATCGACATCCAGCGCGGCGGCCCCTCGACGGGTCTGCCGACGAAGACGGAGCAGGCGGACCTGCTGCAGGCGATGTACGGGCGCAACGGTGAGGCCCCCGTCCCGGTGGTCGCACCGCGTACCCCGGCGGACTGCTTCGACGCGGCCCTGGACGCCGCGAGGATCGCCCTGACCTACCGGACCCCGGTGTTCCTGCTGTCCGACGGGTATCTCGCCAACGGCTCCGAGCCCTGGCGGATCCCGGAACTCGACAGTCTGCCCGACCTGCGGACCCGGTTCGCGACCGGACCCAACCACGAACTCGCCGACGGCACCGCGGTGTTCTGGCCCTACAAGCGCGACCCGCAGACCCTCGCCCGCCCCTGGGCCATCCCCGGCACCCCCGGCCTGGAGCACCGGATCGGCGGGATCGAGAAGCAGGACGGCACCGGGAACATCTCCTACGACCCGGCCAACCACGACTTCATGGTCCGCACCCGCCAGGCCAAGATCGACGGCATCACCGTGCCCGACCTGGAGGTCGACGACCCGGCCGACGCGAACACCCTCGTCCTGGGCTGGGGCTCCACCTACGGCCCGATCACCGCGGCCGTCCGCCGGCTCCGCGCCGCCGGCGACACCATCGCCCAGGCCCACCTGCGCCACCTCAACCCCTTCCCGAAGAACCTCGGCGAGGTCCTGAAGCGTTACGACAAGGTCGTGGTCCCGGAGATGAACCTCGGACAGCTCGCCATGCTGATCAGGGCGAAGTACCTCGTGGACGCCCAGTCCTACAACCAGGTCAACGGCATGCCCTTCAAGGCCGAGCAGCTCGCCACCGCCCTCAAGGAGGCCATCGATGCCTGACGCCAACCACCTCCTCCAGCTGGTGCCCAAGGCCGAGGGCAAGCAGTCGATGAAGGACTTCAAGTCCGACCAGGAGGTCCGCTGGTGCCCGGGCTGCGGTGACTACGCCGTCCTCGCCGCCGTCCAGGGCTTCATGCC
>NZ_JBHZCI010000040.1:0-71011 GCF_042755185.1 Streptomyces sp. NPDC059166 | reverse complement strand
GCGGGACGCGTCGGCTCGCCGAACGGGTCGTTGCCCCGCCAGCCCACGGTCCACAGACCGAAGGTGAACCTGTCCTCAGGGGTGGGAGTGAAGCGTTCCGTCATCGTCTGTCCGCCTTCGACTACCTGGGGTCCGGGACCGTCGTCGCCACCCCGGGCCTATTTGTTCACTGACATGATTAATTATGCACGCGCCACCGGGTGGACGTAACCCCTCGGACGGCCGGAGACCGGAGATGGGAGGATGCCCCTGTTCGGAAGGCTGTCGATCACGTAATTTGTTTGTCGCACTCCCAAAACCGGTGCCACCGGAAACCGCACGAGAAGAGGTAGCCCATGCCGCCGCGTACCGTCGTCATCGGCGTGGACAGCTCCACCCAGTCCACCAAGGCCGCAGTGACCGACGCCGAGACCGGCGAGCTGCTCGCCGTCGGCCGCGCCCCCCACGTCGTCACGGGTGAGGGCGGGGCACGCGAGACCGACCCCGAGGTGTGGTGGCAGGCGCTGCGCGACGCCGTCGCCGCCGGACTCAAGGAGTCCGGCCTCTCCGCGTCGGCGGTGACCGGCATCGCCGTGGCCGGGCAGCAGCACGGACTGGTCGCCCTCGACCGGTCCGGCAGGCCGCTGCGCCCCGCGCTCCTGTGGAACGACACCCGCTCCGCGCCGCAGGCGGCCGCTCTCGTCGCCGAACTGGGCGGCCCGGAGGCGTGGACCGCCCGCACCGGTACGGTGCCCGTGGCGTCGATGACCGCGACGAAGTGGCGCTGGCTGCGGGAGAACGACCCGGCGAACGCCGAGGCGACGGCCTCCGTCCGACTGCCCCACGACTTCCTCACCGAGCGCCTGTCGGGCGTGGCGGCGACCGACCCGGGCGACGCGTCGGGCACCTGCTGGTACTCCACGGAAACCGGGGCGTACGACCCCGAGCTGCTCGGCCTCCTGGGCCTCGACCCGTCCATGCTGCCCGAGGTAGCACCGACGGGCGGGACCCGGATCGGCTCGCTGACCCAGGCCGCCGCCGAGGCGCTCGGGCTTCCGGCGGGGATCGCGGTCGCGGCCGGCACCGGGGACAACATGAGCGCCGCCGTGGGGCTCGGCCTGGGCGGCGCCGGCCTGCTGGACCACCCGGTCCTGAGCCTGGGCACCTCCGGGACGGTGTTCGCCGCCTCCCGGACCCGCCCCGCGTCGCCCGCGCTCTCCGGCTTCGCCGCCGCCGACGGTACGTACCTCCCGCTGGCCTGCACCCTCAACTGCACCCTGGCCGTCGACAAGGTGGCGGCTCTGTTCGGCCTGCACCGGGACGACGCGGCACCGGGGGGCGAGGCGGTGCTGCTGCCCTACCTGGACGGCGAGCGCACCCCCGACCTGCCGACCTCGTCCGGCCTGCTGACCGGGCTCCGGCACGACACCACGCCGCAGCAGCTCCTGGGCGCGGCGTACGAGGGCGCGGCGTTCACCGTGCTGCGGGCGGTCGACGAGCTCCTCCGGGCGTGCGGCCTCGACCCCGCGGGCCCCGACGTGGCCGGCCGGCCGCTGCGGCTGATCGGGGGCGGCGCCCAGGGACGGACCTGGGTGGAGACGGTGCGCCGGCTCTCCGGCCGCCCCCTGATCATCCCGGGCGGCGGCGAACTGGTCGCGCTCGGCGCGGCGGCGCTCGCCGCGGCGGCCGCCGGCGGCGGGGACCCGGTGGCGATCGCGACACGCTGGAACACCACGTCGAAGTCGTCCGACACCGAACTGCCCCCGGTGGAAAGGGACACCGAGGCGTGGGACCGCATCGGTTCGGTACTGGACAGGGCGTCGGGGCCGCTGCTCGGGGGATGAGCGGGTACCCCGAAACCGCCTTCGGGACAGGCGTTTTGGGGATGGTCGGGGATCTTCAATAGGATCCGCCGATGATCACAAGAAAACGGCTGACGGCCGGGGTGGGCGTCCTGCTCGCCACCCTGGCCGCCGGGATGGGCACCGCCCTCCCGGCATCCGCCGACGAACCCCCCACCACCCCTTCCCCCAAGGTCGAGTTGGTCCTCGATGTCAGCGGCTCCATGCGGACCCGCGACATCGACGGCCAGTCCCGGATATCCGCGGCGAAGCACGCCTTCAACGACGTCCTGGACGCGGTGCCCGAGGAGGTCGAACTCGGCATACGTACACTCGGCGCCGACTATCCGGGCGACGACCGGAAGGTCGGCTGCAAGGACACCAGGCAGCTCTACCCGGTCGGCCCGCTCGACCGCACCGAGGCCAAGACCGCCGTCGCCACGCTGGCACCCACCGGCTGGACCCCCATCGGTCCCGCCCTGCTCGGCGCGGCGGACGACCTCGAGGGCGGTGACACCACCAGGCGGATCGTCCTGATCACCGACGGCGAGGACACCTGCGGCCCGCTCGACCCCTGCGAGGTCGCGCGCGACATCGCCGCCCGGGGGATCCACCTGGTCATCGACACCCTCGGCCTGGTGCCGGACGCGAAGATCCGGCAGCAGCTGACCTGCATCGCCGAGGCCACCGGCGGCACCTACACCGCGGTCCAGCACACCGACGAACTCTCGGGACGCGTCAAGCAGTTGGTCGACCGGGCCGCCGAGCCCGTGGTGACCCCGGTGGCGACCGAGGGCGCGGGCAGCTGCTCCGCCGCACCGGCCCTGAAGCCCGGGCTCTACACCGACCGGCAGGAGATCGGGAAGCACCGCTGGTACCGGGTGGACGTCCTGCCCGGCCAGGAACTGCGCGCCTCGGTGAGCGTGGGCGCCGACCGCGCGGTGAACGACGACTACGGCATCCTGCTGCGCGCCGTGACGACGCACGGGCGTGAGATCGTCCGCGGGTCGGAGTCCGGGACGGGGCGTACGGACGCGATCTCCACGGGCCTGCGCTACCCGAAGCCCGAGCAGGACGACACCGACTCCGACACCGATGTGAAGCCCGCGGCCGAGACGGTCTGCCTCGAACTGGGCAACTCCTTCTCGGCTCCCGCCTCGGTGAAGACGACCCCCGGCATGCCGGTGGAGCTGACCGTCGACGTGGTGGACGGCCCCGACGAGTCGGCCGACGCGGCGGCGTTCGGCCTGGGCCACGGCTGGTGGCTGCTGGGCCTGCTGCTGCTGACGGGACTGATCGCCGGCCTGCTGTTCGGCTGGATCTCGCGCTGGCGTGTCGCCGTATGGAGGACCAACTGATGCGTAGCGCAAGCAGAGACACCGTCAGGCGCGCGTGCGCGGCGGCACTCCTCGCGGCCGTCGCCCTGCTCGGCTCCGGCGGCGCGGCGTTCGCCGACGACCCGTCCGCGAGCGCGAGCCCGGCCGGGGACGAGGAGAAGGGGCCGACGGAGGCGGGCACCACCTTCCGGACGGCCACACCGATCCGGCAGGAGCAGGCGGCGACCGCCGAGGCCTCCACGGGTGACTACCTCTACTGGGTGTTCCCGGCGGACGCCGGACAGCGGCCCACCGTCCGCGCGAAGGTGAGCCTGCCGGAGAGCGCCACCCGGCACGGTGCGTCCACCTGGCAGATCGACGTGTACGACGGGCTCCGCCGCCGGCAGGCCTGCATGTACGGCCACCAGACCAGGAAGGCGGCGCCGGACGCCGCCGGCGTCGAACTGTCCTGTGTGCTGCGTACCGTCCGCGCCTGGTCGGAACCGTGGGCGTCCGACCCGCTGCCCGGCAGCTACTACGTGCGCCTGACGGTGGTCGGCCTGGCCGAGGAGGATCTGGGCCTGCCCGTCGGGGTCGAGACCGAGGTCTCCTCGGCCGACCGGGGCGGTGCCTCCGACGTGGACGGCAGCCTCGGAGAACCCCTGGTCCCCGGTGTGTCGGCGGCCTCGGCACAGGGCATCACGGTCGCAGGCAGCGAGCCGGAGGACGGCTGGGCATCGGGCTGGTGGACCAGCCGCTGGCTGTGGACCGCGGGCAGCGGCGTACTCGCCGCCCTGGCGGGGGTGTTCGGCTACTCGCTGACCCGCGGCTCCGGCCGGCCCCCGCGGGTGCCCTCGGGCGTCTGAGAACGGCCTCGGCCGAAGCGTCACCCGAAGGGCCGCCGACTGACGTCCGCGGCCCTTCGGTACGTCCGGGCCCCGGTTCGGTCCTCGACCTGGAGATCCGGACGCTTCTCCGTACGTGATCACTCGGGGTGGTGGCTGCCCCAGGGTCTTTCTGCGTCGACTCGCTCCTCCGCCTTGCGATGCGCGGCACCAGCCCCCCGCTCCCTGATCCGGCCTGATCCGGACGAAGGCGTCGGCCGGCGAGGACACCGCCAGGTGCGGCACCAGGGCACGCGAGCCCGGCACGATCCGAACGAGAGGCCCCGAGTGCGGCCGGCCTCCGGCCGAGCGCGCCGGACGGGTGAGCCGGGCCGGGAACGGTTGACCTCGATCTCACTTGAGGTCCTAGCGTTCCCCGCACACCGACCGATCCCGGAGGCAGGCATGGACATGGAAGTCACGGCGTGGCACTCGCTGCAGAGCACGGTGAACGCCCGGCGGGAGCGCAGGCCCTTCTCCAGGACCACACTGCGCCGTGTCGCGGCGTTCGCCCGGCCGCACCGCGGGAGGATCCGGCGCTTCCTGGCCCTCAGTGTGGTGAGTGCCCTGCTGGCGGTGGCCACGCCGGTCCTGGCAGGCCGGGTGGTCGACGCGATCGTGCGGGGCGACGACCCCGGCAGGGTGACCGGGCTCGCCCTGCTCATCGCGCTGATCGCCGTGTCGGAGGCCGCGCTCGGGCTCCTCACCAGGTGGCTCTCCGCCACCCTGGGCGAAGGGCTCATCCTCGACCTGCGGACAGCCGTCTTCGACCACGTCCAGCGGATGCCCGTCGCCTTCTTCACCCGCACCAGGACGGGCGCTCTCGTCAGCCGGCTCAACAACGACGTCATCGGCGCCCAGCGGGCGTTCAGCAGCACCCTGTCGGGGGTCGTCTCCAACTGCGTGACCCTGCTGCTCACCCTGGCGGTGATGCTGACGATCTCCTGGCAGATCACGCTGCTGGCCCTGGTGCTGCTGCCGGTGTTCGTCGTACCGGCCCGCCGGCTGGGCGCCCGGATGGCGGATCTCCAGCGGGAGGCCGCCGCCCACAACTCGGCCATGGGGACGCGGATGACCGAACGCTTCTCGGCCCCTGGGGCCACCCTGGTCAAGCTCTTCGGGCGGCCCGCCGACGAGAGCGCGGAGTTCGCCGCCCGGGCGGGCCGGGTACGTGACATCGGCGTCCGCACGGCGATGCTGCAGTCCGCCTTCATCACCGCGCTCACCCTGGTGTCGGCCCTGGCGCTCGCCCTCGTCTACGGTCTCGGGGGCCACTTCGCACTGCGCGGCACCCTCGAACCCGGCGCCGTGGTCGCCCTGGCACTGCTCCTCACCCGGCTCTACGCACCGCTGACCGCGCTGGCCGGGGCCAGGGTCGAGGTGATGAGCGCACTGGTCAGCTTCGAGCGGGTCTTCGAAGTCCTCGACCTGAGACCACTGATCGCCCAGAAGCCCGACGCACGCCGGGTACCCGACGGACCTGTGTCCGTGGAGTTCGACCGCGTCTCCTTCGGCTATCCCTCCGCGGACAAGGTCTCCCTCGCCTCCCTGGAGGAAGTGGCCGCACTCGACTCCGGCGACGGCACGCCGGTGCTGCACGACATCTCGTTCACGGCCGGCCCGGGGCAGATGGTCGCCCTCGTCGGTTCGTCAGGGGCCGGGAAATCGACCATCGCACAGCTCCTCCCCCGTCTCTACGACACCGACGCGGGCGCGGTCCGGCTGGGCGGCGTCGACGTACGCGACCTGACGGCCGATTCGATCCGCGAGACGCTCGGCATGGTGACCCAGGACGGGCACCTCTTCCACGAGTCGGTGCGCGCCAATCTGCTGCTCGCCCGGCCCGAGGCCACCGAGGAGGAGGTCTGGGACGCCCTGCGCCGCTCGCGCCTGGACGGTCTCGTCGCCTCGCTGCCGGACGGGCTGGACACCGTCGTCGGCGAGCGCGGCTACCGGCTGTCCGGCGGTGAGCGGCAACGGCTCACCATCGCCCGGCTGCTGCTCGCCCGTCAGCGGGTGGTGATCCTGGACGAGGCGACGGCTCATCTGGACTCCACCTCGGAGGCGGCGGTGCAGGAGGCACTGGCCGAGGCGCTCGAGGGGCGGACGGCCCTGGTGATCGCCCACAGACTGTCGACGGTACGGTCCGCCGACCTGATCCTGGTGGTCGAGGACGGCCGAGTGGTCGAGCGGGGCACGCACGAGGCACTGCTGGCCGCCGGTGGGCGGTACGAGGAGCTGCACCGCACGCAGTTCGAGCGGCCGGAGGTGAGCGGGGCCGCCCACTCGGCCGGCTGATCCGGCGGCGTCACCTCGTCAGAAGGGGACGGAGTCGGCCCGGCAGGGGCCTCCCACCGCAGGGCCGGTCGGCCCGGCGACGCGTCTCACACCTGGTCAGGCGTCCGGTGGCGGCTGGTGGAGACCGAACGGGGAGCCCTGGTCGTCCTGGCACATCCGGAAGCGTCCGAAGCGTGCCGCCGTCGCCTCGTCGTCGCCTCCCGCCTCGTCCGCCACCGTTCCGCCGAGTTCGCGCACCCGCGCGATCGCGGCGGGCAGGTCGTCGACGCGGAAGAAGACGTAGGGGCGGGCTCCGGCGTCTCCTCCGTGGACCCCTCCAGGGATGCCGGGGGTCCGGATCGCGTAGCCGCCGCCCTCGGTGGTCCCTGGCTCGAAGCTCCAGCCGAACAGCCCGGCGTAGAAGGTACGGGCGCGCTCGGGGTCCGCGACGCCCAGTTCGAAGAAGGAGATCTCTCCGGCCATGACCTCTCCCGGTGCCGGGGGCGTGTCCTCTCAACCGTAAGGCGGGCGCGGGCATCCGGCATCCGGCATCCGGCATCCGGCGTCCGGCGTCCGGCGTCCGGCGTCCGGCCACGGTCGTGCCGCAGCCCGGCGGGGGCGACTGGGTAACGTGACCGCTGTCCGCCGATCCGGTGCCGGGCCTCCGGCCTGCGCGGCCGGTCCCGGTGTGCCCCGTCGCCCCTCGGGCGCGGCGGGTCCTGCCCGCTCGTCCCGTCGCTGAGAACAGGTACGCATGAGTCATCCACAGTCCGCCTTCGGCGCTTGGCACCGTCCGATGGTCGCCCGGCTCGCCGGTGAGGAGCACCGTACGGCGACCGCGCTCGAGCTCTTCTTCGACCTGTGCTTCGTCACCGCCGTGGCCCAGGCCTCGGCCGCCTTCGAGCACGAACTCGCCGAGGGCCACGTCGCGGACGGTGTCCTCGGCTACGCGATGGTGTTCTTCGCGATCTGGTGGGCGTGGATGAACTTCACCTGGTTCGCCTCCGCGTACGACACCGACGACGTGCCCTACCGGTTGCTCACCCTGGTCCAGATCACCGGTGCGCTCATCCTGGCGGCCGGCGCGGCCGACGCCCTGGAGCACGACGACTTCACCGTCATCACGTGGGGTTACGTCGTCATGCGGCTGGCGATGGTCACCCAGTGGCTTCGGGCCGCGCGGTCCGATCCGGCGCGCCGGCGCTCCTGTCTGCGCTACGCGATCGGCATCCTCGTCGTGCAGATCGGCTGGGTGGCGCGGCTCGCCCTTCCGGAGGACTGGGGACTGCCGCTGTTCGCGCTGCTCGTCGTGGCCGAGATCGCCGTTCCCGTCTGGGCCGAGAGCCCGGCGAAAACGACCTGGCATCCCCATCACATCGCGGAGCGGTACGGGCTGTTCACCCTCATCGTCCTCGGTGAGACCATCACCGCCGCCACCGCGGCCGTCAGGACGGCGCTCGACGGCGAGACAGGGATCGGCGACATCGCGACCCTGGTCGTCGGCGGCGTGCTGACGGTGTTCTCCCTGTGGTGGCTCTACTTCTCGCAGAACGCCCCCCAGCGGCTCACCGGTTTCAGGGCTGCGATCCTCTGGGGCTACGGCCACTACGCGGTGTTCGCCTCGGCCGCCGCGGTCGGTGCCGGACTGGCCGTGAACGTCGCCCACCGCACCGGCCACGGTCACCTCTCCGACCGTGCCGCCGCCGCCGCGTTCACCGTTCCGGTGGCCGTCTTCATCACCCTGGTGTGGCTTCTGCACCACCGGGCCGAGGAGCTGCGCAGCAGGAACGACCTCATCCACCCGGTGGCCGTGCTCGCGGTGCTGGCCGTGACGTTCACCCCGGGCCCGGTCCTGGCCACGGGCCTCCTCGCGGCGGCACTCGTCGCGGCGACCCTGCTCGTGGCGGCCGGTGCGGAGGGGGAACCGCAGCCTTCGCGGAACTAGGGTCTTTCGTTCGGATCGGGCCGGATCAGGGAGCGGGGCCTGGTGCGGCCATCATCCTGCGCAGGGTGCTCCCCGAGCCCTTCGACCACATGCGCAGGACCCGCCCGGACTCGGGCAACCGCCCTGACCCGCCGGGGCGCGTGGGCCGGCGGGTCCGGGCGGGGCCGTGATCCGGGCAGCCGCCGCCCGGGGGCCGGTCAGCGGGCGAACCGGCGCCGCGGGCGCGGGTTGAGGTTCTGGTAGACGTGTTTGGACGCTCGGTAACGGGCGAGCCCGGTGGGCCCGAGTGCGCGGCCGCTGCCTGACCTGCCGAAGCCGCCCCATTCGGCCTGCGGGAGGCAGCGGTCGTAGTCGTTGATCCACACGGTGCCGTGCCGGAGCCGTGCGGCGACCCGCCGCGCGCGGCCCGCGTCGCCGGTCCAGACGGCGCCGGCGAGTCCGTACGCGGTGTCGTTGGCCAGGGTGACGGCCTCTTCCTCGGTGCGGAAGGTCTCGACGGTGAGGATCGGGCCGAAGGTCTCCTCGCGGACCACCCTCATCCCCCGGTGGCAGCCGTCCAGGACGGTGGGCCGGTAGAAGTAGCCGCTCGCCGGCCGGGACCCGGTGGCCGCGGGACGGCAGCCGCCCGACCGGACGACCGCACCCTCCTCACGGGCGGAAGCCACGTGGGCCTCGGCCTCGGCGAGCAGCCTCGCGGAGGCGAGCGGGCCGAATCCGGCACCGTCGACGGCGCCCCGCCCGTGCCTGATCGCGTCGGCGCGGCGGGCCAGTTCGGTGACGAAGCGTTCGCGTACGGATTCCTCGACGATGAGGCGGGTGCCGGTGGCGCAGTCCTGCCCGCTGTGGGCGAAGGCGGCGTTCAGTGCCTGGTCGACGGCGGTGTCGAACCCTTCCTCGGTGGCGCAGGAGTCCGCGAAGACGACGTTCGGGTTCTTCCCGCCCAGCTCCAGCTCCACCGTCTTGACGGTGGGCGCGGCCGCCCGCGCGACGTCCGTCCCGCCGGCGAGTCCGCCGGTGAAGGAGACCAGGTCCACGTCGGGGTGCGCGGAGAGCCGGGCGCCGACCGGGTCTCCCGCGCCCGTCACCAGGTTGGCGGTGCCTGCGGGCAGTCCGGCCTCTGCGAGCAGCCGGACCAGATGGACGGTGGAGAGGGGGGCGACCTCGCTGGGCTTGAGCACGAAGGTGGTACCGGCGGCGAGGGCCGGGGCGGTCTTCCGGCCGGCGTGGAGGAGTGGACGGCCGCACGGGGTGATCAGTGCGCAGACACCGACCGGTTCGTGCACGACCACACTGTGGACGTCGGGGTCGGCGGCGTCGACGACCCGGCCGCCGTTCTCGCTCATGACGAGGTCGGCGAAGTAGCGGAAGGTGCCGGCGACGTCGTCGACGTCGGCGCGCGCCTCCTCCAGGGTCCCGCCCGTGTCGCGGCTCTCGGTGATCGCCAGCTCCTCGCGGTCCCGCTGGAGGAGCTCGGCGACCCTGCGCAGCAGCTCGGCACGTTCCGTGACGGGCCTGTGCGGCCAGGGGCCGTCGTCGAAGGCGCGACGGGCGGCCTCCACGGCCGTGTCGGTGTCCGTGACGTCACCCTCGGCGACGAGGGCCAGGACGGTCGCGTCCGCCGGGTCGAGGATCTCTCGTGTGCCGCCCCGGCCCGACGCGCGCCAGAGGCCGTCGATGTGGAGGGTCTCCAGGGCGGTCGCCGGGCGGGCCGACGAAGAGGGAGCCGACATGCGGGGGTCTGCCTTCCGTGCCTGACTTGCTCCGCACCGGTCCGGCCGAGCACTGTTCCGCGCCGGTGGACCGGACTCGGCCGCACCAGCAACTCCGACCCCTCTCCGGTCCGGCGGAATGTATGCCGTGGAACTCACTCTGCGTGACATGACTCACTGACGTGCCGGCCTGCGGAATCCGGCCCTCCCGTCTGCCGTGGATCGACGGCGGTCCGCACGCGGACCTGCGGGGCGGGTTGCCTCGCCCCGTTCCTGAAACACGTTGAACCGGCGCCCTCCCCTCGTGTTGTCTGGCGGTACGAGACGTGTTGTCTGGCGGTACGAGACCTCGTCACCGCGGGTGTCCGCCAAGCCGTAGCAGGGGGTTCGCAGTGCAGGAGACGGGTGTCGACCCGGTTGCCCACAATCGGGCGGCCTGGGACAAGTACGTCGAGGAGGGCATCGAGTGGTCGAGGCCGGTGAGTGCTGAGGAGGTCGCGAGCGCCCGCGCGGGCCGATGGTCCGTCGTTCTCATCGGGCACGAGCCGGTCGACCGCTCCTGGCTCCCCGCCGACCTGACCGGCAGGGACGTGCTGTGCCTGGCCTCCGGCGGCGGCCAGCAGGGTCCGGTGCTGGCCGCCGCGGGGGCGCGGGTGACCGTCTTCGACAACTCACCCCGCCAGCTGGGCCAGGACCGGATGGTGGCGGAGCGTGACGGACTCGAGCTGCGCACCGTCCTGGGCGACATGAGCGACCTCGGCGCCTTCGGCGACGCGTCCTTCGACGTCGTGTTCCATCCGGTCTCCAACCTCTTCGTACCGGATCCGGCACCGGTGTGGCGGGAGTGCTTCCGCGTCCTGCGACCGGGCGGATCGCTGCTCGCGGGCTTCGTCAACCCCGATACGTACCTGTTCGACCACGAGGCGCTCGACGAGCGCGGCGAGCTGATCGTCGCGCACACGCTGCCCTACAGCGATGTCACGCGGTACACCGCCGAGGAACGCGCCGCGCGGTTCGGCGCGGACGCCGCTCTCGAGTACGGCCACACCCTCACCGCCCAGATCGGCGGGCAGCTCGCGGCGGGGTTCGTCCTCGCCCGCTTCGCGGAAGCTCCGCACCAGTCCGACGCGTCCGCCGCGTACATGTCCGCCTACTTCGCGACGCTGGCGGTCAAACCGGGCTGACCCGGTGGTGCGTACCGCCGGGTCTCCGGAAGGGCATGGTGGGGTGCTGCGCCGGCCCGGCCCGGTGCGCCGAACCGGGGAACGGGCCGGTCCTCGGAGGAGGGCACGCCCCCAGGGGAGGCCCTCAGGGGAGGGCAGGTCCCACGCGTCCTGCGCGCCGGGCCGGAGGGCCGTGCCGCGGCCCGTCCTCCCCCGGCCAGTCCTCCCCCCGGTCCGTCCTCTCCTGGCCCGGCGCGCACGCCCCGTCAGCGGACGGTGACCGTTCCCGACCCCTCCTCCGCCGCGCCCGACTCCTCGACCGTCACGCGGAAGGGGCGGCCCGGGCCCTCGCTCGTGACCTTCACCCCGGCGGCGTCCCGTACGGCGTGGAACACGCCCGCCGGAGCACCCGTCAGATCCGGTACGGACACCGTCCGTTCCCCGGCAACCGACCCGAACACCCGCAGGGTGAGCCCTTCCAGCCAGTCCCCGTCGGGGCGCTGGTCGTCGGCTCCCCAGGGGAGTACGGCGCCGTCCCTGACCAGCAACGGCAGGCTGTCGAATCCGTGCGTCTCGCGGCGCCACACCGGGCCGGTGATCCGCTCGGCGGTGAGCAGCGAGGTCCAGGTGCCCTCGGGCACGTAGTACTCGACCTCACCGTCCTCGGTGAACACCGGTGCCACCAGCAGATCCGGGCCGAGCATGTACTGCCGGTCGAGGGTGCGGGAGGCCGGGTCATCGGGGAACTCGGCCAGCATCGGCCGCATCATCGGGACTCCCGTGCGGTGGGCCTCGGCGGCCACCCCGTAGAGGTAGGGCATCAGCCGGTGCTTGAGCAGGGTGAACTTCCGTGCGACGTCCACGGCCTCCTCCCCGAACTCCCACGGCACCCGGTAGGAGACGTTTCCGTGCAGCCGGCTGTGCGAGGAGAGCAGCCCGAAGGCGAGCCAGCGTTTGAAGACGGCGGGGTCCGGGGTGCCCTCGAAGCCGCCGATGTCGTGGCTCCAGAAGCCGAAGCCGGACAGGGACAGGGACAGCCCGCCGCGCAGGGACTCCGCCATCGCGGTGAACGAGGCGAAGCAGTCGCCGCCCCAGTGCACCGGGAACTGCTGGCCGCCGGCCGTCGCGGACCGGGCGAAGAGCACCGCCTCGCCCACCCCTCTTTCCTTCTCGAGGAGTTCGAAGACGGTGCGGTTGTAGACCTGCGCGTAGTAGTTGTGCATGCGCTCCGGGTCGGAGCCGTCGTGCCAGACCACGTCGGTGGGGATGCGCTCCCCGAAGTCGGTCTTGAAGCAGTCGACCCCCTGGTCGAGGAGTGCGCGCAGCTTGTCTCCGTACCAGGCGCGTGCGGCCGGGTTGGTGAAGTCGACCAGCGCCATCCCGGGCTGCCACAGGTCCCACTGCCAGATGTCCCCGTTCGCGCGTCGCACCAGGTAGCCGTGCTCGGCGCCTTCGGCGAAGAGCGAGGACTTCTGGGCGATGTACGGGTTGATCCACATGCTGATCCGCAGCCCGCGTTCCTTGAGCCGGGCCAGCATGCCCTCCGGGTCGGGGAAGACCTCGGGGTCCCACAGGAAGTCGGACCACTGGTACTCGCGCATCCAGAAGCAGTCGAAGTGGAAGACGCTCAGCGGGATGCCGCGCTCGGCCATGCCGTCGACGAAGGAGGTGACGGTCGCCTCGTCGTACGAGGTGCAGAAGGAGGTGGTGAGCCAGAGGCCGAAGGACCAGGCCGGGGGGAGGGCCGGGCGCCCGGTGAGCGCGGTGTAGCGGGTCAGGACGTCCTTGGGGGTGGGCCCGGCGACGACGTAGTACTCGAGCGACTGGTCCTCGACGCTGAACTGCACCTGGCCGACGGATTCGGAGCCGACCTCGAAGGACACCTTGCCCGGGTGGTTGACGAAGACGCCGTAGCCGCGCGAGGACATGTAGAACGGGATGTTCTTGTAGGCCTGTTCGCTGCTGGTGCCGCCGTCGGCCTGCCAGATGTCGACGGTCTGGCCGTTCTTGACGTACGGCGTGAAGCGCTCGCCCAGTCCGTAGATGTTCTCGCCGACCTCCAGGGCCAGTTGGGCGATCATGTGGTGCGCGCCGTCCGGGGTGACGGCGAAGGCCGTCCCCTTCGAGTCCACTCCGGTGAGGCGCCGGCCGTCACCGTCGAGGAAGGTGATGCCCCAGGGGCCGTCGCCGTCCATGCGCAGGGTCAGTGGTCCGCTGGTGAGCTCGGTGACGCCACCGTCGCGGCGGGTACGGGCGGTGGAGGCGGCGGTGTCCCCGGCGAGGATCGCGAAGTCGGGCCCCCGGCGGGCCCGGCCGGCGTGATGGGTGGCGCGTACGCCGATGACGCCCTCGGCCGGGGAGAAGCACTCGACGGTGATCAGAGGGGTGTTGAGGGTGTCGCCGCGTGCCTCGACCCGCTTGACCGCCGCGTACGCGGTGAGACGGTCGGTGTCCACCCGCAGGTCGCGGATCTGGGTGGCGTAGGAGGCGCGGACACCTTCGCGCATGAGCCAGAAGCCGTCGGTGAACTTCATGCGGACTCACCTCCGGTGAGGACGTCGATGCGGGCGAGACGGACGGATCCTCCGAGGCCGATGTGCAGGTCGTGCACACCTCCGAGGTCCAGCGGGGCGTCGACGGCCCGGTAGTCGTACGGGCCGCCGGTGCGGGGGATCCGGAGCGCCAGGTTCTGCCCGCCGGCGGTCGCCGAGATCGTGCCCTCCCCTGAGACGAGGAAGGCCAGGCCCTTCACGCGCCCGCCGAGGTCGCAGGCCCTGTAGACGAGTTGCCCCTCCGCGTCCGGGGAGGCGGGAGTGACGGCGTCTCCCGACGGCTTCGCGCGGTCGACGATCTCCGTGCCGTGCTGCAGGTCGTAGTCCGCCGCCTCCAGGCCGCGCCCGGCCACCGGGCGCGGCCCCTCGGGGCTGCCTTCGACGACCGTCGTGGCGGTGAGCCGGATGTCGGCGCTGGAGGCGCCGGCGAGGAGTTCGTACGTGCCGGGTCCGACGGTCCAGCGGCCGTGGGCCACGCTCCAGTGGCCGAGTTCCTCGGTGGGCACGAGGAGTTCGACCTCCTGCGAGGCACCGGGCGGGAGGTACAGCCTGCGGTGCCCGACGAGTTTCCGGGACGGGAGTTCCGGGTCCGGGCCGTCCGCGGCCCCGGTCCCCCCGGCGGCGGCGCGTACGTAGAGCTGGGCGACCTCGTCCGCGGCGCACGTGCCGTCGTTGGTGACGGTCAGGGTCACCCGCAGCCGGTCTCCGTCGGTCTCGGCGCGCAGTCCCGAGTAGGTGAACCGGGCGTAGCCGAGGCCGTGCCCGAACGGGAAGAGCGGGGTGCCGCCGAAGTAGAGGTAGGTCTGCCGGGACCCGATGATGTCGTAGTCGAGCAGACCGGGCAGGTCGGCGTCGCTCGCGTACCAGGTCTGCGGGAGGCGGCCGGCCGGTGAGACGTCACCGGCGAGGATCCTGGCGAGCGCCGTGCCCGCTGCCTGGCCGCCGTGAGCGGTCCAGAGCAGGGCGGGGAGCGTCTCCGCCGCCTCGGTCACCGCGTAGGGGTATGCCGAGGTCAGGGCCAGGACGGTGCGCGGGTTGGCCGTGTGCGCGGCGCGCCAGAGCCGGTCCTGCTGGGCGGGAAGGGCGAGGGTCGTGCGGTCCTCGGTCTCCCGGCCGTTGATGTGGGGGTCGTTGCCGGCGACCACGATCACGGTGTCCGCCTCAGCCGCGACCCGGGCGACGGCGTCGGCCCCGTACTCGACCGTCTCACGCACGAAGACCGTGGCGTCCGCGGGTGAAATCTTTTCGCCTGATTCGGCAACCTTCGCGCCTCCGGCGGCGACAGACACGTACCCACCGGTCCCGATGTGCAGAAGGCGGTGCCCGCCGTCATGTCCCTCCACCGCCTCCAGGCGGAAGGTCTCCTGGACGACCCAGCCTCCCGGCTCGTCCGCGGAGGCCCTGACGTAGCCGTCGTCGGCGACCGAGAGGTACAGGCCCTCCCCGGTGCGAAGGGTGAGGACTCCGTCGCCCCAGTCGACGAGTGCCAGGTCGGTGGCCTCGTCGCCGCAGGTCAGCGGCGGCAGGTCGGTGCGGCCCGCGAGGAGGGCGGGGTCGAGGGCGCCCTCGGCGCCTCGGGCCTCGCCCACGGCCGCGTCGTCCGCCGGGGGCACGTGCAGCCATCCGGCGGAGCTCCTCAGCCTGATCCGGTCGACGCCCTCGACGAAGACGACGTTCTCGGCGCCGTAGCGTTCGCGGATGCCGTCGAGGGGCGTCGAGCGGTGCATGAGGGTGCCGCTGTACCAGTCGAGCTTGCACTCGTCGGCGAGGAGGCCGACGACGGCGACGGTCCGGCCCGCTGCCGGGGCGAGGGGGAGGATGCCGTCGTTCTTCAGGAGGACGACGGCCTGTTCCGCCGCTTCGAGGGCCAGGGCGCGGTGTTCGGGCGTGTCCAGGGAGCCCGTCCGGGCGTACGGGTCGAGGTCCGGGTCGAACTCGCCGAGTGCGAAGCGCATGGCGAGCAGCCGGCGGACGGCGGTGTCGATGTCGCTCTCGTCGAGGAACCCCTTGGCGAGGGCGTCGCGGATGCGGCCGGTCATGACCGTGGAGTCGGTGCCGTGGTCGGTGAAGCTGTCGACGCCGGCCTTCAGCGAGGCGGCCGTCGCCTCCTCGTGGGTGTCGAAGTAGTGCTCGGAGTCGACCAGGTTGGAGGGTGCTCCGGCGTCGGAGCAGACCACCAGCGGCTGGTCGGTCCAGCTCCGCAGCTGCTCTCCGAGCAGGGGCGACACATGGTTGGGGCGGCCGTTGACGAGGTTGTACGCGGGCATGACTCCGGCGACCGCCCCGGCCTTGACCGCGTCGCGGAAGGCCCGCAGGTCGTACTCGTGCAGGACGCGCGGCCGGACCGAGGAGGAAGCCGTGTCGCGGTTCGTCTCGTTGTTGTGCGCGAGCCAGTGCTTGAGCACCGGGGCCGTCCGCCAGTAGCGGGGGTCGTCACCGCGCAGCCCGCGGGTGTAGGCGACGGCGATGGCGGAGGTCAGCGCGGGGTCCTCGGAGTACCCCTCCTCGCCGCGGCCCCACAGGGGGTGGCGCAGCAGATTGACCGTGGGGGCCCAGACGTTGAGGCCGACCCGGTCGTCCTGTGCGCGCTTGGCTCGCACCTCGTTGCCCACGGCTTCGCCGATCCGGCGTACCAGGGCGTCGTTCCAGGTGGCGCCGAGGCCCACGGCCTGCGGGAACACGGTGGCCGGTCCCATCCAGGCCACCCCGTGCAGGGCTTCCTGTCCGGTGCGGAAGGGGCCGATGCCCAGCCGCTCCACCGCGGGGGCGAACTGGTGCAGCATCGCGATCCGCTCGTCGAGCGTGAGCCGTCCGAGGAGGTCGTCGGTGCGCCGGGAGAAGGACAGCTGCGGGTCGCGGAAGGGAAACGGATGGTCCGTCACGTGCGGGTCCCCTTGGAGAGGTGGGAGGTTTTCCGGGCCTGTGGCGTCGAAGAGGCCTTCGATGCGAGACAGAGGATCTTCGAAGCGCTTCGATGCTCGATGGCCAACCCTGGGGGTGTCAAGGGTGCTACCGCCGCAAAGAGGTGCTTCCGGACGAACCAATGCCTCACCGGACCAGGAAACGGTTCGGAAACAGGTCGGAGGAATCTGGAAATGAACTCTTGTGTGGCCGGGACCCGTCACTTAACCTCGCTGCAACATCGAAGCGCTTCGACGAAGCAGCCCGTTGACCGCTTCAGCTCAGCCGGTGCAGTGCCACCGGCTCGGCCGGTAACGCCCCCTACCTCAGACACAGGGCCGAGCGGCAGTCGCCGCCGCGGGCCGTCCTGTTGCACCACGAAGGGTTGAAGCAATGACGCCGAACTCCCCCTCCGTTCCCAGCCGGAGACGATTCCTGGCCTCTTCCGTGGTCGTCGCGGCAGCCGTGGGAGGAGGGTTGCCCCTCCTCACCGCGTGCGGCGGCGGATCAGGCGGCTCGAAGAACGAGGGCACGACGACGGGCAAGTCGCTGAAGGACATCCTTCCGACCTTCGTGCCCTCCGAGTCGGTCACCCCGGACATCCCCAGCAAGAACGGTTCGGCGGCAGGCTTCACCACCGCTCTCCCCGCGGACCAGCTCGCCGTCTCGGTGCCCAAGAAGCTCGGCAAGGGCAGCGAGATCAAGATCATGGCGCCGCTGTGGGGAACCTCGCCGGGTGAGGGCAACCCGTACTGGACGGCGATGGACGAGGCGGCCGGCGTCAAGGTCAAGTGGCAGAACCAGGACGGAAACGTCTACGGCCAGAAGCTCGGCGCGGTGCTCGCCTCCAGCGACATCCCGGACGCGGTCGTCGTCCCCGGCTGGGAGCTGGGCGGCAAGATACCGAGCGCCATCGCCAACAAGTTCGCCGACCTCGGCCCCTACCTGTCGGGCGACAAGGTCAAGGACTACCCCAACCTGGCCGCCATCCCCACCGGCGCCTGGCAGCGGGGTGTCTTCGCCGGCAAGCTCCGCGGACTGCCGATGCCCGCGGAGTCGACCCCCAACATCACCCCCTTCTACCGCGCGGACATCTTCGAGGAGAAGGGTTACGAGGTCCCGACCACCACGCAGGAGTTCTACGACCTCTGCAAGGAGATCAACGCGCCCAGGAGCAAGGTGTGGGCGTGCAGCGACATGACCTGGTCGGCCTGGGTGTTCTTCGGAGTGCTGCCGGAGAAGCCGTACTACTGGAAGCTCGTCGACGGCAAGCTGGTCAACCGCTACGAGACCCCCGAGTACCTCGAGGCGCTGGAGTGGTCGCGCTCCCTGTACTCGGCCGGCTTCGTGCACCCGGACGCCAAGGCCGAGACGGGTGACATGCGCACCACCTTCTCGTCGGGCAACGTCCTCATGTACAACGCGGACATCTCCGACTGGTACGCGGCGACAGCGGTCCAGCGCCTGGACAAGCCGGAGTTCCGCATGGGGGCGATGGACTTCTTCGCCCACGACGGGGGCGCCCCCACCATCTACGAGGCCGCACCCTCCAACATCTGGTGCTTCGTCAACAAGAACGCGGACAAGAAGACGGTCCAGGACGTCCTCGCCCTGGCCAACTTCACCGCCGCGCCGTACGGCACCAAGGAACAGCGTCTGAAGGCCTACGGCATCGAGGGCAAGCACCACACCCTCAAGGACGGGGTCCTCGTCAAGACGGAGCTGGGCAACAACCAGGTCTTCGCCACCTACGAGTACGTGGCGTCCCCCGCCCCCTTCCGCGCCTACCCGGACTTCCCGGACGTCGCCAAGGGCGTCATCGAGTGGCAGCAGCGTCAGGGCGCGCACCTCAAGAAGCCCCTCTTCCACGGGATGCAGATCCAGGAGCCCTCGCGCTACACGGAGCTGAACGCGCAGTTCGAGGACCTGGAGAAGGACATCGTGCGCGGCCGTAAGAAGGTCAGCGACATGCAGCAGGCGGTCTCGGACTGGAAGACGAAGGGCGGCGACAAGCTTCGCGACTGGTACAAGAAGCTGCTCGACGAGACCGGCGAGTCGGCCTCCTGACATGGCACTGAGCACAGACGACCGGCGGCGCGCGAAGGACTCGGGGACGCCGCCGGTCAAGGACGGGGCGGCCGACGGCCCGCCCGTCACCAGGACCATGCCACTGCGCCACCGGCTGCGCCGCGACCGCACGCTGCTCCTGATGACCCTCCCCGCGATGCTCCTGCTGCTGGTCTTCGCGTACGTCCCCCTGGCGGGCAACGTCGTGGCCTTCCAGGACTACGACCCGTACATCGCGGACAACGCGTTCCAGGCGATCGCGCAGAGCCCGTGGGTCGGTCTCGAATGGTTCCAGCAGATGGTGCACGACCGGCTGTTCTGGTCGGCGCTGCGGAACACGCTCGTGATCTTCCTCCTCCAGCTCACCCTGTTCTTCCCGGTGCCGATCCTGCTCGCGCTGTTCATCAACAGCTTCGTGCGGCCCCGGGTGCGGGCCGTGGCGCAGGCGATCCTCTATCTGCCGCACTTCTTCTCCTGGGTCCTCGTCGTCACCGTCTTCCAGCAGATGTTCGGCGGTGCGGGACTGATCGCGCAGACGCTGCGGGAGCACGGCCACGAGGGTTTCGACCTGATGACCGACCCGGGTCTGTTCAAGTTCCTGATCACCTTCGAGATGATCTGGAAGGACGCCGGCTGGGGGGTCATCGTCTTCCTCGCCGCCCTGGCGGCGGTGAGCCCGGACCTCTACGAGGCGAGCGCCATGGACGGCGCGAACCGCTGGCGCCGGATGTGGCACATCACGCTGCCCGCCCTGCGCCCCGTGGTCGCCCTGCTGCTGGTGCTCCAGGTGGGCAACGCGCTGACCGTCGGCTTCGAGCAGATCCTGCTGCAGCGCACCGCGGTGGGCCCCGGCGCGTCCGAGGTACTGGACACCTACGTCTGGAACGTCGGCATCACCAACGGCGGGTTCAGCTACGCGGCGGCCGTCGGCATCGTCAAGGGAATCGTCGGTCTGCTGCTGGTCCTCGGGGCCAACAAGGTCACCCATCTCATGGGTGAGCAGGGGGTGTACAAGAAGTGAGCAGCCTGCTCTCCGGCCTCACCGCGATCGGCGGAGTCAAGCCGGGCACGCGTGGCCGTCTGCGCCCGGTCTGGGAGGAGGAGCCCTCGAGGGCGGGGCTCGCCACCAAGGGCGTGACGCTGGTCCTGATCTGCCTGGCGGTCCTCTTCCCTCTCTGGGTCGTGATCGTCACCAGTCTCTCCTCGGTGAAGACCATCACCGACGCGGGCGGGCTGGTGGTGATCCCCCGAGGTGTCACCTTCGTCGCCTACCAGGAACTGCTGGGCGGCGGCCAGGTCACCAGGGCCGCCCTGGTCAGCATCGGTGTGACGGTGGTCGGGACCCTCTTCAGCATGGCGGTCTCGATCCTGTGCGCCTACGGGCTGTCGCGGACCGGTTCGGTCCTCCACCGTCCCCTGCTGATCTTCATGCTGGCCACGATGTTCTTCGGGGCGGGTCTGATCCCGACCTACCTGGTGGTGCAGGGGCTCGGTCTGACCGACTCCTACCTCGCGCTGATCCTCCCGAGCGCGCTCAACGTGTTCAACATCCTGGTGCTGCGGGCGTTCTTCATGAGTACGGCCCAGGAGCTCATCGAGAGCGCCCGGATCGACGGGGCGGGCGACTTCCGCATCCTGTGGCAGATCATCATGCCGCTGTCGCGCGCGGTGATCGCCGTGATCACCCTCTTCTACGCGGTGGGTTACTGGAGTGCGTGGTTCAACGCGTCGATCTACATCAGCGACCCGGGCATGCTGCCGCTGCAGAACGTCATGAACCAGCTGGTCCTCAAGCAGGAGCGGCCCACCGGCCTGACCCAGGTCATCAACACGGGTCATCTCTCGCTGCTCGCCGTCCAGATGGCGGTCATGGTGCTGGCACTGATCCCGGTGGCGTTCCTGTCGCCGTTCGTGCAGAAGCACTTCAAGGAAGGCATGCTCACCGGCGCCGTCAAGGGCTGATCCCGCTCCGCCGTCACTGTCGCTCCCACCGGAGGATCCCCGCCATGCCCGCTTCGTCCGTGCCTCAGCCGGGCCCTGCCCCGTTCCCCCGCCGCCGGACCGTCCTGGCCGGCGCGGCCGCGGTCGCAGCGGCCGCCACCGTGCTGCCGTCCGCGGCCACGGCCTCGGCCGCCCGGGGTCCCGCGCGGACCCAGCCGCACCGCTGGCGCACCGCGGCGATCGGCGGGACGGGGTTCGTCACCGGCCTGCTGTTCCACCCGGCCGTGCGGGGCCTCGCCTACGCCCGCACCGACATCGGCGGCGCCTACCGGTGGGACGACAGACGGTCGCGCTGGACGCCGCTCAACGACGGCATCGGCTGGGACGACTGGAACCTGCTGGGCGTGGAGGCGATGGCCGTCGATCCGGCGCACCCGGACCGGCTGTACCTGGCACTGGGCACGTACGCGCAGGACTGGGCCTCCCCGGGCGCCGTGTTCAGGTCCGAGGACCGGGGCGCGACCTGGGCGCGTACGGATCTGACGGTGCGCCTGGGTGCCAACGAGGACGGCAGGGGCTGCGGCGAACGGCTCCTGGTCGATCCGCGCGACAGCGGCACGCTCTGGCTCGGGACCCGCCACGACGGGCTGCTCCGGTCCGGGGACCGGGGTGCGACCTGGGCCGCCGACACCTCCTTCCCGGCCACTCCCACGGCGGGCGGGCAGGGCGTCACCCTGCTGGTGGCAGCCGGAAGGAAGGTGTACGCGGGCTGGGGCGACGGCGGGACGGCGCTGTACCGCACGGACGGGAGGGGCGGCTGGGAGGAGGTGCCGGGCCAGCCGGCGTCCGGGGCGTCCGCGAAGGTACCCGTCCGCGCCGCGTACGACGCGCGGAGCGGTGCGCTGTACGTCACCTACGCCGACGGGCCGGGGCCGAACAACCAGTCCGACGGGTCGGTGCACCGGCTCGACACGGGGACGGGCGTCTGGACGGACGTCACCCCCGTGGCTCCCGGAGCGGGCGACGCCTTCGGGTACGGCGGCGTCGCGGTGGCGGCGGGCCGGGCCGGTACCGTCGTCGTCTCGACGAACAACCGCTGGGGCGCGGTGGACACCCTGTTCCGTTCGACGGACGGCGGCAGGAGCTGGACCTCGCTCAAGGACACGGCGGTTCTCGACGTGTCGGAGACGCCGTACCTCGAGTGGGGCGGGGAGCCCAAGTTCGGCTGGTGGATCCAGGCCGTGGCCGTCGACCCGTACGACTCCCGGCACATCGTGTACGGCACCGGCGCGACCGTCTTCGGGACGCGTGACCTGGTGCGCTGGTCGCCGGAGATCCGGGGGCTGGAGGAGTCGTCGGTGCGCCATCTCATCGCACCGCCCTCGGGAGCACCACTGCTCAGCGGCCTCGGCGACATCGGGGTCATGTACCACGACTCGCTGACCGCCTCCCCGTCGCGCGGCATGGCGTCGAACCCCGTGTTCGGCACGGCGACCGGGCTCGCCCTGGCCTCCCGGAAACCCTCGTACGTGGTGCGCACGGGGTGGCCCTCCGGCTCGCAGTCGGCGGGGGCGTACTCCGAGGACGGCGGGGCGACCTGGCAGCCGTTCGCCTCGCAGCCGGAGATCGCGCCGTCCGCACCGGGCCCGGTGGCGGTATCGGCGGACGGGGCCGTACTGCTGTGGTCGTTCGTCCACTGGGACGGCACGAAGTACCCGGCGCACCGCTCGACCGACGGCGGTGCGACCTGGGCCGAGGTGCCGACGTTCCCCAAGGGCGGCGCACCGGTCGCCGATCCGGTCGATCCGAAGCGGTTCTACGTGTACGACACCGACACCGGAACGGTCTTCGCGTCGTCCGACGGTGGCGCGACCTTCACCGGTGGCGCGTCGGGACTCCCTTCGGGGGACGTGCAGTTCCGTATCGCCGCTGCCCCCGGGCGTTCCGGCGACCTGTGGCTCTCGGCCAAGGACAACGGGCTGCTGCGCTCCACGGACGGCGGCCGCACCTTCGCCCCGGTGGCCGGCTGCCAGGCGTCGCACGCCCTCGGCTTCGGGAAGGCCGCCCCGGCCAGGGGCCGGAAGGGCTATCCGGCGGTGTTCCAGACCGGCCGGGTCTCCGCGACGTACGACGGCGTGGCCGTGCTGCGGTCCGACGACGCGGGGGCGACATGGGTCCGCATCAACGACGCGGACCACCGGTGGGGCTGGACCGGTGAGGTCATCACCGGTGACCCCCGTGTCCACGGCCGTGTCTATCTGGGCACCAACGGCCGCGGCATCCAGTACGCAGACCCGAAGTAGAGGAACGAGACGTCCATGCCGTCCCTGCACGACGCCACCCGTGGCCGGATCCTCTTCGGCGGCGACTACAACCCCGAGCAGTGGCCCGAGGAGGTGTGGGCCGACGACGTCCGGCTGATGAAGGAGGCCGGGGTCAATTCGGTGACCGTCGGCGTCTTCTCCTGGGCGACGATCGAACCTCGCCCGGGAGCAAGGGAGTTCGGCTGGCTCGACCGGCTGATGGACCTCCTCCACGCCCACGGGATCGGCGTCGTCCTGGCCACCCCGACCTCCTCGCCGCCGCCGTGGATGGGAGCGCTCCACCCGGAGACCCTGCCGCGCGCCGAGGACGGCACGGTCGTCTCGTACGGGTCACGCCAGCACTTCTGCCCCAGCTCCCCCGTCTACCGGCGTTACGCCGCCGCCCTCACCGAGGACCTGGCGGCACGGTACGCGGACCATCCCGCACTCACCGTGTGGCACATCAACAACGAGTACTGCACCCACTGCTGGTGCGACGAGACCGCCGCCCACTTCCGCCGCTGGCTGGCCGACCGGTACGCGGGGCTGGACGCGCTCAACGACGCCTGGGGCACCGCCTTCTGGAGCCAGCGCTACGACAACTGGGCGGAGATCCTGCCCCCGCGCCGCGCGCAGTACCTCCGCAACCCGGCGCAGGAGCTCGACTTCAAGCGGTTCACCTCGGACGCGCTGCTGGAGTGCTACACCGCCGAACGCGACATCGTGGCCAGGCACACCCCGCACATCCCGGTGACCACCAACTTCATGCCCCTGTGGGCCGGACAGGACGCCTGGGCCTGGGCCGAGCAGGAGGACGTCGTCTCCGTCGACGTCTATCCCGATCCCGCCGACCCGCGCGGCGGGCAGTACAACGCGATGATCGCGGACATGACCCGCTCCCAGGCCCGGGGCCCCTGGATGCTGATGGAACAGGCCGCCGGTGCCGTGAACTGGCGGCCCGTCAACCACCCCAAGCCCGCCGGTCTGAACCGTCTCTGGTCCCTGCAGTCGGTGGCGCGGGGAGCGGACGCCCTCTGCTACTTCCAGTGGCGGCAGTCCCGCCAGGGAGCGGAGAAGTTCCACTCCGGGATGCTGGGCCACGCCGGTGAGAACGGCCGCACCTTCCAGGAGGTGAAGCGGATCGGGGCCGAACTCTCCCTCATCGGTGCCGAGGTGACCGGCACCGGGGTCCTGGCCGAGGTCGCGGTGCTCCACGACTGGGACGCATGGTGGTCGGGCACCCAGGACGGCCGGCCTTCCTCACTCGTCTCGTACACGGAGCTGCTCCGGGCCTGGCACGGCGCCCTGTGGGACAGCGGCATCAGCACGGACTTCGCCCGCCCCGAGGCGGACCTCGGCGCGTACCGCATGGTGCTCGTACCGCAACTGCAGCTCCTGAAGGACGCGGCGGTCGACAACCTGGTGTCGTACGTGCGGGGCGGCGGCACCCTGGTGTGCGGGTTCTTCACCGGGGTCGTGGACGAGGACGACCGGATCAGGGAAGGCGGCATGGACGGCCGGCTGCGCGAGCTGTTCGGCATCCGCACGGTGCACGAGTGGTGGCCGCTGGACGCCGGGGCGACGGTGGAGTGCGACGGCTTCGGCGGCACCCTGTGGTCGGAGGAGCTGGAGGCCGGCGAAGGCGCCGAGACCGTCTCCGCCTACCAGGGCGGCGCACTCGACGGCCTTCCGGCGGTGCTCCGCAAGGGAACGGCCTGGTACGTGTCCACGCTCCCCGAACCGGACGCCCTGCGCTCCCTGCTCGAACGGGTGGCTTCCGGGGCGGGTGTGCGCCCCGCGCTGGAGGGCCTGCCCGCCGGTGTGGAGGCGGTACGGCGCGGAGACCTGCTCTTCCTGCTCAACCACGGTGGTCCGGCTGCCTCGGTGACACTTCCGGGCCGCTTCCGCGACCTGCTCAGCGGTGACGTCGCCGACGGCGCCTTGGAGCTCGGCCGCCACGGCGTGGCCGTACTCGGGGAAGCACTCGCATGATCCACGGCACATGGGAGCCCTCCCCCGCGTCCCGCTGGGAGGACGCGTTCCTCAGCGGCAACGGCCGGCACGGGGCCATGGTGTTCGGCGACCCGGCGGACGACCGGGTCGTCGTCACCCACCACACCCTGGTGCGTCCCAACGGCAGCGAGGACCTGAGGCCCCCGGAGCTCGCCGACCGGCTCGGACGCCTCCAGGACGCGCTGCTGTCGGGGGACACCGCGGCGGCCGAGCAGTTCGGCGCGGGGCGCGACCTCGCGTGGGTGCAGCCCTTCCATCCGGCCTTCCAGTCACGTGTACGCCGCTCCCGGGGGCTCCACGAGGCCGTGGCCGGCTTCCGGCGTGAGGTCGACTTCACCACCGGGGAGGTGTCCGCTGCGTACGAGGCCTGGCGCAGCACGGTCTTCGTGTCGCGCGCCGACGACGTCGTCGTGCAGCGGGTCACCGATCCCGGGATGGACGCCGAGATCTCGCTGGACCACTCCCTGCCCGGCGCCCCGGCGCAGTTGGCGGTGGGCCGCTCGACCGTCCTGACCGCGGACGGGGCGCATCTGGCGCTGCGCGTGGGGTATCCGGGCAGCGACCTCGGCTACACGGGGGTGACCCGGGTACGGGTGGACGGCGGCCAGGTGTCCGTGGCGGGTGACGGCGTCCGGATCGAGGGGGCCCGCGGGGTCACCCTGACCACCCGGGTCGTCCGTGGCGCCGGTCGTCCCGACCTGCCCGAGCTGTGGGCGGCCCTCCCGCAGGAGGAGTACGCCGCGCTGCTCGACCGCCACCGCCCCTTGCACCGGACGGCGTACGGGCGTGCCTCCCTCACCCTGCGGGACGCCGCTCCCGAGCGCGATCTGCCGGGCAGCGAGCTGCTGCGCGGGCCGAAGTCCCCCGCGCTGCTGGAGCGGCTCTTCGCCGCGGGCCGCTACCACCTGCTGTCGTCCTCGGGAATGCTGCCGCCGCGGCTGACCGGGCTCTGGACCGGTGACTGGGACACCGCGTGGTCGGGGGCGTTCACGACGAACGCCAACCTCAACCTCCAGGTCTCCTCCGCCGCCGCTGCCGCCCTGCCGGAGGTCTCGCAGGCCCATGGCTCGTTGGTGCAGGGCCAGTTGGAGGACTGGCGGGACAACGCCCGGGCGATCTTCGGAGCGCGGGGCGTCGTCGCGCCGTCCCACACGGACGGGATGTCCGGGCACACCAAACACTTCCAGCGCGCCTACCCCCTGCACCTGTGGACCGCGGGGGCGGACTGGCTGCTGCAGCCCCTCCTGGAGCACGCCGAGGTGTCGACGGGCGCCCCGGACGCGGCGCTGACCGCCGTCCTCGTCGAAACAGCCCTGTTCTACGAGGACTTCCTCACCCGCGAGGACCCCGACGGGAACGTGGCCGTGGTCCCCTCGTACTCTCCGGAGAACCGTCCCGCCAACGCGAGCTGGGGCACCGTCAACGCCACCATGGACATCGCCGCGGCACGTCACGCGCTGACGGTGGCCGCCGCGCACGCGCCAGGACACCCCTCGGCGGATCACTGGCGCGCCCTCGCGGCACGGCTCCCTGCCTATCTGGTGAACGAGGACGGGGCGCTCGCGGAATGGGCGTGGCCGGGGCTGCTGGAGACGTACGACCACCGCCACCTGAGCCACCTGTACCCGGTGTGGCCGCTGGACGAGATCAACCCGTACGACACCCCGGAGCCGGCCCGGGCCGCCCATCGCGCGCTGGAGCTGCGGGGCTCGGAGAACGACTCCGCGCACGGGTACCTTCACCACGCGCTGGTCGCCGCCCGGCTGCGGGATCCGGCCCGGGTGTCGGCGGCCCTGGACGCGGTGCTGGGCGGCGACTTCTTCCACGACTCGCTGATGAGCGCGCACTACCCGTCCCGGAACGTCTACAACGCCGATGCCGCCCACGCCCTGCCCGCGGTCGTGATCGAGTCGCTCGTCCAGTCGGCACCCGGCCGGCTGGTGCTGCTGCCGGCGGTTCCCGAAAGCTGTCCGGCCGGTGAACTCCGTGGCGTGCTCACCCGGTTCGGGGCGCAGCTCGACCTGCGGTGGTCGCAGGACGGCGCCACCGCGGTGCTGCGCCCCACCCGCGACGCCCGCGTCGATCTGCGTACGGGCGAAGGGTTCGCCCTCACAGAGACCTCCGCCGGAAACCCGTCGGCTCCGCTGGAGCTGACGGCCGGCGTGGACCGCGTCCTCACCCTGGGGCCGCGGTAGCAGTCCTCCATCCCCACATGGAAGGAACATCCCATGGCACGAACCACCCTGACCAGGCTGCTGCTCGCCCCCACGGCAGCGGTCGCGGCCCTGATCGGCTTCGCGGCGGCGCCCGCCCACGCGGCGGTCTGGACGTCGTCGGAGCAGTGGGGCAACTACACCACCTCCGACGGCTACATCCTCTACAACAACATCTGGGGCTCCGGGGCGGGCAGCCAGAGCATCTGGGCCAACTCGTCGTCCAACTGGGGTGTGACGGCGAACCACCCGGACACCGGTGGCATCAAGTCGTACCCGAACGCCAAGAAGGTCGTGAACAAGCCGATCACGTCGCTCTCGTCGCTCACCAGCGACTACAACGTGACGGTCCCGTCGTCCGGCGCGTACAACACCTCGTACGACATCTGGGACACGGACTACGACTACGAGGTCATGCTCTGGGTGAACTACAACGGTGCGGTCGGCCCGCTCGGCACCTCCCAGGGGACGGTCTCGCTGGGCGGCCACACCTGGGAGGTCTACAAGGGCGACAACGGCGCCAACGAGGTCTTCTCGTTCCTGCGCACCTCGGACTCCTCGTCGGGCACGGTGGACATCCTGCCCATCCTGAAGTGGATCAAGGACACCAAGGGCTGGTGGGGCAACGAGACCATCGGTGACGTGCAGTTCGGCTACGAGATCACCTCGTCGTCCGGCGGGCTGGACTTCACGACCAACGGGTTCAAGGTCTCTTCCAGCTGAGAGTCCACCTGAGTACGGCTGAGGCCGGCGGAGTGCAGCCGGCACCGGCTGAGACCTGACGTGGCGGGGCCGGGAGGACGCTCCCGGCCCCGCACCCGGTTCACACCGGCGCAGGCCCGGAGCTCGTACGCACCGTCAGGACCGGCTCCAGGAGCTCCACTTCGTCCGAGTCCCGGCCCGCGAGCTTCGCCATCACCTGTTCCACCGCACGGCGTCCCATCTCCTGGGCCGGGATGGACACGGAGGTGAGTCTCACCGACGCCTGCGTCGCGACCTGTTCGGGGCAGACGGCGACGACGGAGACGTCCTCCGGCACGGCACGGCCCTGCTGCTGGAGGAGGTTGAGGAGCGGCTCGACGGCGGCCTCGTTCTGGACGATGAAGCCCGTCGTCCCCGGCCGCTCGTCGAAGACCCTGGCCAGGGTGCCCGCCATGGCGGCGTATCCGCCCTCGCAGGGCCGGTGCAGGATGCGCACCCCGGCCTCCTGCGCCTTCGCGCGGATGCCGTCGAGGGTCCGCTCGGCGAAGCCGGTGTGCCGTTCGTAGACGGCGGCGGCCTCGCCGATGACCGCGACCTCCGTGTGTCCGAGGCCGGCGAGGTGGTCCACGCAGAGTGCACCGGTCGCCTCGAAGTCCAGGTCCACGCAGGTGACCCCTGAGGGGTCGACGGGCAGGCCGATGAGCACGGCGGTCCGGCCGGAGTCCCGCAGGAGCGGCAGGCGTTCGTCGTGGAGTTCGACGTCCATGAGGATCATGGCGTCGGCCAGCGAGCTGCCCGCGATGCGTCTGACCGCCGCCGGACCCTCCTCGCCGGTCAGGAGCAGCACGTCGTAGCCGTGGGTGCGCGCCGTGGTGGCGACGGCGATGGCGATCTCCATCATCACCGGGACGTACATGTCCGTGCGGAGCGGCACCATCAGCGCGATGATGTTGGACTTGCTGCTGGCCAGGGCGCGGGCCCCGGCGTTCGGGTGGTAGCCGAGCTGCTGGATACTCTCCTCGACGCGCTCCCGGGTGGAGGCCGAGATCGACCGCTTCCCGCTGAGGACATAGCTCACGGTGCTCGCGGACACTCCGGCGTGCTGGGCGACCTCGGCAAGCGTGACCATTCGGCTTCTCCCCTACGGATGGTGCCGCAAGGGGAAAAGCGGGTGAAGCGCTTCGACAGCGCGCCTCCGCGCTCCCCTTTGCACTCTGACATGCACAGACGCAGTCGAGCCTAGACTCGCCCACAGGCACTGTCCATAGTCGTGTCGAAGCGCTTCGACCACCCACTGCCGCCCGTCATGGCCGGCCCGCCGCGAGCGTCGGCCGACAGGGCCGGGGGCTGACGCCCCCGGTGGTCGCGCCGCGTCTCCCAGCCTGTGTCAGGACGCCGAGGGTGTCCAGCCCGCCAGCCAGTCCGCCGTCTCCTGCCCCGCGGCCTGGGAGTCACTGAGCTGCGGACGGTTGCTGCTCGCGGAGCCGGCGCCGGGACCGGTGTTCCTGTACTCCGCGAAGCGGTCGTCCTTCCAGGAGAACCCGCTCATGTCCGTCCAGGGGGCCGACTTGACCGCGGAGCTCAGCGTCGTCTCGCGGAAGGTGGCCATCGGGTCGAGCGAGGCGTCCCCGCCGGCGTGCCACGGGCGGCCGAGGTAGAAGGACGACGCCGAGACGTCGCCCTTGACGGTGGACCCGGTGATCAGGAAGCCCTTGCGGTCGGCCGCCGTGCTCGGTGCGGTGATGTAGCCGCCGGAGCTGCCGTCCCATCGCTTCTTCAGGGTGATGACGGAGGAGTCGATGACGGCGGTGGCACGTCCGAAGATGAAGTCGACGTTGCCGGTGATGGTGGCGTCGGTCATGTAGACACGGCCGAGCGTCGACTTGGACGCGGTGTCGAGCAGCAGGGTGTCCTGGTCCCCGTTGACCGCCACGGACTCGAGGAACACCTTGTCGGCGGCGGTGCGCAGCGCGACGGCCTGCCGGTCGGTCATGTTCTGGTTCGCGGCCTCGTCGAAGTCGTTGGAGATCGTGAGGTTGCGGGCCTGGAAGCCGTTGCCCTCGGCCGCGACGGTGGCGCTGCCGCCCGTCCCGTAGTTGCCGGAGCCGTCGGGCTTCTTGGTGCCGGAGGCGTTGTTGTAGACGATCACGGTGTCGCTGCGGCTGGAGCCGGTGCCCTGGATGGTGACGTTCTGCTTGTTCGACGGGATCTTGACCAGTTCCCGGTAGGTACCCGGCTTCACCGAGATGACCACCCGTGAGGTGTTGCCCGAGGGGACGGCGTTCACGGCGGCCTGCACGCCGGTGTACTGGCCGCTGCCGTCCTTGGCGACGGTGATCGTCGTCGCGGCCTCGGCGTCCGACGCCGAGCCGACGGCCCAGAGGGAGGCCGCGGCCACGATCGCCGCCGCTCCGGCGGACGTGGCCCTGCGGTGAACTCCGTGGCGGGAGGTGGTCTGTCGTCGGCTGGCTGCCATCGGCTGATCCGTTCGTCGGGAAGAGGTGGGGTTCCGTAAGTCAGTCGCCGCCGTGCCGTCGAAGGTTGCCGGTGGGGCACGTCGTCGACGCCGGAACCGCTCGTTCCGCCCCCGCGCGGCCGGGCCCGCAGCGCGCGGGAGCTCGACGGGGCGACCGCGCCCACGTCGCTGAGGCAGCCGTGCGCAGGGCAGAGCAGGGCCCTCCGGGAGCCTGGGTGGCTTCCGGAGGGCCCGTGGGAGGTCTCGCGAGGCGGGGAGACCTCAGGAGACCGGGACCAGCTTGAACTGCTGGCAGGTGTTGTTCAGCCAGGTCCACTGGCGTACGTCGGCGCCGTCGGCCGGGGAGCAGTCGGCCACGTCGGCGACCTTCCCGGTGGCCTGGTTGACGATGCGCACCCACCCTCCCGCCTCGGTGGTGACGAAGCGGAACCGCTGACAGGTGTTGTCGAGCCACGACCACTGCCGGAGGTCGGCGCCGTCGGCCGCGGAGCAGTCCGCGGTGTCGAGCACCTTGCCCGTCGCGGCGTTCACGAGGCGGCTGGTGTCGTCGCCCCGGTCCTCGACGCGCCACCGCTGCTTGGCGCTGCCGTCACACGTCCACTGCTGGACGTTCGCCCCGTCGGCGGTGGAACCGGCGCTCACGTCGAGGCACTTGCCCGACGCCCGGTTGACCACGGTGTACGCCGTGGGGGTGGCCGCGGTCTCGCCGGAGGGTCCGGCGAGGCTCTTCCCCAGCGCGACGGGGGTACCCAGGTTCGGGGTCCCGTCGGAGTTCCAGCCGAACTTCTGCGCCCGTGCCGTACGGCCGTTGTCGCACCCGTCGGACGCCGAGTCGTTGGCGTGGTAGACGATCCAGCTCTCGGTGCCGTCCGGGGAGGTGAAGAAGCCGTTGTGTCCGGGCCCGTAGACGCCTGCGGCGTCGTTCCGCTGGAAGACCGGGCTCGACTTCTTCGTCCATGAGGACGCGGAGAGCGGGTCGGTCCCGGTCAGTGTCAGCAGACCCAGCTTGTAGTCAGGGGTCCAGCACCCGCTCGCGGAGTAGACGATGAACGTCTTCCCCCCTCTCTGGAGCACCTCGGGGCCCTCGTTGACCGTGCCGCCCGACTTCTCCCAGTCCCGGGTGGGCGTCGAGATGGTCGAGAAGGAACCGCTGAGGGTGTACGGGTTCGACATGGGGGCGATGACGAGGTTCTGCGTGCCGCCGCCGCTCGCGCTGCCCAGCAGGTACATGGAGCCGTTGACCGTGAGGATGCTCGGGTCCAGCATCCAGGTGCTGCCCAGCTGGTTCCTGTACGTGTAGGGCCCCATCGGGTCCGACCCCGCGCTCTGGAGCACGTGCACACGCTGCGTCGGGTTGTAGTCGGCGATGTTCTGGCCGGCCACGTAGTACAGGTACCAGCGGCCGCCCGAGTAGTGGAGTTCGGGCGCCCAGATGTTGCAGCAGCGCGACGCCGCGTCACCCTGCCACACCTGGACACTGGGCGCGGTGGCGAGGCCGGCCAGCGTGGGTGACTTCCGCATGGTGATGACGTCGGTCCAACTCGTCGACACCAGGTAGTAGTTGCCGTCGTGGTACGAGATCCAGGGATCGGCCCCCTTCTGTGTCTTGACCGGGTTGGTGAAGGGACGGCCCTCGGCCGCCGACGCGGAGGCCGGCTGTCCCAGGGCGAGCGCCAGCAGCAGGGCGCTCAGCAGGGTCAGTAGGCGACGGGCCATCCGCTGCTCCAGTTCAGAAGGTTGACGCCGAGCTTCGGGGCGCCGTTGTCCTGGCCGTCGTAGTAGTGGTAGACGAGGAGGTCACCGTCGGAGTCCGCCAGGACCGACTGGCCGCCGGGACCGATGTAGCGGCCGTGGCTCTCCAGGACGGGTGTTCCGCCGTTGCTGAGCATGCTGACGCCGTTCTTGTCCTTGTAGGGACCCGTGACGCTGGTGGCCCTGCCCACCTTGATCTTGTACGTCGAACTCGTGCCGGCGCAGCAGGTGTCGTACGAGGCGAAGAGGTAGTAGTAGCCGTTCCTCTTCACGATGTAGGGCGCCTCGACCGCCTTGGTGCCGGTCGGCCGGGAGGCGAGGGAGCGCCTGCTGGTGTCGCCGGCGTACTGCTTGCCCGTGGAGGGGTCGATCCGGATCATCTTGATCCCGGTCCACCAGGAGCCGAACGACAGCCACCACTTCCCGTCGTCGTCCACGAACAGGTTGGGGTCGATGGCGTTGTAGTCGCTCGACGAGCTCGACGTGTAGACGGTGCCGTAGTCGGTCCAGCTGCCGGCCTGGCCCGTGGTGGACCCGGCCAGGCCGATGGCCGATGTGTTGGAGCCGAACGACGAGACGGCGTAGTACATCAGGTACTTGCCGCCGTGGTAGGAGATGTCCGGTGCCCAGGGGTCGGACGCCGATGAGTACTTCTTCCACCAGCTCGGCTTGGTGGTGAAGGCGTTCCCGGAGCGGCCGAAGGCGGTTCGGTCGGTGGAGGTGCGCAGTTGCAGTCCCTCGCCGGTCGAGTACAGGAGGTATTGGCCGGACGTGCTGCGGACCATGCTGGGGTCGTGGACGGCGATGTCGCCGTTGACGACTCCGGGGTTGGGGTAGGCGGAGGCGCTGCCCGGCGCCAGGGCCATCAGCAGCGCGACGGGGATCGTCGCGAGGGTTCTCCTCAGAGTGCGGCTCACGAGGGGACCTCCTTGAGTCGGGGGTGGGGAGTGCACCTCGCAGTCGCCGCCGGGGCGTCGTGGGGTTGCCGGACGGCCCCCACTTCTTCGAGAAACCGGACGTCGTTCGGGATCCCGGACGGCATGTTCGGGATCCCGGTCAGCGCGTGCCCGACAGCGCGTACGACGCGTGCCCCGGAGCCTGGTCCGTGTCCCGCGGCCACGGGCGCGCGGCCTCGGCGCCGGCGTCGGGATCGCAGGCCCGGCACCCCGGGGCGCGCCAGGAGCTCCGCCACCGGGCCGGTCACGTGCTCACACCGCCCGCACCCGGCCTGCCACCGGCTCGGGCACGGCCCCGGACGACCGTCGAACGGCCGGAGCCGGGACTCGCCGCCCGCCCGGGACTCACCGGACGCCCGGGCCGCACCGCCCGGGACTCGCCGCCCGCCCGGGACTCACCGGACGCTCCGGACGGGTGAGCGGTGCCCCGGCGGCCGCTTCCTCAGCCGTGGAGCAGGACCGGGAAGGACTCCATGTCGTTCTGGGTCATCACCGGCAGCTTGCGGATCTCGTCGTCCGCTATCGCGAGCCTGAGGTCCGGGAAGCGGCCGAAGAGCGCCGGCAGTGCGATGCCCGCCTCGACCCGGGACAGGGCGGCCCCGGGGCAGATGTGCGGCCCGTGACCGAAGGTCATGTGACGGATCGGGGTCTGCCGCGTGATGTCGAAACGGTCGGCGTCGTCGCCGTGCTGGGCGGTGTCACGGCCGATCGCACGGTAGGAGATGACGACGCCCTCACCCTTGGCGATCACCTGGCCCCCGACCTCGACGTCCTCCGTGGCGAACCGCATCAGCAGGTGCGTGGTCGGGGTGTCCCAGCGCAGCGTCTCCTCGATCACCGTGTCCCAGGAGATCTCCCCGTCGAGCACCTTCCGCAACTGGTCGGGGTGGGCGAGCAGCGCGCGTACGGCGTTGAGGATGAGGCCGATGGTGGTCTCGTGCCCCGCCGCCACCATGGCCTTGAGGTTGCCGACGACCTCCTCCTCGGTGAGGGGGCGGCCGCCTTCCTCGGCGAGGATCAGCGCGCTGGTGAGGTCGTCCGTGGGATGTGCGGTCTTCTCACGTACGAGCTCCGCGTAGAAGACGTCGAGCTCGGCGAGCAGGGCCAGCCGGTCCTCCTGCGGGGTGAGCATCGAGAAGAACGCCTTGTACTGCCTGGTCAGCATGGGGTGCAGCGCTTCGTCCACCCCCATGAGCAGCCCGACCACCTTCATCGGCAGAGGCTGGGCGAACACCGCCTTGAGGTCGACGACACCGTCGGCGCCCTGCGCGGCGAGCGCGTCGAGCAGTCCCTCGGTGAACTTCTCGATGTCCGGTCTGATCGCCTCCAGCCGACGGGGGGTGAGCGCCTGCGAGGTCTTGGTGCGGAGCCGGCGGTGCTCCTCGCCGTCCACCGTGAACATCGAGCGCCCCGCGTCGATCATGCCGATGAGCGGCCAGTCGTGGGTGACCTCTCCGCTCTGCCAGAGGCCCCAGGCGTCCAGGTCCTTCACGAGCCGCGGGTCGACGAGGAGCCGTCGCGCCTCGGCGTGACTCGTGACGGTCCAGGCGGGGACCCCGAGGAGCTCGATGCGGGCCAGCGGCACGGACGCGCGCAGCCGCTCGGTCTCGCCGTCGAGGTCCTGGACGAGGGGATCGATCACCACGGTCGCGTGCGGGCAGGTCACAGCAGGTCTCCTGTCGTGTGTACGGGGGTGAACCGGACGGGAAGCGCGTTCATCCCGCGCAGGAAGGGGGACGGGCGCCGCACCAGGTCCTCGACGGGCACCGACAGCTGGAGGTCCGGCAGCCGGTCGAGGATGACCTCGATGGCGGTACGGGCGATGATCTCGGCGATCTCCTGGGCCGGGAAGGGGCAGCGGTACTCCCCGTGGCTGAAGGCCAGGTGCGCTCCGTTGCCGGCCTGGTGACCGGGGGCGCCCGAGCCCGTCCCCTGGCGGACCAGCGGGTCGGTGTTGGCAGCCCCCAGCCCGAGCAGCAGCATGTCCCCGGCACGGATGGTCCGGCCACCGAGCTGGGTGTCACGGACCGCCCACCGGCCGGCGAGGATCTGGGTGGGGGTCTCCTCCCAGAGCACCTCGTTCATCGCGTCGCCGACACTGCGGTGGCCACCGGCGAGGGACTCGGCGAACTGGTCCTCGGTGAGCATCAGCCGCAGCGAGTTCCCGATCCAGTCGGCGGTCGTCAGATGCCCCGCCGCGGTGATCGCCATCAGGTCGAGGGCGTACTCCTCGTCCGTGAAGGGCGCCGGATCGGCGAGCATCCGGGAGATGACGTCGTCGCCGGGGGCGTCCCTCTTCACCGCGACCAGCCGCGCCATGTGCTCACCGAATCGCGCGTACGCCTCTTGCGCGCCCGGCCCGCCGTCGGCGAGGTCCTTCAGGACGCGGGCGATGTCCCGCCCCTCCTCGTCGGGGAATCCGACCAGCCGGGCGAGGACGAGGACGGGCAGCGGCTCGGCGAACTCCGCGACGAGGTCGGCGGAACCGCGGGCGCCGATGCCGTCGATCAGGCGGTCCGCCAACTGCTCGCAGTGGTCACGGATTTCGAAGGGGTCGACCGCTTCGAGCGCCGGCACCACCATCTCGGAGTGCCGCCGGTGCTCGGCGCCGGCGGTGAAGTAGATCGAGGGCATGGGCTGTCCGACCATCGGGAGCAGCGGCCAGTCCGCCGGTATGTGCTCCCACTGGTTCCACAGGGCGACGTCCCGGGGGAACAGCTCCCCGTCGCTGGTGACCTGGTGGAGCTCGCGGTAGCCGACGACGAGCCAGGCCGGGAAGCCCCCGTGGAGTTCGACGGGCACCACGGGGCCGTGGGACCGGCGTATTCGCCGGTACAGGGCCTGCGGCTCGGTGTGGAACTCCGGCCCGCTGAGTTTCACCGGTGCGTCGGCATGGCGTACCGGGCAGCCAACACCCCTTGCGGACGCGGCTGATAAGGGCTGGGTCGTCATCGTACGGACTCCTGAGGACGGCTTCGCGCGTTGCGGCCATACGATCAACGCGGCACCACTATAGGGAGGTTGAGTGAAGCTTTGGGCAGCGATGGAAGGATGCAGGGGGATGACCGGCTGCACCTCCGGCGGCCGGATCCTCACCTCGTCCGGATCTGCGAAGGGTTGACGCAGATGCCCTTCGTGGGCCGGTATACCCTTCGGCATCATGCCCATATCAGCGCGCAGACCCGCATTCGGCGCCGCGGTCCTCGCCCTCGCGGCCCTCACCGCCTGTTCGTCCGCCCCGGAAGAGGCCGACGGTGACTCCGAGCTGCTCTCCGGGCTCGGCACCCTCGCCGCGGACGCCGGATCGAAACAGGTCACCTTCCTGGACGCCGCGGCCGTACGCGAGCTGAGCAAGGACGCCCCGAAACGGTTCGCCGCCGTCTCGCAGCCGGCCGGGCTCCTGCTCAACGACCCGGGCTCGCTGGGAGCCGGGTTCGAGCAGGCCCAGATCGACACGGCCGTCGACACTCCCGAGGCCGGTCACTGGGACGGGTCGTTCGACGCCGCCGGGATCACCGCGGCGCTGAAGTCGAACGGCTACAGCAGGACGGAGAAGGACGGACAGGAGTTCTGGGCGCGCCCCGAGGGCGACGGGGCCTCGATCCAGGTGTCGGACGACGCTCTCTCCTACTCAGTCCGCGATTCCGACCCGATGGCTCTCGTCGACCCGCAGGAAGGCTCCTCGCTGGCCGACGACAAGGACTTCCGGCGGGCCGCCGAGTGCCTGGGCGACGTCTACCGCGCGGACTTCAACCCGCTCGAATCCTCCGGCGTCGCGCGCTTGGCCTCCCTCGGCCAGCGGGCGTCCTCCGCGTCGAAGAACACCGAGGTGCTCTGCTTCGTGGCGAAGGACGACGCGGCTGCCGCAGACCTGCAGTCCGAACTGCGGGAGATCGTCCGCACCGGGTCACCGAAGTTCGACGGCACGAAGGTGACGGTGGAGAAGGGCGAGCGGCCCGTGGTGCGGGCCGTGGTCCCGGACTCGGCCGATCAGCGCCCCGGCCGGCTGCTCGTCACCGACGTGGAGCTCTGGACGGCTCCGGCCGGGGACGGGTGAGCGCCCGGCACCCGTCCAGATGCGCGGGACCGAATCGGCTCAGTGGCCTTCCGGCTCGGCGGCGAGGTCCGTGTCGCGCATTCCCGGAAGCGCGTATCCGTCGTCCTCGTCCCACGGGATCTCCAGGTCGTCCAGGTGCACGTGCCACCGCGCGCCCGGCAGTGCACGGCGCAGCTCCGTGACCGAGTCCAGGACATGGCAGATCACCGTCAGCACGCGGCTCGGGTCGAACGGCATCTTGGTCGATCCCTCGAGGAGTCGTGAGGGTTCGCCGTCGTCGCCGTCGCAAAGGTGGAGGCTCTCCTCGTCCCCGTAGGGGAAGGAAGCCGAGTGGGCGGCGACGATGCGCTCGACGGCGGCCGACTCGGTGTTCGTGGGCCGAGCCGGCCGGGAGGCGCGGTAGTAGAGGGAGACGCTCATGTCCCCGAACCTAGCAACGGGGTACGACAGAGCCGCCCGAGCCGGAGGACGGGCATCATCAAGTCCGGTCCGTGATGGGATGTCCCGGTGAGCCGTAGCGTGGAAGAGACCAACCGCCGCATGCTCCGGGCGCGTGACGCGATGGACCGCGCGTACGCGCAGCCACTGGACGTCCCGTCCCTCGCCCGCATCGCCCACGTCTCCCCCGCGCACTTCGCCCGCACCTTCCGGGCCACGTTCGGCGAGACGCCCCACCGCTATCTGCAGCGCCGGCGCGTGGAGCGGGCGATGTACCTGCTGCGGGAGAGCGACCACAGCGTCACGGACATCTGCTACGAGGTCGGCTTCGGCAGCACCGGCACCTTCAGCCGTACGTTCCGCGACATCGTCGGCCTTCCGCCGCGGGCGTACCGCAAGGAGGCGGGCGCCGTGGACGTACCCACCTGCTTCACGAAGGCGTGGACGCGGCCGAGCGCCTGAACCCCGGCGCGGCCCTTCCGGCGGTACGCCCGCACGCCGCCGTCCGTCCGGGCGATCGAGCAGTTCTGGATAAGTTCTCGCCGGGTCCGCCGACTAGCGTGAAGCACATGTTCAACGCGATCACACACTCACAGATCTACGTCCTCGACCAGGACGAGGCCCTCGACTTCTACGTGGGGAAGCTCGGACTCGAGGTCAACGCCGATGTCGACATGGGCTTCATGCGCTGGCTGACCGTGAACGTCCCCGGTCAGCCGGACCGCCAGGTCCTGCTGGAGAAGCCCGGTCCGCCCGCCCTCTCGGAGGGGACGGCCGCGCAGGTCCGCGACCTGGTCACCAAGGGCGCGATGGGCGCGGCGCTGATCCTCACCACGGACGACTGCCGGAAGACGTACGAAGCGCTGCGGGCCAAGGGCGTCGAATTCACCGACGAGCCCACGGAACGGCCTTACGGCATCGACTGCGGGCTCCGCGACCCCTTCGGCAACCACCTCCGCTTCACCCAGCTGAAGGGCTGAGGAAGGGAACCGCGGGGCGGGCCCGACAGCCAGGTGCTCCACCGCCGTCCGCCCCGCCCGGGTCGGCCCGGGTCCGTCACGGTCCGTCCGGGTCCGTCCGCCCCGGCTTCCGCCCCGGCTTCGGCCCGGAAGCCGGGGCGCAGGCCGGGGCGGAGGCTCAGGCCGTCGCGAAGCGCGTGAGCACCGACTCCGGCCGGATGCCCGGCAGGGCCTTGCGGAAGGTGCGGTAGTAGCCGAGTTCCTCCTTGCTGCGGAGCTCCGGAGTCCCCTCACCGGACACGGCGTCGGCGAACTCCTCGTCCGCGATGCGGCTCTCCCATACCGGACTGAGCAGACCTTCCGCCCCGCTGCCCGTACCGAACTGCTCCTTGCGGCGCCACAGCAGGTGCTCGGGCAGCCGGCCCGTGAAGGCGCGGCGCAGGTGCCCCTTCTCCATGCCGTCGTCCTCCAGTCCCTTCATGTGCGCGGGCAGGGACATGGCGTGGGCCATGACGTCGTGGTCGAGGAAGGGAACCCGGGCCTCCAGCCCGTGTGCCATGGTCACCCGGTCGCAGCGCTGGAGGTTGAGGCCGTGCAGTGCGCCGACCGTGCGCCGGAGCTCCGCGTCCAGGGCGCCGGGGGCGGTGTGCTGTTCGTGGTAGTAGCCGTATCCGGCGAACAGTTCGTCTGCGCCCTCCCCGGTCAGCACCACCTTGACGTGCCGTGCGGCCAGCTCGGACAGGAACCAGTTGGGCACGGCGCTGCGGATGAGGCTGGCGTCGAAGGACTCCACGCAGGCGACGACGTCGTCGAGCGCCTTCCGCGACGCCTCGGCGTCCAGCAGGACCTCGTGGTGCTCGGTGCCGAGGAACCGGGCGGTCTCCCGGGCCGCCCGCAGATCGGGCGAGTCCTCCGTGCCGACGGAGAAGGTCTTCAGCCTGCGTCCCTGCCGGGCGTAGGTCTCGGCGGCGACCGCGGCCACGACGCCCGAGTCCAGACCTCCGGAGAGGAACACCCCGACCTCGACGTCCGCCATCAGATGCCTGCGCACGGAATCCGCGACGACCTCGAACGTCGCCTTCTCGACGGTCTCATCCGGTACCGCGCTCCAGTCCGTGGCCGCGCCGGGTGCCGGCACCGGCTCGGCGAAGCGGTTCAGTCCGTCCTGCGGCGACCACCAGTGGCCGGGCGGGAAGATCTCCGCGCTCGGCTGCACCTCGGGCGCGAAGGCGCGCAGCTCCGAGGCGAAGTGCACGGCGGTGTCCGTGTGCGCCCAGTACAGGGGCTTGATGCCGACGGCGTCGCGGGCGGCCACGAAGCCGCCGGTGGGAGTGGCGGCGCAGAGCGCCCACATCCCCCGGAGCCGGTGCAGCCCGCCGGGGCCGTCGGTGCGGAGTACGGCGAGCGCGGCCGCGGAGTCGGAGGAGGAGCCGAACGCGGTGGCAGGCATCTGTTCCCGGAGGGCCGCGTGGTTGTAGATCTCGCCGTTGCAGACGAGCGACCAGTCGTCGTCGCGCTGCGTGCCGCCCAGGGGCTGGTGTCCGCCGTCGAGGTCGACGATGGACAGTCGCCGGTGTCCCAGCCAGGTGTGGTTTCCGACTGTTCGCGTTCCGCTGTCGTCGGGGCCCCGGTGGGCGAGCCGGTCGAGCATGGCCTCCACGGCCGTCCCGGGCGCCGCGCCTCGGGCGGTCGGCGTGGAGTGGCCGGTACCGATGGACGTGTGGGCGCTGTGTATCGCTGCTATTCCGCACATGTCTCGACCGTAGAGAGGTTCGTGCACCAGCGACAATCGGAGTTGCTGTATACGCACGACGAGTGGATCATGGCCGTATGACGAGCGAGAACCTGAGCAGCGTGCACCGGGCGCTGGACGTGCTGCGTGCCCTCGGACAGGGCCCGATGGGCGTCCAGGAGGTGGCCACGGCGGTGGGCCGGGAGAAGACCCAGGTGTCCCGGACCTTGAAGGTGCTGGCCCAGGAGGGGTTCCTGGAGCGGGACCCGCGCAGCCTGCGCTACCGCATCGGCTGGCAGTTGCTGGCGCTCGCGTCGTCGGCCGGCGAGGACCGGCTGCACCGTGAGGCGCCACCGGTCCTGCGCGAGTTGGTGCACCAGGTGGGCGAGCCCGCGTACCTGACGGTGCTGTCCGGTCACGGTGTCGTGACGGTGCTGACCGAGCGGACCTCCAGGACCCTCCAGGCCCACGAGTGGGTGGGCCGCACCTCGCCGTTGAACTGCACGTCGGCCGGGCGCGCCCTGCTGTTCGGCCTCGCCGAGGAGCAGGTCGAGGCACTGCTGGTGAGCCCGGAGGGTGCGCGCCTGCCCGGCACGGACGCCGCGCCGCGTGATGTGCCCGCGGTCCTGGAACGGCTGCGTACGGAGCGGGCGCGGGGCTACGCGGTGGCCGCCGAGGAGATGGAGCCGGGGCTGATCGCCGTCGCCGCCCCCGTGCACGACCACCGGGGCGATGTCGTCGCGGCACTCAACGTCTCGGCGCCCGTCTTCCGTCTGCCGCCGGACGCGGTTCCACAGGTGGTGGACGCGGTCGTCGCAGCCGCCCACCACCTGTCGGCCCGGCTCAACGGGGCGGGGTGACGGGGCGGGGTGACGGGCCGCCGTCCCCCGCCCGGAGCCTCGTTCGGCAGGGCGTGGACAGGGCTCGCACACTGCCGGGAGCTGGCAATATTCGGACGGTATGCTTGCCGGGTTCCTCGCTGGTGACGCGTGGACCGGGAGGGGCACACTTCGGCGTGCCGGTATGGACGGCCGAAGGAGACCTCGATGCGGCACACGCCGTTCTTCCGATGGGTGGTGACGCTCGGAGCGATCCTCATAGCCGCTTCGGCCTGCGTCTACATCAGCGTCCCGGGGCCTCCGGAGCTCCGCCAGGTCGACCTGACCGTGATCGAGGAGGACGCGAACGGGCGGTGCACGGTCCGGTGGACCGATCCGTTCGAGCACCGCACTCACGAGGATCTCCACCTGTGCGACATCGAACGCGACCCGATACTGAAGGCGCCCGGCTACGACCCTGACACCGGCTTCGGATGGGACACCGGCTTCGTGGTCGCCGAGGGCCGGGACAAGGGGCAGCTCTACCAGCTGGAACAGGACGACGAGGCGTCCGAGGGACGGATGATCGAGCTTTCCGACGCACTGCTCGTCTGCGGCCTCCTCCTGACTGCAGCCGGTCTCGTCGGCGGCAACATCCGCGCGCTGGCCCGGCTCCGCGGAGTGCGGCCGGGGGTCGTCCGGCAGGCGGAACGGCTGGAGCGGGCCGCCCTGCACGTGGCGGAGGATCACGACCGGGCGGTCGAGACGCTCCGCGCGGCGTGGGAGGCGTGGCACTCGGATCAGGTCGAGCTGGAGCTGAGCCGCACGCCCGTGGCGCGGCTGCGCAGCACGCTCCGGGAGCGTCTCCGGACCGCCGAACTGGAGGACGCGGGGGTTCGGACGGTGCAGCAGGTGCTCGCCGCCGGGGTGTCCGGGCTCGAACGGCTTCCCGGCGTCGGCCGGCGGACCGCCGTGTGGTCCGTCGCCGTTGCCGCGGAGGCGGCCGCGCAGGTGAGCACCGACGTGATCCCGCGGGTCGGGACGGGCCTCCCCGACCCCCGGACGACGGCTGTGCTGGCTGCGGCCAAGGTGCTGGTGGAGGCGGGTCACGGGGCAGTCGAGGCGGCGGAGACCGGAAGGGCGCTGGCCGTGCGGCTGCGGCCCCTTCTGGAGCAGGCGGCGCCGGCCTCGGGGTACCGGGTGCGGCTGGCCGCCGGCCCGGCTGAGCGCCGCAGCGCCCGTGCGGCCGTGGTGACATTGCGTCGGGTTCTCGCCGAGGCTGAACGGGACGGGGTCGCCGACCGGTTCCGCCAGGCGTCCGTCGATCTGTTGCGCGGCCAGGACGGCGACCCTTCCGGTCTGGACGCCTGGGCCGACTTCGAGAGCCGCCCCGCCGAGTACCACCGTCTGCTGGCGGAGCTCACGAGCGGGGCCCAGGCCGCCTACGGCCCGGGGCGCGAGGATCCGCGTCACCGCTCGCCCGCTCTCTGACCCGTACGCCCGATCCTCCCCGGCCTCTCGGAACGGGCGGACCGGGCGGACCGGGCGCGGTACGGAACGGCGTCGCGCGGGGGACGTCGGCGCCGACGACCCCCGCGCCCGCTGTGGGCGTCAGGCACACCTTCCGCTGAGCCAGGACTTCAGTTCCTTCGGCCAGGTGGTGGCCATCGGCACCGAGGTGGTCGGCAGACCGTACCGGTTCAGCCTGTTCAGCCACCCCGCGTAGTTGCCGGAGGCCGCCGGGGCGGGCTCCTCCCAGCCGATCGTGTCGACCCAGCGGGGGTGGTCCGTGAGCGTGGCGCCGAGGCCCGCGGCCTTGATGCGCTTCTCGAGTTCGGCCTTCAGATCGGTGTTGTCACTTCCCGTGTAGATCATGATCTTCTGGGAGCCGACGCGTTCCTTGATGGGGTCGATGACCTCGGCCCACGCGGTCTCGCGGATGGACGCGCTGCTGTTGAGCAGGGACTGCCCTGCCTCCCCCTTGAGCTCCACGAACGCGGCCATGTTCTGGTTCCTGGCGCTTTCGAGCCACTCCCGGAAGGTGTACACGGTCTCTCCGGCGTACGGACCGTGGTCGATGGTGCGGCCCTTGAGCTGGTCGGTGCCGGTGGCCCACCAGATCTTCGTCACGTCGGCCTTCGGCCCTGTCAGGCCCCTGGTCGTGCTGTTGTGCCACATCACGCCCTTGGTGCCGTCCTTGGTGAGCTGGAGGTCGGCCTCCACACCGGCGGCTCCCCAGCTCTTCTGCTGGGCGAGCGCCTTGGGGTTGTTCGGCTGGCGGACCTGGTCGCGGTCCCATGCGTCCGCCTCGGTGGGGTAGCCGCCGTGGCCGTAGACCGTGGGGCAGACGGGGAGCCCTTCCGAGTGGCGCTCGACCAGACGCATCCTGTCGAAGGTCCAGCCCGTCTCCGTCTCCCAGCCGTGCAGGTCACCGGCGAGGGTTCCGTCCGACTGAGCGGTGAAGGTGATGGTCTTCACCGTCGGCAGCCGAAGGTCGGTGTAGCCGTAGACCGTGGCGAGATCGTCGCGGCCGTCACCGTTGTAGTCCCCGGTGACGATCTTCATACGGGACCGCTCGTACCAGCCCGCAGGCCTGTTCAGGATCTCCCGGCGGTTGCCGAACGTGCCGTCGGCGCCCAGGTCGAAGCCGATCAGGGCGTCGTGCCCGTCTGCGTAGTCGTACCAGGCGGCGATGGAGTCACGGCCGTCACCGTCGAAGTCGCCGGAGTGCACGGTCGCCCGGCTGAACGTCCAGCCGGTGGCGGACTCCCAGCCACGGACGGGCTCGGCGAATCCTCCTCCGGGCTTGCCCGCGAAGGACATCAGCGTGACGGTGCCGGACGCGTATCCGTACAGGACGCCCAGGTCGTCGCGGCCGTCACCGTCGTAGTCACCGGTGGCGAACTTCATGCGCCCGACCTCCCACCCGTCGGCGTCGGTGCGCGCGAAGGACGAGAAGGGGGTGGCGAATCCGCCGTCGGTTCGGGCCAGGAACGTGAACAGCTTGTCGTCGCCGTTGCGGTAGTCGTACCAGGCGGCGATGTCGTCGCGGCCGTCGCCGTCGAAGTCCCCGGCCTCGGCGGTGATGGCGTCGAAGGTCCAGTTGCCGGGGTCCACGGTCCAGGAGGTGAGGCGCGTGCCGAACTTCCCGTCCCCCTTGCCGAGCCAGGTGAAGAGGGAGACCTTGCCGTCGTCGTAGCCGTAGAAGGCGGCCACGTCGCCAATCCCGTCACCGTTGAAGTCGCCGGTCACGTACTTCATGTGCTCGGCCCAGTAGTTACCGTCGGCCGCTTCCCACCCCTTGAGGGGTGCGGACAGGCTGCCGTCGGACTTGGCCGCGAAGGTGTGCATGGCGTCGCTGCCGTCGGAGTAGTCGTACCAGTCCAGCAGGTCGCTTCGGCCGTCGCCGTTGTAGTCATGGCGGGCGCCTCCGGCAGCTGCCCGTACGGTGGCCACGCGTGCCCCGCCGTCGGCCGTCTGCGCCTTCGCCGGAGCGACGCCGCCGACCTGGGGAAGTTCGGCCGTCCCCTTCGACGCCGCCCCTGTCGGAGCGACCGCCGCCGCCTCGCCGCGCACCTGCGCGCTCGCACTGCCGGCACCCGCCTGCAGGCCGAGCAGGGCGCACACGACGGCGGCGCAGACTATGCCCGTGGGTCGTTTCATTCGGTTGTCCATCCCCCTTGTTGCTGCTCACTGCTTCTGCCACTCGGGGAGGAGAGCGCACCCGCGACCGCGGATGAACTGCTCGCCCAGCCGCCCGGAGGCATCCCGTCCCAACGGGAGCACTCACGTTCGATTCGACTGCCCCGGCGCTGATTTGACCATCTGTCCGCCATGAATGGCCAGTGCATCCGGTCGCGATGTCCGGACAATGGCTGAAGACCGACTGGTACCCGTGTCCGAAGGGGAGCTCGCGAGCCGCCCTGGGCGCCGACGCATCCGCTCAGCCGCCGTGCGCCCCTCCGCCATCACCTCGGCCACGAGCGGAACGATCCGTCGGGGACGGATCGTTGCAGGTGATCACGACGGGCGCGTCCGCCTCCGCCCGTGCGCGCTCGGAGGCCGCCGCGATCTCCTCGTAGGTCCATTCCTTGTACAGGCGCTGCCCGTGGGCGTCGGTGATGTCGATGACCAGGCCGGTCCACTCCTCCGCGGGCTGTTCGGGGACCAGCCCCAGTTCGTACGTGGCGTCGCGGAGGAAGGGTTCCGTGACACGGACGCCCGTGAGCCTCTCGGCGAGCGCGAAGACCGCCGCCTTCCCGTCGACGTCCGTGGCGCTCTCGTCGTGCTCTCCCTCGGGAGTCAGGGGGAAGCCGACTGCGCGCAGCAGCGGGACCAGTTCGTCGGGGGTGCTTCCGTCGCGTGCCGAGGGGCCCTCGAACGTCGTACGGAGCTCACCGTCCTCGAACCAGTGGAAGAGGTGGATGGGCTTGCCGCCGTTGCTCGAGTGCACGACGACCCGGCCGCCTTCCGACAGCGTCTCCACGCGCGGCAGCCCCAGCCCTCCGTCGAAGCCGAGGACGACCGTCCAGTCACCGTCGTCGCCCGGGGCGCTGAACGCGCCGGCGACGTAGGACTCGTCCCAGTAGTCGTAGCCGGTCCCGGCGCGGTGGGCGTCGTCCGCCTCGACCAGTCCGGCCGTGCCCTCCCCGGTCCCGCGGGGCTCCGCCTCGACCGCGCGGAACACCTCGCGGGGGCTCCGCCCCCGAACGAGCGTCAGGGTGTACCCGCTCTCCCTCATGTGCCGGAAGAGCTGCGAGGTACGGATCCAGGCATGGTCGTGCGCGGTCACCGAGTTCATACGGCGCAGTGTGCCCGAGGCCACCGACATCGATGAACTGGCTGCCGCTCTGCCGCTGTTGAACTCACGGACGTGCCCATAGGGTCCCTCCATGGAGATCATCGAGGGCGCAGGCGTGTGGGCGCCGCCCACCGAGTCGGGTGACGACTGGATCGAGCAGTTGCGGACGCCGGACCTGTCGGTGGGGACGTACTGCATCCCGGTCGACGGGACCGACACCCAGAGCCCGCACACCGAGGACGAGGTCTACATCGTCACGGCTGGACGCGCCAGGATCGAGACGCCCGGCCGGACGGCCGAGGTGGGCCCCGGGACGGTGATCTTCGTGCCGGCCGGCGAAGAGCATCGGTTCAAGGACGTCACCGAAGACCTGGTGCTGCTGGTGGTGTTCGGACCCGCGTTCAACTCGCGCTCGCCCCGGTCGTAGGGGGAGGCGGGTGCCGTTGCGCCGGAGGGCGCGGTGTGCCCGGCGGGGTGGCCGGGCGGATGATCAGCCGTGAGGAGAACGTGGACGATTGCCATCCTCGCCGCCCTGACGGGCACAACGGATCCGGTCCGGCTCGCACTTCGCCGGTTCCGTCGGCGTCGTACCGCTGAGCATCGTGAAGCAGCACATCGAGCAGCAGAATCGGCCGCTCCGAACAGGGACGAGGTGAACAGTGCGGATCCGCGCACACGGTCAAGGCCGGAGCAGCCCTCGCTTGAACCGCTCGCGGCCCTGTTCAGAACGGGACCGCGGGATCGAACACCGCGTCCGACCACATCACCGCCACCCAATTGGCACCTTGGCCCAGTAGCCGAAGGAGTACCGGCGCGGGCGCCGGGCCCTGATCCGCATCGACTCCGCGGGTGACACCAACGACTTCGCCGCCTGACTCGCCCAGCGAGGACGGTGGTTGTCCTGCTCGATGAGATTAGATGCCCCCTTGGCGATTGTGGGGGCACCGCACATCAAGACCGGGCCACGTCTCGGACTTGAAGCGACCGCCCCATTTCTGCGCGGCTTGAGCGTCCTTCATCCACGTGGCGCTGCATATGAGCTTGCCCTCGGGACCGGAGTCATCAGAAATCACGATGGTGACCCACTCTGATCCGTTGATAGTGCGGGCGTAGTCGCGGATTGCTGCTTCCGCTTCGTCGTCGGTGGCGTCAGGCAGGGCCAAGTAGGCCATGGCCGAACCATCCTTGTTGCGATCCAGGCGGACGGTGTACGACGGGTCACCACTACCGCACGCAGTGAGAGAGGCGAGCAAGCTTGCTGCGGTGATGGCAGTGATGAAGCTGGTACGCATGGGGTCCTCGGAGCGTGGTGTCAGGAGAGATCACCATGATGCCCGTGAGGGCAAGGCGAAGGTACCGATTTCGCTTCGTGATGAGGCGTGCGAGCTGCAGCGCACTGCATGTCCTAGTACTCCAACTGCACTTGAACTAGGAGCGCGAGGAAGGCTCGCAGGTTCGATCAGCCGGTTCCAGAACCAAGGACGGCATGATCCCAGAGGTCCAGCCCCGCGCGGAGGAGTTCGCGCACGGCCTCGGTCTCCTCGTCCGTCCAGGCTTCCTTGCCAGCGGTCGGTTCGAGAGCTTCGCCACCGAAGATCTTCTCGTAGGCGCTGTCGTGGATCGGTCCTTGGGCGGGGAGGGACGGGCCGGTCTTCAGGCTGCGGTGGAGGTCTTCGAGGAAGTCCCATGCTTCCAGCAGCAGGCCTGCCGTGACCAAGTCATGGTCCAGGTGCTCGACCCACTGCCGTACGACGTCCAGATCCAGAGTGGCTTCGCCCTCCCAGACGAGCTCCCACCCGTCGCGATCGCAGTATTCCTGCAGCGTCTTGCGGTCATGGAACGCAAGGAGCCGTTCGATGTCGTCAACGACGAGCTCATCAGGGGCATCGCCCTCCCCGGGTCGCCAGATCAGCCACAGGTTCCCTCTCCTGGTCGCGATTCGGTACGGATAGTAGTCGGCCATGCGGAGTCTCCCTGATGCCGAGGCGGCCCTTGCCGCGTGGGTCATCCTGCCTGCAATGAGGAGGCCGAGAACGCCGCCTTGAGGAAGAAGGTTCGCGAGCTGGAGGAGGAGCGCGAGATCCTGCGGAAAGCGGCGAAGTACTTCGCCGGGGAGACGCGCTGGTGAACCGCTCCCACTGTGTCGCCGGTCTCCAGCGCCGTCACGGCGCGACCGCTCAACTCCCTGCCACATGGATTACGTGTCGTGGTGGGGCGACCCGAGCGAGTTCCTGGTAGAGGCGGGTATCTGAGGCGTCCGACGACGGGTTTCACCGTGTGAAGGTTTGTTCGACGTTGGTCGGGTTCGTTGATCATGGGTTGTGAGGCGGCGTTACGGGCGGGTAACAACGTGCCTCATGAACCTCTTCAGCCGCACTTCTCTGCTCCGTCGCCCGGAGACCCGCCCGGAGGAGACAGCCCTTTCCCCGGCGGCCGCAGGCACCGCGGTTCTGCCGGATCCCGGCCTGGCCGCGCTCACCGGTGAGTGGATGATCGATCCCGCGCACAGCAGGATCGGGTTCTCCGTCCGGCACGCGATGGTGACGACGGTGCGGGGCGCGTTCCTGGAGTACGAGAGCCGTCTGTTCTTCGACGGCCGCGACCCGGCGCGCTCCCGCGCCGAGATCTCGCTGGCCACGGCGAGTGTCGACACGGGCGTCGAGCAGCGCGACGCGCACCTGACCGGGCGGGACTTCCTGGACGCCAGGCGCCACCCGCGCATGACGTACACGAGCAGTGCGGTGCAGCTCATCGGCAAGGACGTCTACCGCATGACGGGCGACCTCACCATCAGGGGGATCACCCGCCCCGTCGTACTGGACCTCACCTACATCGGTCACGTCACCGACCCCTTCGGGTACGAGCGCGTCGGGTTCGACGGAACCACCACCATCAACCGGTCCGACTGGGGCCTGACCTACAACGCGCGGCTGGCCGAGGGCGGCGCCATGGTGAGCGAGCGGCTCCGGCTGCAGTTCGACATCGCCGCGATCCGTATGCCCACGCAGCCTTGATGTGACGTCAGCACCGTGACCAAGACATGACGAAGCCCCCCTGACCTCGGGCGCTCCGGCGCTCGGGCGGGCTCCGCACGACTCCCATCAGGGCTACTCCGTCACCGCCGAGCGGTGCGGCACCATGACGGCATGAACACGCACACCCTGGCCCTGTACGCCTGCGCGGCCGCCGTCGTGGTCCCGGGTACGCGGATCGTCGTGGAGCAGCTGGGAGGCGACCGGATCGGCCCCCGTCGGCTGCTCGTCGCGCTGTGGCGGCCGATTCCGATGGCTGCCGCCGTGATGGTGGGGGTGATGGCGGCGATGGCCGTGGTGCAGACCGTCGTCCCAGGTGCGGTTCCCCGTCTGGAGCGGTCCCCTGACGGGGGGCCCTGGCGGGTGGTGACCGCTCTGCTGGTCCAGACGTCGGGCTGGGGACAGCTCCTCTTCAACCTGGCGGCGCTCGCGGTCGTCGCGGCGGCGGCCGAACGGAGGCTGGGCTCGCTGTGGATGCCCGTGGTCTTCCTCGTGTCCGGGGTGGCGGCCCATGTGGTGAGCACTCTGGGCTGGAGCGTGCACGGCGGTGGTGACTCGGTGGGCATCTGCGGTCTGGTCGGCGCCCTCGCGGCGTGTGACGCGCTGGGTACCCGGCAGCGGACCCACCGGATGGCCGCCCTGCTCGTCCCGGTCTCCGGCGTGGCACTGTGCCTGATGCAGAACAACCACAGCGTCGGAGTGCTGACCGGCGCGGTGCTGGGAGCCGCCCTCCACTCCGCCACCCGGGGAGACGGTCCGAGGTGGGTGGCCGCCCGGTCTCAGGAATCCGCCGAGGGCCACTCCGACGCGCGGTTCAGCGTGACCGGTCGACGGCACCGGCCTGACACCGGGCCCTACGCCTGACCGCCCTACGCCTGCCCCCCCCTCCTACGCCTGACCGCCCTACCGCCTGACCGCGGAACGCCTGACCGCGTACGCCCTGCCGTCAGCAAGGCCGAGCTCCGTCGGCCTTGCTGACGGCACACCCGACCGCCGCTCGCCTAACCCCCGTACACCGCCTGTGACTCCTCCAGCACATCGGCGAGGTCCTGCGCCAGGTGCCCGGCCTCGGCGGTGGTGAGGGCGGCGGTGGTGATCCGGACCGCGGGCGGCGAGGCGATGCGGAAGCGGGTTCCCGCGGCGGTCCACCAGCCCCTGGTGCGCAGGCCGTTGACCACGGCGGACTCGTCCCGGACCGGCACCCACACGTTGAGTCCGCTCGCACCGTGCGACGGGATGCCGTGCCCTGCGAGCGCGGCGATCAGGGCCTCGCGGCGCGTGGTGTAGGTATCGGCCGCCCCGGCCACCAGCCGGGTCACGGCCGGATCGGTCAGCAGTCCCTCGACGGTCGCCTGGAGGATGTGACTGACCCAGCCGGAGGTGAGCAGCATCCGGCCGTCGTGACGCGCCAGCGTGGCGGGGTCGCAGGCCAGGGCTGCCCAGCGCAGGTCGATACCGAGGTGCTTGGAGACCGTCCGCACGTGGGCCCAGCGGGACAGCCCGCCGGAGGCCAGGTTCACCGCGTCCGCACCGGCGATGTCCGCGTTGTGGTCGTCCTCCACGACCAGCACGTCCGTGAAGTCGCCCAGCACGGCCAGCAGTTGCTCTCTGCGGGCGGGGGTGAACCGGGCGCCGGACGGGCTCTGGCCCCGAGGACTGCACACCAGGGCACGGGCCCCCGCACGCAGTGCGACGCGTAGCGCGTCCGGGCGGATGCCTTCGTCGTCGACGGCCACCGGCGTCATACGCAGGCCCAACGCCGTCACGAGGTCGAGGAGATGATGGAACCCCGGGTCCTCCACGGCCACGGCGTCACCCGGCTTGAGCTCGGTGGACAGCAGTCTGGCGATGCAGTCCAGGGCGCCGTGGGCGAACGTCACGGAATCCGCGGGCACCTGGTCCCGGGTGAACCACGCGCGAGCGGCCTCCTCGAGCTGGGTGAGCCGTGGTGCGGCGCGGTGCGAGCCGGGCACCGGCTCCATCCGCGCCGGCGGAGTGAGCACAGGCAGGCAGGCGGGGTCCGGATGGCCGCCCGCCAGGTCGCGCAGGCCCGCCGGCACCCGTGGCGGCCGCCGCGAGGTGACGACGGGGGCTGAGGCCACGACCGTGCCGCCGCGCCCCAGGGTCACGACCACGCCTCGTCCGCGCAGCTCCTTGTACGCGGCGGCCACCGTGCCCGCGCTGACCCCGAGCGCCTCGGCGAGCCGTCGGACGGGCGGAAGCGTCGCGCCCGGCCTCAGCGTGCCGTCCGACACACGGCTTTCGACGGATGCCGAAATCTCTCTGGCTGTACCACCGGTGATCGCATATTGTTCTGCCACAGAAGAGATTCTGTACCAATACAAAAGAACCGTCAAGGGGGATCCGTTGCCGCCGAAACCACGCCGCTTGCCGCTTGCGCGGCGCCTTGCCGTCCCGGGAGGTCCCGACGGACGGCGGATGCTGGTCGTCGCCGTCGTCGACAAGATCGGGACGGGCCTGTGGACCGGTGCGGCCACGCTCTACTTCCTCTACGTCGCCCATCTGTCGATCGCTCAGATCGGCCTTCTGATGGGCCTGTCCGGTGTCCTCGGAATAGCCGGCCCCCCGCTCGGCGGCCGGCTCGCGGACCGGTTCCCCGTGACCCGGGTCCTGGTCCTCGCCCAACTGGCCCGAGGCGCGGCCCTCCTCGCCCTGCTGGCGACGGACGACTACGTGCTGCTGGTGGTGTTCTCGGCACTGGGCGCGTTGCCGGATCGTGCGTCGAGCGTGCTGACCAAGCTGTTCGCCGCCCGCGCGGCGGGTCCGGAGCGGGTTCGCTACCAGGCGATCCAGCGCACCGCGGCCAACATCGGGTGGGCCGTCGGCGCCGCGGGGGCAGCGGCCGCGCTCACCGTGGGCAGCGCGACCTCCTACCGGCTGCTGCTGCTCGCCAACGTCGCGTCCTACGCGCTGATGGCGGTACTGACCCTGCGGTGCGCGGAACCGCCGGCACCCAGCCGCGTGGTGGCCGGCACGCACCACCCCGTTGACGAGATCAGCACCAGGACTCCGTGGCGGGACCGCCGCTACCTCTCGTTCACCGCCACGGAGGTCTGGCTCTTCCTGGACGACAGCATCCTCCAGGTCGGGTTCCCGCTGTGGATCGTCCACGCCACGGACGCGCCGGTCGGCCTGGCGCCACTGGTCCTCGTGCTCAACAGCGTGCTGGTCGTCGCACTGCAGGTGCCGCTGTCCCGCTTCGGCTCGACGACGGCCGCCGCGCGGCGGCTGCTCCTGCCGATCGGCGCCGCCCTCCTCACGGGAGGCGCGGCACTCGCGGCCTCGGTCTCCGGAGGCCCCTGGTTCTCGACGGCCGCCGTGCTCGTCGCCGCGACCGCCTTCACGCTCGCCGAGATCCTGCACTCGCTCTCGTCCTGGGAACTCTCGGTCGCTCTGGCGCCCGACGAGGCGCAGGGCGCCTACCTGGGCGTACACGGTCTGGCGCAGTCGGCGCAGCGCAGCCTCGGGCCCGTCGTCGTAGGGGTGGCGGTCAGCATGGGTGCGATCGCCTGGCCGGTGCTCGGCGCCACGCTCGCGGTGACCTGTCTGGTGCAGCACCGCCTGGTCGGGCCGTCCACCCGGACGCCCCCGCGAGGCGCCCCGCCGGCCTCGCGTACCCCGGGACCGGGCAGCGGCGCGGCCGGGTTTCAGCCCGTCGGAGAACAGGCCGGCCGGTCCCGCACCCCCTGACGGCGGCGGCAGGCCGAAGGCTTCCCTCCCTGACGCGCTCCGGGCCTGCCGCCACCGGTGCGGCCGGCCGGCCGCACCGGCCGGAACCCCGCGCCGCCGAAGAGAGGGCCCCGGACCCCGGTCGCACACACGTGACTGATGGGTAATCAGATGGCGATCATCGCGGTACCGTTGTCGAACACGGGTCCGCCCGGGCCGTGCCGGTCGCACGAGGTGACGAACGATGAGCGAATTCCCGCAGCCCACCCCCCATCCCACCGACGCGCACCCCGCGCGCGTCTACAACGTGTGGCTGGGCGGCAAGGACCACTACCAGGTGGACCAGGAGGCGGCCGAGCTGGCGGCCGCCGCCAATCCGACGATCGTCCCGTCGGTCCGGGCGAACCGGGCCTTCCTCGGCCGGGCCGTACGTCACCTCGCGGCGGCCGGTGTCCGCCAGTTCCTCGACATCGGCACGGGCATCCCCGCTGCGGAGAACACGCACGAGGTGGCCCAGCGGGCCGCCCCCGAATCCCGCGTGGTGTACGTCGACAACGACCCGATCGTGCTCACCCACGCGCGGGCGCTTCTGGTCAGCGGCCCGGAGGGGCAGACGGACTACGTTCAGGCCGACGCGCGCGACGTGGACACCATCCTCGACGCGGCCTCCCGCACCCTCGACCTGGACCGGCCGGTCGGCCTCATGCTGGTGGCGATCCTCCAGTACATCAAGGACGCCGAGGATCCGTGGGACATCACCCGGCGTCTGCTGGAGCGCCTCGCCCCGGGCAGCTACCTCGTCCTCTCCCACCCGGCCGCCGACGTCACGGCGCAGGAGGTGGCGGAGTCCATGCGGATCTACAACGAGCGCGCCGCCGGCCACGCCTCCGCCACACCTCGTACGCAGAAGGAGGTCGAACGCTTCCTCGACGGCCTGGAGATCCTCGATCCGGGCGTGGTCACCCTGACCCGCTGGCGTCCGGAACCGTCCGACACCCCTGACGACACGCTCCCCATGTGGTGCGCCGTGGCGCGCAAGGCGTGACCGCCCGCCGCAGGTGAGGTGGCACATCCCGGCGAACGCACCCGCCCCCGCCGGACGGGGCGGCGGCAGCCGTTCGCCGGGAGCCGCTCGGTCCTGGACGGCATCACGTCGCGCTGCGCTCGCTCGCCTCCCGCAGGTCCCGGTCCACCGCCCGTTCGAAGGCGGCGTCGGCCGCTCCGAGCGCGCTGCCGGGGCGGCCCGCGCGGAGGTGTTCCCGCCAGCGTTCCTGGCTCCAGTCGGCGGGGGCCGTGGTGCTCATGAAGTCCTCGACCAGGGCGCGGAAGCGAACGGGGTCGGTGTGGAAGGGGAAGTGCCCCGCCCCCTCGAAGATCTCCAGCCGGCTCCCCGGCATGGCCGCGTGGGCGCCGTAGGCGTGCTCCACCGGGACCACGCTGTCCCGCGACCCCCACAGCAGGAGCGTCGGCATGCCCTGCGCCAGGTAACACCGGTCCAGCATGGTGACCACCTGGCCACGCCAGTCGACGACCGCTCTCAGGGTGCTGATGAAGGCGCTGCGGGAGGTCCCGTCGGGGAGGGCGTCGACGAGGTCGACCAGTTCACCGGCGTCCTGCCCGATGTCGGTGTCGAGCAGCCGCATCAGCCGGGTGAAGAGACCGACCTGGCTGCGCATGCCGGGCAGGCGCAGGGTCGACAGCATCAGGTCGGCACCGGGCAGCGACACGGCGCGCAGTACCGGGTTGACCTCGCGCCCCACCCCGCCCGCGCTCACCAGGATCAGCCGGTCGGTTCGTTCGGGGTACTGGTAGGCGAACTGCATGGCCACGCCGCCGCCCAGGGAGTGGCCGACCAGGGTGGCCCGTTCGATCCCGAGGACCCCCAGCAGGTCCCGGATGCCGTTGGCGTAGGCGGCCACCGAGTAGTCGGCCCTCGGTTTGTCGGAGGCCCCGTGGCCCAGGAGGTCGGGGGCGATCACCGTGTGGTTGCGCGCCAGCTCGGGGATCAGGTCCGCCCAGGTGGCGGAGGAGTCGCCGATGCCGTGGATGAGCAGGATGACGGGACCCTCCCCCGCCATCCGGTACGCGCGGCGGTAGCCGTGGATGTCCCGGTGGGACAGCCCCACACCGTGCTCGGCCTGTCGTCGCGATACTGGTGCGCCGGCCACGGCACCGCCTCCGTCTGCTGCTCCGACGATTCCCGAGTGAGGGTAGAGAGCTCCCGCGCCGAGCGGATTACCGGGACGTTTCAGGCGGCACCCGGGTGGACCGAGCCGATGGGTTCTCCGTCCCCCGGCATTGGTAGCACGCGTGCGGGCGGTCCTCGCGGAGGACGCGCCCTGTGATCATCACGGCACCCGCGGCACCGCGGCATCGTGGTGCCGGCACGGTTTCGCCGCCTCGCCGGAAGTCCAGGGGGACGTCCTCCTGGCGTGGCGGCGGGCGCAAGCCGGCCGGCGGGCTGTGAGGGGGCCCCGCGTCACCGCGCCCGTGCGACGGGCGTCCCCGCTCCTTCCCGCTCCGGGCGCGGCAGGAGACGGGCCAGGTAGGACTCGGTCCCGTGCAGGAGCCGCACCGTGCGCGAGCCGTCGGCTGAGGGGGCGACCGCCGCGTCCCCGGGCGACAGCACGGCTGTGGGCACCGTGCGCGCGAGGGCCCGGAGTTCCTCCTCGCTGATGCTCGCGTCGTGCCCTTCGGTCTGCCGCGAGGCACAGCCCGCGTAGTAGGCGATGGGGACGGCGTCCGCACCGCTGATCACGCAGGGCGGTCGCAGTCCCAGGCTGTTCAGCGCCTCGGCGACCTCGGTGAACTCCCCGCTGGTGGCCCGGCTGGTGCGGACCACGTGGCTGAGCGTGGAGAGCTGCACCGCGAGATGCGCCGCCAGTGCCAGCGTCAGCGCCGCGAGGCCGACCGGGCGGTGGGCCCGTCGTGCCCGGGCGAGGAGGTCGGTCAGGTGTTCGGCGACGGGCAGGGCGAGCAAGGCGTAGGCGGGGAGGAGGAACCGGGGTGCGGCGTACTCCACGAGGAAGAGGTACGGGATCGCGGTCGACACCCCTGTGACGGCGGCCAGGAGCGCGGCGGTCCCCCGGCCGGCACGCCGCGCCGCGCCGATTCCGCCGACGACGAGCAGGGGCAGCAACAGCCACCACACCGCGGTGCCGGGGCTCTCCCAGGAGATGTCGCAGGGCCTGCACAGGGTCCGGCCCGCGAGCGCGCGGAGGTGGTCGTCGACGGCGAGGTTCCACCCCAGGCCGCCCTGGATCTCGCCCGCGCGGTGCAGCCGGGCCTGGAGACCGCCGTAGCGGGCGTACGCCTCGGCCGTCCACGGCGCGCAGCCCGCCACCAGCCCTGCGACGAGTGCGGCGGAGGTACGCGGCCGTCGCCGGCCGGGCGCCGTCGCGGTCAGCAGCACCAGCGGCAGGGCGAGCCAGAACCCGTCGGAGGGCCGCATCAGGGCGACGAAGGCCACGGCGGTTCCCGCTCCGACCTCCTCCCGCCGCCCGGTGGCCCCGTACAGGGACCTCACGACCCAGCCGGTCGCCGCGACGGCGCCGAGGGCGCACCACAGGTTGGGCATGGCGGCCGGGCCGTAGAACAGGGTGGGCCACAGTCCGGTGAACAGGAGGCCGGCGCAGACGAGAACCGGGGTGGGAAGGGTTCTGCGCCAGACCCACAGCGCGAGGAGCAGCGCGGCGCCGGACATCAGGGCGAGGTAGATCCGCAGAGCCGCGGTGGACGCCGTGAGCATCGCGACGGGAGCCACGAGGTAGGAGATGCCGCGTGCGCGAGGGGCACTGAAGTAGGCGGGAGGGGCGTTGCCTCCGACCTGGCTGACGTACACCGTCTCGTCCCAGGCGAGCCCCGAACCCGGTACGACGAGCACCAGTTGGACGACGACGAAGGCGGTCGCGACCGCGGCCAGCGCCGGCAGCGGTTCGGCCGCCGACAGTCCCGGCCGCGCGGCAGGGCCTCTTGGACGCGCGACGGCAGGCGGGCATTCGTGCACGACCGCACCTCTCGGCTCCGGCGCCGCGGGACGCGCGCGTCGCGGGCTGGTGCCGCGGCCGGCAGGGTCCCCACGACGGATGTGGACGCCGCGTGTCCGCGGCACCGGGTCAACGAGGGAACGGCCCGCGAGTCACCGGGACACCGCCGGTCGGCAACCGGGCGTGTTCACGAGACGCACTCCGGTTCGGCCCTGACGCGCCCTCAGCCGCCCGTGCCCGCGCCGTGGAGGTGGAGGGCCCAGAGCAGTGCGCCGAGAGACAGGGTGTGGAGGACCGCGCGGACGGTGTTCCACCTGACCCAGCCCGGCTCGAACGCGTGCCGTGCCGCACGGAACTGCTCGGGGCCCGCGTCGGCCCCCACCTTGTCGAGAGCCTCGTTGAGCGGGACGTTGCGCGTCCCGGTCACCAGGAACGCGGTCCCGTAGCACACGAGCGACGCGACGATCCAGGGCAGCGCTCCCGGGCTGTGACCCCGCACCGCCAGGACCGTCGCCAGCACGAGTCCGGGCAACGGCAGCAGGAAGGGGACGAGGAACCAGCCGTTGATGATGGCCCGGTTGATGTGCTGCATGGTCCGGACGAAGGCACGGTCGTCTCCGCGTGACAGGCCCGGCATCACGGCGTAGGCGAAGGCGCAGAAGAGGCCCGCCATCAGGGCTGCGCCCGTCGTCGAGGCCACAAGTGCCGCGGTCTGAAGTGTTCTCAAGGGGTGCTCCTGATCCGGCTCATGAGGGGCGGATGGACAACGACCCCCAGGAGGACCGCAGTTCAGGCTTTCATGGCCGGCGGGCACGCGAGGCCGGTTCGAGGCACATCCCGACGCCGGATCGAGGCACGTCCCGACGCCGGTTCGGGCGCGGGAGCCCGGTATGCGCCGAGGTCACGCCGGCGGCGCGGCCACCGCGCGGCGACCGATTCCGCCTCGGCCGACGGTTCCGCGGCCGCGCACAAGGCACGCGAGCAGGACCTGGCGCGCACGAGCACGCCGGGGCCGGCCCGCCGGACTCCATCACCGCACCACCCCCAGAGTGCCATCCGTTGACTGGGTTCACAAGTCTTTCATCCATGCACTCGCCCGTGCCGAACAACCTCCCGGCCGACCTGAAGAGCCTGGAACGATCCGCAAATCACCTGCGTACAGAACTGTCACATCCATGCCATACGATGCCCACACCTGTTCACACCTCCTTACGTTTGAGGATGCCCACGTCATGTTCTTCGGTGTCACGTCCCGCTCCGCCCGCGGCATATCCGCCGCCGTCGTCCTGCTCGCCGTCGGCGCGGTCGGCTGCTCCGACGCCATCGACAGCGCCAAGGCCGGCGCCAAGAAGGTCGTCCGCCAGAGGTCGGTCTTCTCCCTCGACACGGGCGACTGCTACAACCCGAACAACGGGGTGACCGACACCGAGGAAGTCACCGTCGAGGTGCTGCCCTGCGGCGAGGCCCATGCCGGCCAGGTCGTCGGCGAGTTCAAGATCGAAGGGGAGAGCGCGTACCCGGGCGACGAAGGCGCCACCAAGATCGCCGAAGGACGCTGCCCGGTCGAGTCCGCGAAGTTCATCTCCGACACCTGGGCTGTCCCCGAAGGGGTCGGCCTCTACTACTACTACCCGACGAAGGAGAGTTGGGCGACCGGCGACCGGTCCGTGAGCTGCACCTACGCCAAGGAGTCGGGCACCTACTCCGGCTCCCTCAAGAGCACGTCGCTCAACGCCGACCAGCTCGCCTACCTGAAGGGCGCGAACGCCGTCTACGCGGCGCTCTGGGCCAACCAGCCCGAGGCGGAGCTGCCCGAGGACGACCTGCCCGGCTACAAGAAGCAGGCCAAGGCGGTGTCCACGGCGCTGGACTCGCACCTGACGAACCTGAAGGCCGTGGACAAGCCGGAGACGGTGAAGCTCCGCGCCCAGCTCGGGGAGGCCGCCGAGGCATGGGCGAAGGCCGCCTCGGCCGGCAGCTCGGACGACTTCTACATCGCCTACGACATGGCGTTCACGGGCATCGACCCGAACAAGACGGTCAAGGCCCGCAAGGAGCTGGAGCTCGCCACCACCGTCCCGGCCGACGACGCCGAGATCTGGGCGAGCTGATCCCGCCGCGCGGTCCGGCATGCTGGTACGGCCGTCCCGTGCGGCAAGGCATGCCGGCACCGCCCGGGGCACCAGGTTCCGGGCGGTCCGCCGCGGATTCGAGCAGACGAGGTGACTCCGGTGAACCACGCCCGCACCGCCCCCTTCCAGCTCGTGCCGGGCGCGCCCGACTCCCCCGTGCTCCTGCACGTCCCGCACTCGTCCCGGGTGATCCCACCCGACGTGCGCGACGGAATCCTGCTGGACGACGAGGAGTTGGAGACCGAGCTCGACCACATCACGGACTCCTACACGGCCGAGGTGGCAGCGCTGGCGTCGGCCGCCTGCCCGTCGCCGCCCTGGCAGTTCGTCAACGGCCTGTCCAGGCTGGTCGTCGACCCCGAGCGATTCCCCGACGACCGGGAGGAGATGCTGGCCGTCGGCATGGGCGCGGTCTACACCGGCACCACCCACCGGGGGCGGCTCCGCCCGTCCGGGACGGATACGGAGCCCCTGCTCGAGCGCTACTTCCACCCGTACGCCAGGGCGATGACCGCCGCCGTGGACGAACGGCTCGCCGCGACAGGGCGCGCGGTCGTCGTCGACGTCCACTCCTACCCGTCGGTCGCGCTCCCGTACGAGCTCCACCGCACCGGGCCGCGCCCTCCGGTCTGTCTGGGCACGGACGCCTTCCACACCCCGCGCCGGCTGTCGGCCCGGGCGGAGGCGGAGTTCTCGGGGTTCGGCCGCACGGGGCTCGACAGCCCCTTCAGCGGCACGTACGTCCCGCTGAAGCACTACGGGAAGGACGCCCGGGTGAGCGCGCTGATGATCGAGATCCGGCGCGATCTCTACATGACCGAGCCCGGCGGCCCCGCGGGCCCCGGACTCGACCTGACGGCCTCGGCGCTGGCGGCCCTGGTGGTGGCGCTGACGGGCGGACCGGCGGGCATCTGATCCGTGGCGTACGCGCGGCCGGTCCCCTTCTCCGCCGACCGCACCCCCGGGGCGAGCACGAGCGTCGTCCGGCGGCGGGACCGGGGGCGTGCCGGTGCCGAAGGCCGCGGCCGTCCGGCACGGCGAGCCCGTCCGCGCCCGTCTGCGAGAATCGGGAGCCACTGCCCGATCCCCTTCCGCGGGCGGTGATCGTCGCCCGGCAGGAGCAAGCACGGTGACTCGACAGCAGGGCCCCCAATCGTCGTCCGGGGGACGCAGGCGCCCCTCCGCGGGTGAGGGCAGAAAGCAGACCCCCTCCTCCGGAGAACGCGGGCGATCCTCCGGCACCGACCGGAAGAGCCGGGCGCCCCGGGCCGGCGAGGGCAGGAGGACGTCGGCAGCGGACGGCGGGCGACGCGCCACGTCCGCCGACCCCGGCCGCGATCAGGCGGAGGCGGGCGGGAACCGGGCGGGCGGACATCCCGGCAAGGACCGCCGCACCGCACGGCAGCGACCGGGCGACGCGGGCGCCGACCCTACGGCGTCCGCGGCCCCCGGTGACCCCAGGGCCCGCGCGGACCTCCGGGCCGACTGCGCCAACTGTTTCGGCCTCTGCTGCGTGGCCCTGCCCTTCGCACGCTCCGCCGACTTCCCCGCCGACAAGCCGGCCGGACGGCCGTGCGGCAACCTGGGGCAGGACTTCCGCTGCGGCATCCACGCCCGGCTACGAGAGACGGGCTACCAGGGCTGCACCGTCTTCGACTGCTTCGGCGCCGGACAGAAGGTCTCCCAGATCACTTTCGGCGGCACCGACTGGCGGCAGGCGCCCGATACGGCTCGCTCCATGTTCGAGGTCTTCCCCGTCATGCGGCAGCTGCAGGAACTCGTCCGGTACATCGCCGAGGCCCTCGACATGCCTGCGGCCCGCCCCGTCCACCAAGAGCTACGACGGGCCCTGGACCACGTCGAGGGGCTGACCCGCGGCAGTGCCGAGTCGCTCGCCGGGCTGGACGTGAACGCCCTGCGCGGCGAGGTCAACGTGCTGCTGCTCAGGGCCGGCGAGCTGGTCCGGGCCCGGATGCCCGGCCGCCGCAAGAACCACCGCGGGGCGGATCTGATGGGGGCGAAGCTGGCCGGCGCGGACCTGAGGGGCGCGAGCCTGCGCGGCGCGCTCCTCGTCGCCGCGGACCTCAGCGGCGCCGATCTGCGCGTCGCCGACCTGATCGGGGCCGATCTGCGGGACGCGGACCTCAGGGGCGCCGATCTCACCGGCGCACTGTTCCTGACCCAGGCCCAGCTCAACGCGGCCAGGGGCGACGCGGCCACCCTGGTGTCCCCGTCTCTCAGCCGGCCTGCCCACTGGTGACGCGGGGCGCGTGGGGGATCATGACCAGCCCGTCCACGCCCTGGCGAGAAGGGGCCCGGAACGCGGAACACCCGCACCGGCTGGAAGCCGATGCGGGTGCCGTTCCCCGACCCGGAAACCGGGCCACTAGGGGCGATTCTCTGTGTCCGAGGGGGGACTTGAACCCCCACGCCCGATAAAGGGCACTAGCACCTCAAGCTAGCGCGTCTGCCATTCCGCCACCCGGACAAGGTGTCTGTCGTTCGCGGGGCGTTCCCCCCGCGGCGACAAGAGAAACAATACCAGGGGTTCGGGGTGGCTCTCACCTGCGTTTCCGATGGTCAGTGCGGTGCGGATACCCCCGGGCGACCACGCCCACGCTCCGTGGCGCTTCGCGTACACCGTGTGGTTCCGGGCTACCTTCGCGGGCATGAGTGGCAAGAGTGAGGGCGCCGGAAGGCGGCTGCGGGAGGACCTGCGCGACAGCTTCTGGTTCGTGCCGGCGGCAGGGCTCCTGGCCGCCTTCGTGGTCTGGGTGGTTCTGTCCGAGGTCGACACCATGATCGTCACCTACCTCCAGGAGGAAGGGGCGTACGAGGAGCTCGGAGACCTGCTGTCGTTCGCCGAGGACACCAGGACGGTCGTCACCACGGTCAGCTCGGCCATGATGACCTTCATCGGCGTCGTGTTCAGCATCTCCCTGGTCGCCGTGCAGATGGCGAGCGGCCAGCTCACCCCGCGCGTGGTGCGGATCTTCGTGCGCAGCAGGATCAGCAAACTGACGCTGACGGTGTTCCTCGCGACGTTCGCCTTCTCGCTGCTGGTGCTGACCTCGTACGAGGGCGGCGGCGATCCCGACCCCCGGCGGGTCACGTCGGTGCCGCTGCTGCAGAGCCTGGTGACCCTGGGGCTGGTCGGGCTGAGCCTGCTCCTCTTCGTCGCGTACGTCTCGTCGACCCTGCGGCTGATGCAGGTGGGCCCCGTGCTGGACCACATCGCGCGCGAGTCGCTGCGGGAACTGGAGCGGCAGCCGGTCACGCCGGAGGAGGAGCTGCCCCTGGGGCCGGTGACCGCACGGGTCGAGCACCGGGGGCGGGCGGGGGTACTGCGCGGCGTCAGGTCGGCCCCGCTGGTGCGGGAGGCCCGGCGGCAGGGTGTCGTACTGCGGCTGGTGCCCCGCGTCGGGGACTTCGTGGTGCCGGGTACACCGCTGCTGACCGTGCACGGGGGTGCCGCCGACCCGGCGCGGGCGCTGAGGCGCACCGCCGTGGTCGGGGTGGAGCGCACCCCGCATCAGGATCCGGCCTTCGGCCTGCGTCAGTTGTCGGACATCGCACTGCGTGCCCTGTCACCCGCGGTGAACGATCCGACGACCGCGGTGCAGTGCGTGGACCGGATGGTGCAGCTCCTCGCGGTCGCGGTGCGGCTGCCGCTCGGCCCGGTGCACCACCGGGACCGGGCCGGGGAGGTGCGTCTCGTGCAGGGCGCGCCCGGGTGGACGGACCTGGTGGATCTCGCGTTCGAGGAGATCCGCGGCTGTGCCGCGGGGAGCCCGCAGGTGTCACGGCGGCTGGTCGCCGCCCTCGACGATCTTCTGGCGCAGGCGTCCGGAGAGCGCGCGCGGCCCCTGCGACGGCATCGTGCCTTGCTGGTGGAGGCGGTGGAGCGAACGGTTCCGGAGGCCGCGGGCCGGGCGTTCGCCCTGCGCCCGGACCGCCAGGGAATCGGCTGACGGTCCGGGCGCGGTGGCACGGGGCGGGGTCTCCCCGGTGGTACGGGTCAGTCCCCGCAGCGGCCCGTGCGCAGCGAGTGGAGGTGCTCGCTCGACTTGCGGGCGAAGGCGAAGGACTCGACCGGGTTGTCGTGCTCGGTCTGCCAGTGGTGGTAGGTGCGGCCCTGGCGGGTGCGGGTGGTGACCCGGTTGAGGAAGTTCTCGTAGTCGATGTCGCCGTCGCCGACGTCCGTCATGTCGTAGCCGTCGCGGGCGGCGTCGTTACGGGTGCCGTCCTTGACGTGGAAGAGGGGGTACCGGTGGGGCTGCTTCAGTACGTAGTCGATGGGGTTGAACGGCGCGGGGGTGCCGTCCGCCCGCTTGCCGAAGCGGAACTGCGCGCAGAACGCCCAGTAGATGTCCATCTCCAGGTAAACCAGGTCGGGGTCGGTCTCGGCGAGGAGGACGTCGTACAGGCGTACCTTCGGCTGGTCGGTCGCGAAGGAGAACTCCTCGGCGTGGTTGTGCTGGTAGAACTTCATGCCCCGCTTGCGGGCCTCCGCGCCGTAGGTGTTGAAGTCCTCGGCGGCCCGCTTCCAGCCGTCCACCGTGGAGCCGTAGCGGAAGGGGCCCGAGGCGGTGCCGATGTGCTTGAGGCCGAGCGCTTCGGCGTCGTCGAGGACCTTGGTGAGGTTCTGCGCGAAGGTGTACGCGCCGGGGTTGTTGTCGTCGTAGTAGCCGACGTGGCTGCCGATCGGGTTCAGGCCGTGGTCCCGGGCCAGCTTCTTGAGCTGGGCGAGGGTGATGGCCCCGGCGGAGCCCTGGGTGTATCCGGCGAACTCGATCTCGTCGTAGCCGTACTCCTCCAGTTCGGCGAAGACCGGGGCGAAGCCGAGTGTGGAGACCTTGTCGCGGAGGCTGTAGAGCTGGATGCCGAGCCGGCCGGCGGGCAGGACGGGGCGGCCCTTCCCGTGGCCGTGTCCCTGGCCGTGGTCGTCGTCGTGCCGGCCGTGTCCGTGTCCGCCGTGCGGGCCGGAGGCCTGTGCGGCGGCGCCGCTGAGCAGGGTCGCCGCCGTGGCTCCGGCGGCGACGCCCAGGATGTCGCGGCGGCTGAGTCTGCGCGCGAGCTCGGGGTCCTTCGGGGTGCGGCTCATGATCAGACATCTCCTTGTGAAGGTGCGGGCGGGGCGGATCGTCGGTGCAGTCCGGCGAGCCGGAGGAGCAGTGACTTCACTTCGGTGGCCTGGACCCGGCCGTCGAAGGCGTCGGGGGCGGAGCAGAGGATGAGCGGGCCCTCGTCGTCGCTCGCCGGGAGGCGGCCGTGGCTGCCGCGGATGGGCGAGGGGTCGAGCGGGACGACCGCCATGCGGTAGCGCATCCCCAGCTTCTTGCGGGCCACGGCGGACGCGGCCCTGACCCGCACATAGGGGTCCTGGGGGTCCATGAAGAGTTCCACGGGGTCGTAGCCCGGTTTGCGGTGGATCTCGACGAGCTGGGCGAAGTCGGGCGCGCGGGCGTCGTCGAGCCAGTAGTAGTACGTGAACCAGGCGTCCTCCTCCGCAACGGCGACCAGTTCGCCGGAGCGGGGGTGGTCCAGGTGGTGCACCTTCTTGCCCTCGTCGTCGAGGAGTTCCGCGATCCCGGGCAAGCCGGCCAGGGCCTCCCGGGTCGCCTCCAGGTCCTCCGGGCGGCGTACGTAGACGTGGGCGAGCTGGTGGTCGGCGACGGCGAAGGCACGTGAGGCCATCGGGTCGAGGTATTCCATGCCGTCCTGGGTGTGGACCTCGAGCAGGCCGGCGCGGCGCAGGGCCCGGTTGATGTCGACGGGCCGGTCGACCCGGGTGATGCCGTACTCGGAGAGGGCGACGACGGTGCGTCCCTGTGCGCGGGCGTCGGCCAGCAGTGGGGCCGTCGCACGGTCCAGGTCGGCGGCGGCACGGTGCGACCGCGGGTCGTCGGGGCCGTAGCGCTGGAGGTCGTAGTCGAGGTGGGGCAGGTAGCAGAGGGCCAGGTCGGGGTCGCGGGTGGCCATGACGTGCCGGGTGGCGTCGATGATCCACTGCGAGGAGACGAGGTCGGCGCCGGGGCCCCAGAAGTGGAAGAGGGGGAAGGTGCCCAGCTTCTCGGTGAGTTCGTCGTGCAGTGCCGGGGGCCGGGTGTAGCAGTCGGGTTCCTTGCGGCCGTCGGCGTAGTAGACGGGGCGCGGGGTCACGGTCCAGTCGGTGTCGGCGCCCATGGCGTACCACCAGCAGATGTTGGCGACGGTGTAGCCGGGGTGGGTGCGCCGGGCGGCGTCCCAGAGTTTGTCGCCCTCGACGAGGCCGTTGTGCTGGCGCCACAGGAGGATGTCGCCGAGCTCCCTGAAGTACCAGCCGTTGGCGACGATCCCGTGCTCCGAGGGGGTCGTGCCGGTCAGGAACGTGGACTGGGCGGCGCAGGTGACGGCGGGCAGGACGGTGCTCAGGGGCGCCTGCGAGCCGGCCATGGCACGGAGGTTCGGCATGTGCTGGAGCAGTTGGGGGGTGAGGCCGACGACGTCGAGGACGAGGAGGGGGGTGGGGCGCGGGGTGGTGTCCTGTGGGGTCAAGGGAGCTCCTTCAGTCCGAGGTCGACGAGGAGGTCGCGGGCGAGGGTGAGTTCGGCGGCGATGCCGTCGGCGAGCTGGGTGCGGGTGCGGGGGCGCAGTTCGGGGGGAAGGGCCTGCCAGGTGTACGTCTCGACCTCGAGGTGCCGGGTGAGGGGCGCGGGGCCGCCCACGAGCCGGGTCAGCACCTGCTGGAGCACGTGCATCGTGGAGGTGAGGGGCGGTGCGGGCGGGGCGTGCAGCGGTACGTGGAAGTGGGAGCGCCAGGGGGTGCTGTCCGGCAGGGCGCGGCCGGAGACCGCTTCGCCGAGGTCGTCGGTCCCCCGGAGGCCGGAGGCGGTGAGGGTGCGCGTCTGGTGCAGGAAGCGGGGCTCGGCGAAGGCGCCCAGGGCGGCGCGGACCTCGGGCAGGTGGGGGTGTTCGGCGTGCAGGGCGGCGGAGAGCTGGGTCTTGGCGACAGGGATGCGGGCGGCGTCCAGGGCGTCGAGGGCGGTGTCCGGGTCCTCGAAGGAGGTGGCGAGGTGGCAGGTGTCGACGCAGATCCCGATGCGGTCGTGGCCGATCGCCGTGAGGGGGGCGAGGGCGTCCGCCGTGGTCTCCACGGTGCAGCCGGGCTCCGGTTCGAGTCCGACCCTGATGGACTTGCCGGTGAGTTCGTGCAGGGCGTCCAGGCGCCGGCCGAGGTGGGCGAGCGCCCGGTGTGCGGTGGCGGCCGCCGTGGGGTCGTTGTCGTAGGGGGTGCGCCAGGCGATCGGCAGGGTGGAGACCGTGCCGTCGGTGACGTCGTCGGGGAGCAGCGCGGCGAGCAGTCTGGCCAGGTCCGTGGTGTGGGCCAGGCGTTCGGGGTCCGTCCAGTCCGGTTTGTAGACCCGGTACTTGACCTCCTGGGCACCGAATCCCTCGTAGGGGAAGCCGTTGAGGGTGACGACCTCGAGGCCGCGGCTCTCCAGCTCCCCTCGTAGCGAGCGCTGGGCGGCGGGGTCGTCGGTCAGGGCCCTGGCGGCCTTCCTGGCGAGCCACAGCCCGATGCCGAGGCGGTCGCGGCCGAGTCGCCGGCGTACGGGCTCGCAGTGGTCGCGCAGTTGGGCGCGCACTCCTTCGAGGGTTTCCGCGGGGTGGACGTTGGTGCAGTAGGAGAGGTGGACCGTGGAGCCGTCGGGGTGCCGGAAGCGCATGTCTCACTCCCCGCCGCGGAGGATGGAGTTGCCCTCGTGGAGCGGGCCGGTGGCGGTGGTGTCGAGCTGGAGCCGGCCGCTCTGCCCGTAGAAGGCGACGGGGTTGCGCCAGAGCACCTTGTCGACGTCGTCCTCGTCGAACCCGGCCTTCAGCATGGTGTCGGCGACCGCACGGGTCTTCAGCGGGTCGCTCCTGCCCCAGTCCGCGGCCGAGTTGACGAGGATCCGGTCGGTGCCGTGGTTCCGCAGGACGGCGACCATGCGGTCCTCGTCCATCTTGGTGTCCGGGTAGATGGAGAAGCCGGCCCAGCATCCGCTGTCGAGTGCGGGCTTCACGGTGGTCTCGTTGAGGTGGTCCAGCAGGACGAGTTCCGGGGCGAGGTCCGACTCGCGGACGACGTCGATGGTGCGGTGGAGTCCGGCGAGCTTGTCGCGGTGCGGGGTGTGTACGAGGGCGGGCAGCCCGTGTTCGGCGGCAAGTCGGAGCTGGGTGCTGAGGGCGTGGTCCTCGGCCGGGGTCATCGAGTCGTAGCCGATCTCGCCGACGGCGACGACGGAGTCCTTGACGAGGTAGCGGGGCAGGGCGTCCAGGACGGGGGTGCAGCGGGGGTCGTTCGCCTCCTTGGGGTTGAGGGCGAGTGTGCAGTGGTGGGCGATGCCGTACTGGGAGGCGCGGAAGGGCTCCCAGCCCAGCAGTGCGTCGAAGTAGTCGTAGAAGCTGGCGGGTGAGGTGCGTGGCTGGCCGAGCCAGAAGGAGGGTTCGACCAGGGCACGGACCCCGGCCTCGTACATCGCCCGGTAGTCGTCGGTGGTGCGGGAGGTCATGTGGATGTGGGGGTCGAAGATGCGCATCAGGAGTCCTCCGTGGGGGCGGGCGCCGGGGCCGTGAGGGCGAGTACCTTCGGCAGGCCGGCGGGGACCACGCGTCCCGCCGCGGTGCGTTCGGCTGCGAAGTCGGTGAGCATGCGGCCGAGTTCGGCGTCTCCTCGGGCGCGCTCGGCGAGGCGGTGGAGGGCTTCGACGGGGACCTCGGTGAAGAGGCACTTGAGGACGGCGTGGCGCCAGCCGTGCGCGTCGAGGTGGCGGGCGCCGTACGGTCCCACCGCGGCCGCGACCAGCCTGGTGTCGTTGGTCCGGAGTGCGTCCTCGACGAGTGGGAGCGCGTCGGCGCCGAGCCCGAGCCGGTGCAGGGCGAGCAGGACGGCACGGCGCTCGGCGGCGGTGCCCTGTTCGTAGAGTCTGGTCACGGCGGGCAGCCCGGCCGCTGCCTCGATGAGCAGCAGGACGCGTACGGCGTCGGCGTGTTCGGGCCCGCAGTGGCGTCCGGCGGAGGCAAAGCGCAGTTCCCAGGGCGGGTTGCCGGTGTTCGCCCCTGGGTGGTCCGCGGCGTGTGCCGCCTCGGCGAGGGCTTCGTCGAGCCAGGCTCTCGCGGCGCCCGGGAGCAGGCCGTCGAGTTCGTCTCGGCCGGTCAGCATGCACCGGCTCCGTTCGCCGGGCCGTGGGCGTGCCGAAGGAAGTCGATCGAGGAACGGGCGAGTTCGGGGCCGGCGTGGGAGTGGCGGGGCAGCTCGACGACGGTCAGACCGGTGTAGCCGGTGGCGGCGAGTGCGTCGAGGACGGGCGGGAAGTCGATCTCGCCGTCGCCGAAGGGGAGGTGTTCGTGGACTCCGCGGCGCATGTCCTCGATCTGGACGTGGCGCAGCCAGGGAGCCGCTTCCTTCACGCAGTCGGTGGGTGACGTCGGTTCCAGGCAGTGGCAGTGGCCGATGTCGAGGGTGAGACCGAGGGGTTCGGGGTCGCCGAGCAGTGCGCGCAGGTGGTGGAAGTCGGCGAGGGTGGCGAGGAGGTGTCCTGGTTCCGGCTCGATCGCGAGGGGGACGCCGGCGCTTCGGCAGGCGTCGAGGACGGGGGTGAGTGAGTGGGCCAGCCGGTCCCAGGCGGTGTCCTCGGTGGTGTGTGCCGGGAGGATTCCGCTGAAGCAGTGCACCGCGTGGGCGCCGAGGTCGGCGGCCACCTGTACGGCGGTCAGGAGGAGGGCGACGCGGTCCGCGCGGGCGTCAGGGTCGGGGTCCAGCAGGGAGGGGCCGTGCTTGCGCCGTGGGTCGAGGACGTAGCGGGCTCCCGTCTCGACGGTGGCGCCGAGCCCGAGGGAGGTGAGCCTGCGGGCCAGTTCGCGGGTGCGGGCGGGGAGGCCTGGGGTGATCGGGTCGAGGTGCATGTGGTCGAGGGTCAGACCGACGCCGTCGTAGCCCAGGTCGGCGAGGAGGCCGAGGGCGTCGTCGAGGCGGAGGTCGGTCAGGCCGTTGGTGCCGTATCCGAGGCGGAGGGTCATGTGGGGCTCACCTTCCGTGCGAGGGCGCGGGCCAGGGGGACGAGTCCGGTGACGGCGAGTGCGCTGAGGGGCGCCCCGGCTCTCGTCGCCAGCGCGGCCTGCAGCGGGATCATGGCCCGGATCCCGCCTCCGACGGCCCGCTGGGTGAGGGGTGGGGAGGGGTTGAGCGCGGCGTGCAGGAGGGGGATCGCCGATGTGCGGAGGTAGCTGCCGGTGAGGGCGGCCAGCAGGACGTCCGCCGGGCGCGGGCGGGGCCCGCCGTTGCCCGGTGGGGGCGGGCGGTGCAGTACGGCGGTCCCGAGCGCCGTCACGCCGGCCAGTGCCGCCAGCGGGGCGGTGGTGGAGCCTCCCTGTGCCTCGTGCCGGGAGACGGCGGTGACGGCGTAGGTGTGCGCGCCGAGGGTGAGGGCGGCGGGCAGCGCTGCGGCTGCGGGCCGTGCGGCCGGGGTCGTCGCGCTCGTCCGGGCCCCTCCCCGGGAAGGTGCCGGGCCGCCGGCCGTGGCGCCGAGGAGTACGTCCAGGGCGCGGGCGGAAGCCATCGCAGCGGGCCCCAGCCCCGTGTGCTTGAGCCGCAGGTCGTAGGCCCAGACGGTGGCCGCCAGCCCTGCGGCGACGGCGAGGGCGGGGCGGCCTGCCCGGGCGGCGAGGGCGAGTCCGGCGGCGGTCAGACCGCCTGCTGCTGCCAGGGCGGCGCCTGGTGTGACGCGGCCCGAGGGAATGGGCCGGTGCGGGCGGTCGACGGCGTCCTCGTCACGGTCGGCCCAGTCGTTGAGGGCCATGCCGGCCTCGTACAGGCACAGGGACGCCCCGGCGGCCAGGAGGGTGCCCCGGCCTGGTGTCCGGCCGCGCGCGGCGGCGCCGGCGAGTGCGTCTCCGGGGACGGTGAACAGCGCGGAGACCCGCAGCAGTTCCGCCCAGGCCCGCACCCGCGCGAGGGGCCTGTCCGGTGCGGGCGCAGTCCCGCCCGCACCGGACAGACCGGCTGAGGGGGCCGGGGCGTCGGCGGGGCCGGTGCCGGCCGGTCGTGGAGCGCCGGTCAGGACGGTGAGGAGCCGGAGGGGCCTCACCGGGCGGCCCGCAGGCGTTCGGCGAAGGCGAGCAGCTGCGCGTACTGCTCGGGCAGTGCGGCCGGGCCACCGTCCGGGTCCTTGAAGTAGAAGCCGAGTTCGGGGCGCGGGCCGGTCAGCCCGGCCTCGTGGGAGCGGGCCAGGAGCCTGGCCAGGTCGAGGACGAGGGGGGCGGCGAGGGCGGAGTCGCACCCTTGCCAGATGGTCTGGAGGATCATCCGTGAGCCGAGGAACCCGTCGAAGGCGATGTGGTCCCATGCCGTCTTCCAGTCCCCCATCGCCGGTACGTCGTCGATGTGGACCTCTCCCTCGGGCGCGGACCCCAGGGTGTCGGCGAGCACCCGTTCCTTTCCCGCGTTCTTCGCGGCGGCGGCGGCCGGGTCGGCGAGGGCCGCACCGTCGCCTCCGCCCAGCAGGTTGGTGCCGGACCAGGCCCGCACCGGCAGGGCGCGCTGGACGAACATCGGTGCGAGTACGGAGCGCAGGAGTGTCTGGCCCGTCTTGCCGTCGCGTCCGGCGTACGGCAGTGCGCAGGAGTCCACGGCCTCCCGCAGGCGGGGGGTGCGCAGTCCGGTGGACGGGGTGAAGTTGGCGTACGCGCAGCCGGCGCGTAGTGCGGCCGCCGCGTAGAGGGAGCTGGCCGGCAGCCTGGGGTGGCCCTCCCTCGGCGCCGGTTCGGTCGAGGCGACGTTGATGACGACGGTGCGCGCGAGCCTGTGGCGGCGGGTGAAGTCCTCGATGTCGGCGGCGAAGGCGGTGATGAGCTGCTCGTCGCTGCGGGTGTCTCCGGGGAGCGGTCCACCGGCGCGTATCTCCCGCTCCACGGCTGCGAGTTCGGCCTGGACGGCGGACGGCAGTCCGTGCGGGAGCACTCCGCCTTCGGCGAGTGCCTCGGCCCGCTTCGGGAGGGGGCAGTCGACGGTGTCGTGGCCGCCGAGTACCAGGGATGCCAGTGGTGGGAGGCCCGCGCCCTGGAAGGGGGGCGTCTCGGTGACCATGCCGGTCGGCGGGTGCAGCCCGGCCGCGATGGCCGCGCACCCCGCGGCGGCGGTGGTGGCGACGGAGCCTCGTGCTCCGATGAACCAGACTCCGGTACGGACGGCATGTGCGGTCACGGGCTGCCTCCCTGTGGGGATGAAGAGGGGTGGTGGGGCGGTGGGCGGGGGTGCGCTTCACCCCCCACCCCCCGCGGCAGGGGTGGGCGCCCAACGGCGGGGGGAACACCAAAAGCAGGATTTAAACGTAAGTAACCAGGTGGAGGGCCCCCT
>NZ_JBHZCI010000039.1:0-73271 GCF_042755185.1 Streptomyces sp. NPDC059166 | reverse complement strand
GAGGTTGGGTTGCCCACCCCCCCACACTAAAAACCCCGCGCTGGGCGCGGGGGTTTCCCCCCCGCGGGGGGGGGGCCCGGGGGGTCGCCCTCCCCCCGGGCCCCCACGGCGCTCCTCAGCGGGCGGCTGTCCGTCGCAGCGCGTCGGCGGCCCCGCCCCCGGTGCGCAGGGGTACCGGGTCATGATCAGAAGTGGCGTCCGCCAGGGCCGACGGCCGGGACAGCAGTGTGGGACTGCGCCCGGCGCGGCCCTCTCCCAGGATCTGCCAGCCGCCCCGCGTCAAGGTGATGTAGGCACCGCAGCGCAGGCCGTGCAGGGTGCATGCGTCTCGCAGCCCCCACATCCAGGCCCCGTCCTCCTCCGTCCAGCGTTCGTCGCCCTCGCGGCAGTAGAGCAGTACCGCGGTGCGTACCGGGGTGCGCCGCCGGAGGTCGTGAGGGATCACCCGGCGCAGATGGGCCAGCAGTGCGTTGCGGAATTCCCAGCCGTCGGTGGCCAGGCCGGATCTCCGGGTGAACGAGGCGCTGGCGGTGAGCCGTTCCTCGTGATCGAGGACGGCGACGATCGCCGTCGCCGGCGCCGGCCGGTGCCGCGCGTGGAGACCGCCGACCACCTCGCGTGGACTGCGCAGCAGGGGTATCCCGGCGGCAGCCCACTCGGCCGGTTCCAGCATGCGGGCGACCTGGTTGACGCTGCCGGCGGACGCCGACAGTGAACTGGCTGCGGACGGAGCGAATCCGAAGGTCACGGTCCTCCCTTCGCTACGCGCCCACCGGGCGGGCAGGGTCGAATGACGGCGCGCCGCGGCACAGCCCTTCCGGGCCCGCGAAAGACCGTGCGGGGAGCGACTCCAATTCTTCCTGTCGTATCGGCAGGCGGCAACGAGCAATTGATCCGGCTGACTGGTATCTGACGGAATGACACAGATATCCCTGCCCGCTCCGTGGGAAACGAAGCCCTGCGCGGCGCCCTGACCGCGGGACCAGTGGCAAGGAGCGCGGGGAGCCGGCGGGGACCGCGCGAAGCGCCGTCGGCTCGGGGGCCGCGGGGATCCGCTCGGAGGTCCCTTCCGGGGGTGCCCCCGGTGCGGTGCGACCGGTGCCGGCCGTCCGCCGGTTCGCGTGATGCCGGTGGCGTCGGGTTGCATGGAGGAATGAGCGACATGGATGTGCGTGCCGAGGCCGATGCTGTGCTGTCCCGTCTCGTGGGGCGCGGTGACGGCGAGGCGCGGCTGCGCGAGGATCAGTGGCAGGCGATCGAAGCCCTGGTGCTGGAGCATCGCCGGGCGCTGGTGGTGCAGCGCACCGGGTGGGGGAAGTCGGCGGTCTACTTCGTCGCCACCGCGCTGCTGCGACACCGGGGCGCCGGCCCGACGGTGATCATCTCGCCCTTGCTGGCGCTCATGCGCAACCAGGTCGAGTCGGCGGCCCGGGCAGGCATCGCGGCCAGGACGATCAACTCCGCCAATCCGGAGGAGTGGGACGCGATCCAGGCCGAGGTGGAGGCAGGCGCGGTGGACGTGCTCCTGGTGAGCCCCGAACGACTCAACTCCCCCGACTTCCGGGAGGCGGTGCTTCCGCGCCTGGCCGCGACGACGGGACTGCTCGTCGTCGACGAGGCCCACTGCATCTCCGACTGGGGGCATGACTTCCGGCCCGACTACCGGCGTCTGCGCACGATGCTGGCCGAGCTCCCGGCGGGGGTCCCCGTCCTGGCAACCACCGCCACGGCGAATGCCCGGGTGACGGCGGACGTCGCCGAACAGCTCGGTACGGGCGGCAGCGAGGCGCTGGTCCTGCGGGGACCTCTGGACCGGGAGAGCCTGCGGCTCGGGGTGCTGGAGCTTCCGGATGCCGCGCATCGCCTGGCGTGGCTGGGGGAGCGGCTGGGCGACCTGCCGGGGTCGGGGATCATCTACACACTGACGGTGGCGGCGGCCGAGGAGGTCGCGGCCTTCCTGCGGCAGAGCGGGTATGCGGTGGCGTCCTACACGGGGAAGACGGAGAACGCGGACCGGCTGCAGGCCGAGGAGGATCTGCTCGCCAACCGTGTGAAGGCTCTGGTGGCCACCTCGGCCCTGGGGATGGGTTTCGACAAGCCGGACCTGGGCTTCGTGGTGCATCTGGGATCGCCGTCCTCACCCATCGCCTACTACCAGCAGGTGGGGCGTGCGGGGCGCGGAGTGGACCACGCGGACGTGCTGTTGCTGCCGGGCCGGGAGGACGAGGCGATCTGGGCGTACTTCGCGTCTGTGGGCTTCCCTCCCGAGGAGCAGGTACGGCGCACCCTCGCGGTTCTGCAGGATGCGGGGCGGCCGCTGTCGCTGCCGGCCCTGGAGCCGCTGGTCGATCTCCGGCGTTCGCGCCTGGAGTCGATGCTGAAGGTCCTCGACGTGGACGGGGCGGTCAGGCGCGTGAAGGGTGGCTGGACCGCCACCGGCCGCCCCTGGACGTACGACGCGGAGCGGTACGCCTGGGTCGACCGCCAGCGCAAGGCGGAGCAGCAGGCCATGCGGGACTACGTGGCGACCACTGGCTGCCGGATGGAGTTCCTGCAGCGGCAGCTCGACGACGAGAAGGCCGCACCGTGCGGCCGCTGCGACACGTGCGCCGGTCCCTGGCTGGACGCCTCGGTGTCCCCCGGGGCACTCGCCGGAGCCGCGGGTGAGCTGGAACGCCCCGGGACGGAGGTCGAGCCCCGACGGATGTGGCCCACCGGCATGGCCGCTGTCGGCGTCGACCTCAAGGGCCGAATCCCGGCCGGTCAGCAAGCTGCCGTGGGCCGTGCCCTCGGGAGGCTCTCGGACATCGGATGGGGAAACCGGCTGCGCCCCCTGCTCTCGGAGCAGGCGGAGGACGGGCCGGTTCCCGACGACGTGCTGAAGGCGGTCGTCACGGTCGTGGCCGACTGGGCACGCTCGCCCGGCGGTTGGGCGACCGGAGCGGCCGACGCGGCGGAGAGGCCGGTCGGGATCGTAGCGATGCCCTCCCGTAACCGTCCACGGCTGGTGGCTTCCCTGGCCGAAGGGCTTGCCCAGGTGGGCAGGCTGCCATTGCTGGGTGCTCTTGCCTACACCCCGGAGGCGGACGGGCAGGCGTTCCACCGCAGCAACTCCGCCCAGCGGCTGCGTGCGCTCGCCGCCTCGTTCGCGGTGCCGCAGGATCTCGCCGCCGCTCTGGCCGCCACGCCCGGTCCGGTCCTGCTCGTGGACGACTTCACCGAATCCGGCTGGACCCTTGCCGTGGGGGCGCGTCTGCTGCGTCAGAGCGGGGCGGGTCCGGTGCTTCCGCTGGTGCTCGCCCAAGCCGCGTGAGTCGCGGCCCCAGGCGGGCGGCCGCTGTCTGATGGCGGGGCCTCCGCGGAACGGAACCGGCTGGCCCGCGGAGGCAAGCCGCGCTCCGCATGCGGTGGCGCGAGTGCCGGGGCGGTGCGGGGGCTGAAGCGCGCCCGCGGACCTGCCGGGAGGGCCATGGCTTCGGGCCCCCGTCCGCGGTCGCGCTGGTCGGCCCGGGCCACCTGGCGCCGGTCCGGCACCGGCCGGACACGACGGCAGCGGTGGCGGACACGCCGCCGGACGAGCGGGGAGCGCTTTCGGACCGGTGGTGAGGTGTGTGCTGCGCATGCCGCCATGCAACCCGATGACACGGACTTTCCGCATCCAGCTGTCGACCCCTGTGGACAACAGTTATCCACAGGGGTCGCGGAATCCGGCGTCCCGCGGGACGGTCGTGCCATGAACGAGCACGACGAAATCCCCGGTCCGTCCGACGCGCAGCAGATCACCTTGCGCGGTCCCGCCGAACTCGCCGACGCCCTCCCGTACCTGATGGGGTTCCATCCCGACGACAGTGTGGTCATGGCGGCACTGCACGGTGGGCGCGGCCGCTTCGGCGGTCGGCTCAGGCTGGGCATCCCACGTGATCCACTGGAGTGGGAGCCGGTCGCCGGGCAGCTCGCCCGCAGCCTGATCGAAGGCAGTGAGAAGCGTGGGTCCCGCCCCGACGCGATCATCGTCTTCCTCTGCCAGGACCCGGCCGAGGGGGAGAGCGCACCGAGGGTGATGGAGCGGCTGCGGCCACTTGCCCAGTACCTGCGCACTGCCTGCGGAGCGCTCGACGTCCCCGTGCTCGAAGCGCTCTGCATCTCCGACGGACGCTACTGGTCCTACTGCTGTCCCGACGAGCGCTGCTGCCCGCAGGAAGGCAACCCCCTGGCGCTGCCGGGCACGACGGTCATGGCCGCCGCGGCGGCGTACGCGGGCATCCAGGTGCGCGGCTCGCTGCGCGACATGGAGGCGCGGCTGACCCCCGGGGACGCGGGGGCGGCGCGGGAGCAGGAGCGGGCGCTGGACGCCGCGGGAGCCGGCCTGGTGTCCCGGATCCTCGACCCCGGGGGGCGTGGAGCGGTTGCCGCGGAGACGCTCCGGCTCGCCGGTGAGCTCAGGGAGCGCCTCGGCAGCGCTCCGGCGGCGGGGCCCGCCCTGGCCGACAGCGCGGACGACCGTCTGATCACGGCGGAGGAGGCCGCCGCGGTCATCCTCGGACTCCAGGACCGTGATACCAGGGACCGGGCGGCGGAGTGGATGGAAGGCCGCGAGGCGGAAACGGCCTTGCGGCTGTGGCGGGCACTCGCGCGCCGCTGCGTCGGTCCCTTCGTGGAACACGCGGCCGCCCCGCTGACGCTGGCCGGCTGGGTCTCGTGGTCCATGGGTGACGAGGCAGGCGCCCGGGTGGCCCTGGGGCTCGCACTGCGGGCCGATCCGCACTACACGTTCGCCCAGCTCCTCCACCAGGCGTGCAACCAGGGCCTGGACCCGGAGACGTTGCGGCGCTGCCTCCGGGGCGAGCGGGCCACACGCGCCGGTAAGGGGGAGGAAGGCGGGTCCGGCGCGCGGGCCCGGCGAGGGGCGGGCCGGTCGGCGCCCTGCCCGGCGGGTGCGCCCGACGCGAAGCGGAAACGGCGGCCGGCCGGGGTGCGCGCGCCCTCCGGTTCCCGACCGGGCCGGGACACCGGCCGGGAACAGGCCCGGGGCGCCCGGCGCCTCAGCAGGCGTGGCGCAGGCGGACGCTCGCCGGGCAGTCCCGGCTGACCTGTCGCGGTGGTGGCCGCGCGGCCCTCGCGACCGAGGCGGGCGCGGACACGGTGCCGTCGGCCTCCACGAGGTAGCTCGAGCGCGCCCGCGACCGCCGCGGGCGCGGGCACGGTCCGGCGGGGAACGGGAGTCGCCGGGGGAGTGTTTATCGTCAAGGAGACGACTATGATTTCGGCATGCCGTCCTACGACCCGTCGACCTTCCCGCCCTTCGCTGTCACCGTCGACCTGGTTGTCCTCACGGTTCGACGTCACGCCCTCTGCGCTCTGGTGGTGCGACGTGGTGAATCACCGTTCAGAGGCCGCTGGGCCCTGCCCGGCGGATTCGTCAGGGCCGATGAGGACCTGGGTGCGGCCGCGGCGCGGGAGCTCGTCGAGGAGACGGGGCTCTGTGCCCATGACCCGTCCGCCCCGGCTCCGGGAAACGGAGCCCACCTGGAGCAGTTGGCCACCTACGGTGATCCGGGTCGCGACCCGCGGATGCGGGTCGTCAGCGTGGCACATCTCGCGCTCGCGCCCGACCTGCCTGCGCCGCGCGCGGGAGGGGATGCGAACAGTGCCCGCTGGGCCTCCGTGGAGGATCTGCTCGGCCCGGGAGACGGGTTCGCGCGCGAGGACGGGGAGTCCGCGCCTCTGGCCTTCGACCACGCGCGCATCCTCGACGACGGGGTGGAGCGGGCTCGCTCGAAGATCGAGTACTCCTCGCTGGCCACCGCGTTCTGTCCGCCCGAGTTCACCGTCGGCGAGTTGCGCAGGGTGTACGAGGCGGTGTGGGGAGTCGTGCTGGACCCGCGGAACTTCCACCGCAAGGTCACGGGCACGCCCGGCTTCCTGGTGCCGTCGGGCGGGACGACGACGCGCCAGGGAGGGCGTCCCGCGCAGTTGTTCCGAGCCGGAGCGGCGACGGTGCTCAACCCTCCGATGCTGAGGCCGGAGGTCTGAGGCAGGAGGTCTGACCGTGCTCGGCCCTCCGGTCCTGTGGCGGCCGGAGGTCTGAACACGTCCGGTGCGGACCGTCCGACTCGTAGGCGGCCGGCAGACGGCTTGTCGGCCTGCGGAACACCCGCAGAACCACCGGTGCACCAAAAGTCTGAAATGTCGCGTTATCTTGCTGGGGTACCCACCTGCCGCCGAGCGGTCACCCCCTCCGTGAGAGAAGCGATGCTCCAGGCCATCGGACTCACCAGCGCCCCGCGCCACGACCGTCCTCCATTCGTCGAGGACCTGACCTTCGAAGCCCCGTCCGGCTGCGTCACGGCGCTGCTCGGCGCCCCGGGCTCCGGCAAGACCACCGCCCTCCGCCTGATGCTCGAGATCGAAGCAGGGCGAGGTGTCACCTACTTCAAGGGCAGGCCACTGCACCGCATCGGTCATCCCGCCCGTGAAGTCGGGGTGCTGCTCGGTGACGTCCCGGGGCACCCCGCGCGCACCGCTCGCGGCCAGCTCCGGATGCTCTGCGCCGCAGCCGGGGTCCCGGCGTCGCGGGCGGACGAACTACTCGAGGTCGTCGGGCTGGCGGGCCTCGGGGATCAGCGCATCGGGACCCTTTCCGCCGGCATGGACCGAAGGCTCGGCCTCGCCTCGGCGCTGCTCGGCGATCCCCACACCCTCGTCCTGGACGAGCCCGCCGAGGGACTCTCGCCGCGCGAGAGGAGCTGGCTCCACGGCCTTCTCCGCGCGCACGCCGCCGAGGGCGGAACCGTCCTTCACGCGATCAGTGACCCCAGGGAAGCGGCCCACGCGGCCGACCGTGTGATCACCATCGACGGAGGGCGCCTGGTCGCGGACCAGGATGTCCGGGAATTCGCACGCACACGACTGCGTCCCCGGGTCGCCGTGCGGACACCGCACGCGGCCAGGCTGGCCGCGGTGGTGAGCCGCGAGGCCCGTGCCGCCCGGCGTTCCGTCGAGGTGGTCGCCGAGGGCGGCGCCCGGCTTTCCGTGTACGGGAGCAGCTGCGCGGAGGTGGGGGACGCGGCCTACCGGCACGGCGTTCCCGTCCACCAGCTCGCCGACGAGACCGGCGACGCCGGTCCGCCGGCCGTTCCGGCCGCGGACCCGGACGGCGGACCGCGCCGGATCGTCCCGCCGGGGCCCGCCTCGACCGTCGCGATCTCGCAACTGCCCCCTCCGATCACCGTGCGCCCGGCCCGCGGCCCTCTGCGCCCGCTGCGGTACGAACTGCGCCGGCTCTTCGGCGTCAGGACAACGGCACTGATCCTGGCGGGTGTTCTGGCGGTCTCGGCGGGCATCTCGGTGCTGCTGGCCCGCACCGGAGGGACGCCGCTGCCCCGCCTCCTGGCGGCCTGGCCCGATCTGCTGCCGCTGCCCCCGGCCGCGTTCGCCGCGGGACTGCTGGGTGCCCTCTGCTTCGGCGACGAGTTCCGCTACCCGGCGCTCGCCGCCGGGCGCGGCACGGTCCCCCGTCGCCTCGGGCTGCTGGTGGCCAAGCTTCTGGTCTCCGGGGGCGTCGCCGTACTGCTCGCCGGGCTCTCCGTCCTGGCCAACGCCGAAGCCCTGCGCCTCGTCTACGGCGGGGACCTCGTGACGGTCCCGGTGAACGCTCCGCAGATGACCGCCAGTTGGCTGGGGCTCTCGATCGGGTGCGCGTGGGCAGGCCTGCTGGGGGCGGGCGTGTTCCGGCTGGCCCTCGCCGGTGTCGCCGCGGTCCTGGCCGTCCCTGTGCTCGTCCTGCCGCTCGTGCAGAGACTTCTCGCGGGGCCGTCCGTCCGCTCCGTGGCGGGGCTGCCGGGCCGCCTGCGCGAACTCGGCTGGCTGCAGTGGCCGAACGAGGCCGACCGATGGGCGATGGCCGCGGTGCGGGTGGTCACCCAGCCCGTCGGACTCGCGCTCTCCCTGTCGTTGGCCGCCCTGGTCTGCGCCTATGCCTTCACCGGCCTTCGCGGGAGGGCCCGTTGGTGACCGCGGAACCCCAGTTCGACCGTGCCATCGGGGCAACTCTCTTGTAGGGGGCGTTTTATACCGATAACGCGTCAATTGAGAGGTGGGTGCCGATCACCCTTTCGTGTGCTTTTCAGCAAAGACCTCAAGGGGCGGCTGAGCGGCGCCGACAAAGGATGCGTGAGTACCCTTGCGCACACCATGATGACCGCCGCCCGCTCCGCCGATTCCGGCCTCGCCGGCCCGGGCGAACTCGACCGCTACCCCTACACGGAGGCGCCGGCCGGCGAGCGCGCCGCGCTCCGTTCCTGGGGTGGCGCCGATACGGAGCTGGGGAGGGCGGGCCGCCGGGGCGCCGCGGGCAGGGGCCGTGGGCTTCACGGCCAACTTGTCCAGCAGCTCGGCCAGATGATCGTTTCCGGTGACCTCGGTGCGGACCGGCCGCTCGTGCCGGAGGAGATCGGTCAGCGATTCGAGGTCTCCCGCACCGTTGTGAGGGAATCCCTTCGCGTTCTCGAGGCCAAGGGCCTTGTCAGCGCCCGGCCCAACGTCGGCACCCGGGTGCGCCCGGTGAGCGACTGGAATCTGCTGGATCCCGACATCATCGAGTGGCGGGCCTTCGGGCCGCAGCGTGATGACCAGCGCCGCGAGCTCGAGGATCTCCGCTGGACCATCGAGCCACTGGCCGCCCGTCTGGCCGCCGGTCATGGGCGCGAGGACGTTCAGCAGAGGCTCGGGGACATGATCGAGATCATGGGGCATGCGATGGGGCAGGGCGACGCCCTCACCTTCTCCAGGGCCGATGCCGAGTTCCACGGTCTGCTCATCCAGGCGGCCGGCAACCGCATGCTGGAGCATCTCTCCGGGATCGTGTCGGCGGCGCTGCACGTCTCCGGAGGTCCCGTCACCGGCTGTGACCGGCCGGCCGAGGCGTCTCTGGGGCACCACGCGCGTATCGTCGAGGCCCTCGCGTCGGGTGACTCGGCGGGAGCCGAGGCGGCCATGCGGCAGCTGCTCGTCGGCCACGCCGACGGGGACCGGGTGGTTCCCGCGCCCCGCGAGCACTGAGCACCGCGGGGCCGGACCGTGCGGTCCTCGGGGCCGCCGGGCCTGACGGCTCGGCGGCACGTCGGGCGGACTTGCGGCCTCTGGTTATGTTTGTCGCGTATGAGGTGTGACTCGGGCCACGCGAATTGGGCGTAACACTCCTCGAAACAGTGCGATGACTTAAGAGGTGACCGCCGCGGAAGGAATACAGCAGCCACGTAGTGCGCTGTGCAGTTCTGAGGCCAAGCCCGCGCCGTCGGCGACATCCCCAGTCGACGGTCGTCGGTACCAGCCCCCTTCAGGGCAGGGCCGGAAGCCGTTTCCATCGTTCCGAGAGGTTGTTCGTGTCGGCCAGCACATCCCGTACGCTCCCGCCGGAGATCGCCGAGTCAGAGTCTGTGATGGCGCTCATCGAGCGGGGAAAGGCTGATGGGCAGATCGCCGGCGATGACGTGCGTCGGGCCTTCGAGGCTGACCAGATTCCGCCAACCCAGTGGAAAAATGTTCTGCGCAGCCTCAACCAGATCCTCGAGGAAGAGGGTGTGACGCTGATGGTCAGTGCCGCGGAGTCGCCTAAGCGCGCCCGCAAGAGCGTCGCAGCGAAGAGCCCGGTCAAGCGCACCGCCACCAAGACTGTTCCGGCCAAGACGGCCGTGACGCGGACCGTCGCGGCATCCGCCGCCCCGGCGGCCGAGAGCACGGACGAGGCAGCCGGCGACACCGTCGCCGCCCCCGCGAAGAAGGCCGCGGCCAAGAAGACGGTCGCCAAGAAGGCCGCCGCCAAGAAGACCGCGGTCAAGAAGACCGCGGCGAAGAAGTCAGGCAAGCAGGACGACGAGCTTCTCGACGGCGACGAGGTCGTCGAGGAGGTCAAGGTCGGCAAGGGCGAGGAAGAGGAGGGCGAGGGCGAGAACAAGGGCTTCGTCCTCTCCGACGACGACGAGGACGACGCGCCCGCGCAGCAGGTCGCCGTCGCCGGTGCCACGGCCGACCCGGTCAAGGACTACCTCAAGCAGATCGGCAAGGTTCCCCTCCTCAACGCCGAGCAGGAGGTGGAGCTGGCCAAGCGCATCGAGGCCGGTCTCTTCGCCGAGGACAAGCTCGCGAACTCCGACAAGCTCGCGCCGAAGCTCAAGCGCGAACTGGAGATCATCGCCGAGGACGGCCGCCGGGCGAAGAACCACCTGCTGGAGGCCAACCTCAGGCTCGTGGTGTCGCTGGCCAAGCGTTACACCGGCCGCGGCATGCTCTTCCTGGACCTCATCCAGGAGGGCAACCTCGGTCTGATCCGTGCCGTGGAGAAGTTCGACTACACCAAGGGCTACAAGTTCTCCACGTACGCCACCTGGTGGATCCGCCAGGCGATCACCCGCGCCATGGCCGACCAGGCCCGCACCATCCGCATCCCGGTGCACATGGTCGAGGTCATCAACAAGCTCGCCCGTGTGCAGCGCCAGATGCTTCAGGACCTCGGGCGTGAGCCCACTCCCGAGGAGCTGGCCAAGGAGCTCGACATGACCCCTGAGAAGGTCATCGAGGTCCAGAAGTACGGCCGCGAGCCGATCTCCCTCCACACCCCGCTGGGTGAGGACGGGGACAGCGAGTTCGGAGACCTGATCGAGGACTCCGAGGCCGTCGTGCCCGCGGACGCGGTGAGCTTCACCCTGCTCCAGGAGCAGCTGCACTCCGTGCTCGACACCCTTTCCGAGCGTGAGGCGGGCGTCGTCTCGATGCGTTTCGGCCTCACCGACGGGCAGCCGAAGACGCTGGACGAGATCGGCAAGGTCTACGGGGTGACGCGAGAGCGCATCCGCCAGATCGAGTCCAAGACGATGTCGAAGCTCCGTCACCCGTCGCGCTCGCAGGTGCTGCGCGACTACCTCGACTAGGAGCGGGTTCCGGAAGTCCCGCCTGTCCGCCCTCCTGGCGGACGGCGCAACATCCGGAGCACGCCCTTCGGGCGACGACGCACATGGGCCGGGCCCGGAACCTCCTGAGGTTCCGGGCCCGGCCCATGTCCGCGTGCGGCGGGCGCGGCGGGGGATGACGCTGAGTGGGCAGTGTTCACCCAGGAGTCAGGAGCCCTCATGCACCGCGTTCCCGTCCGCGTCCTCCCCGCAGTGTTCACCCTGGCCCTCGCCACCACGGCGATATCCCTCGGCCCTCCGGCCTCCGCGGAGGCGGACAGCATCATCGTCGGAGGAAGGCCGGCGGCCGTCGCCGACAGCCCTTGGGCCGTGGCCGTCTCCAGCCGTGACCGGTTCGGAGGTACCCGGGCGGGCCAGTTCTGCGGGGGAGTGGCGGTCGCGCCCGACCGGGTGCTGACGGCCGCACACTGCATGGGGGAGGACGTCCTCGGCTCCGCCGCCTCGGAGATCCGGGACCTCCGGATCATCGCAGGGAGGGACGAGCTGGACGGGCCGGGGGGCCAGGAGATCCCGGTCCGCTCGGTGTGGGTCAACCCGTCCTACGACTCGCGCACCAACTCCGCCGACCTGGCCGTCCTCACCCTGTCCCGCGCGCTGCCGAAGGGGAGCGTCATCCCCATGGCCGGAGCCGGTGACGCCGCGTACACGGAGGGCACCACCGCGACGGTGTACGGCTGGGGGGACATGACCGGGTACGGGGCCTACTCCGCCGGCCTGCGCGCGGCGAAGGTGCGGGTGCTGCCGGACGGTGACTGCGCCAGGGCCTACCCGGGCGGCACACAGGGCGCGTACGAGCCCTCGACGATGCTCTGCGCCGGTGACACGGCGGGAGGGCGGGATGCCTGCCAGGGGGACAGCGGAGGCCCGCTGGTGGCCCGTGGGCGCCTCATCGGGCTCGTCTCGTGGGGCAGCGGCTGCGGGAGTCCGGGCAGCCCCGGTGTGTACACGCGGGTGTCCGCCGCGATCCGGTGGATGACTGAGGTCGGCTGACCCCCTGACCGCGCCCTGCGCGGGGCACGAGAACGGGCGGTCTCCCCTGGGGGGAGACCGCCCGTCGGCCGGTCGGGGACCGTGCCCATGGCTCGTCGTGGATGCGAGGTGTCAGTGTTCCTCGTCGGCGGCACTTGCCTGTACGGCGGTGAGCCGGTCCGTCTCATCCTGTATTTCCGCGGCGATCTTCTTGAGTTCCGGCTCGAACTTGCGCCCGTGGTGGGCACAGAAGAGCAGTTCACCGCCACTGATCAGCACGACGCGCAGATAGGCCTGGGCGCCGCAACGGTCACAGCGGTCTGCTGCGGTCAGCGGGCTCGCGGGGGTCAGAACAGTAGTCACGTCGCCTCTTCTCTAGCTCGACGAGCTGTCGTACCAGGGTCAACATCCAACCAGGCCGAAAACGTTCCCGCTCGTGGCATTTCTTCGAAACTTCTTCTCGGAGTGGCTGTCTGTCGCCGGTTGGCGGCGAATGTGCCGTATTGCGTAGCGCTACGGTTTCGCGTTGCTTGTGTGGGCCGGTCCCCCCGGCTGGCTTGCCGGTTGTTCTTGAGGACGTGCCCGGAGCCTAAATGGTTCATGCCTCGAAGGGAACGTGATGTGCACGTCACCCCAACGAATGATCGAACGTGTATGCGAGGCTGGACTAGCATAAGGATTCCCCCTGGGTGGCGTTACAACCGCTCTACCAGGCCTCGGTAGGCTCTCAGCGGCTACCGAGGCCGAGCCCGTCACCCACTGGGCCCCAAATGAAATTCAGCGAGGAGCGAACCGCGTGACCGCCGATTCCGTGCCGTCGACTGCGCTGCTGACCGGAGCAGGCGGCGCAGACAGGGACAGCTCCAACTACACCGCGCGGCACCTTCTCGTCCTCGAAGGGCTCGAAGCGGTGCGCAAGCGCCCCGGGATGTACATCGGGTCCACGGACAGCCGCGGGCTCATGCACTGCCTCTGGGAGATCATCGACAACTCCGTGGACGAGGCCCTCGGGGGGTACTGCGACGCCATCGAGGTCATCCTCCACGACGACGGTTCCGTCGAGGTGCGCGACAACGGCCGGGGCATCCCGGTGGACGTCGAGCCGAAGACCGGGCTCTCCGGCATCGAGGTCGTCATGACCAAGCTCCACGCCGGCGGAAAGTTCGGCGGAGGCTCGTACGCGGCGTCGGGTGGTCTGCACGGCGTCGGCGCCTCGGTCGTGAACGCGCTCTCCGCCCGTCTGGACGTCGAGGTCGACCGGAACAGCGCCACCCACTCCATCAGCTTCCGGCGCGGCGTCCCCGGGATGTTCACCGAGTCGGGGCCGGACAGCCCGTTCGACCCGGCGAACGGGCTCCGCAAGGGCAAGCGCGTGCCGAAGACGCGTACCGGCACCCGGGTGAGGTACTGGGCGGACCGCCAGATCTTCCTCAAGGACGCCAGGCTCAGTCTCGAGACGCTCTACCAGCGGGCCCGCCAGACCGCCTTCCTCGTGCCCGGCCTCACCATCGTCGTGCGCGACGAGCGTGGAATCGACGGCGAGGGCAAGACCGAGGAGACCTTCCGCTTCGACGGAGGCATCAGCGAGTTCTGCGAGTACCTGGCGCAGGACAAGGCGGTCTGCGACGTCCAGCGGCTGAGCGGGACGGGGACCTTCAAGGAGACCGTCCCCGTCCTGGACGACCGCGGCCACATGACGGCGACCGAGGTCACCCGGGAGCTGGGCGTCGACATCGCCCTGCGCTGGGGTACCGGCTACGACACCAACATCAAGTCCTTCGTGAACATCATCGCCACCCCCAAGGGCGGTACCCACGTGACGGGCTTCGAACGCTCCCTCACTCGGACCGTCAACGAGGCGCTGCGTTCCGCCAAGCTGCTCCGTGTCGCCGAGGACGACATCGTCAAGGACGACGCGCTGGAGGGGCTGACCGCGGTCGTCACCGTGCGCCTCGCGGAGCCCCAGTTCGAAGGGCAGACCAAGGAGGTGCTGGGCACCTCCGCGGCCAACCGGATCGTGGCCAACGTGGTCGCCAAGGAACTCAAGGCGTTCCTGACGTCCACCAAGCGCGACGCCAAGGCCCAGGCCAGGGCGGTTCTGGACAAGGCGGTCGCCGCGGCCCGCACCCGCATCGCGGCCAGGCAGCACAAGGACGCCCAGCGCCGCAAGACCGCCCTCGAGTCGTCGTCGCTCCCCGCCAAGCTCGCCGACTGCCGGAGCGACGACGTGGAGCGCAGCGAGCTCTTCATCGTCGAGGGGGACTCGGCCCTCGGCACCGCGAAGCTGGCCCGCAACAGTGAGTTCCAGGCCCTGCTGCCCATCCGGGGCAAGATCCTCAACGTCCAGAAGTCGTCCGTCTCGGACATGCTCAAGAACGCCGAGTGCGGTGCCATCATCCAGGTCATAGGAGCGGGCTCCGGGCGTACCTTCGACATCGACGCGGCCAGGTACGGCAAGGTCATCATGATGACCGACGCCGACGTCGACGGTTCGCACATCCGGACCCTGCTGCTGACGCTCTTCCAGCGCTACATGCGGCCGATGGTCGAGGCGGGCAGGGTCTTCGCGGCAGTGCCCCCGCTGCACCGGATCGAGCTCGTCCAGCCCAAGAAGGGCCAGGACAAGTACATCTACACCTACTCCGACAACGAGCTCCGGCAGACCCTGCTGGAGCTGCAGCGGAAGAACGTCCGGTTCAAGGACTCGATCCAGCGGTACAAGGGGCTGGGCGAGATGGACGCCGACCAGCTGGCGGAGACCACGATGGACCCGCGCCACCGCACCCTGCGGCGGATCAACATCGGCGACCTGGAGTCGTCGGAGCAGATCTTCGACCTGCTCATGGGCAACGAGGTCGCGCCCCGCAAGGAGTTCATCACCAGTTCCGCGGCGACCCTGGACCGCTCCCGCATCGACGTCTGAGACGCTCCACCCGTGGGTGGAGATCGATCTCCACCCACGGTCAGCCCTGGAGCCGATCTCACGACGCCCGAACCTCCCTAGCGTTGACGGCATCGAACTTCACGTCCACGGAGGCCGCAATGTCGGAGTTGTTCAACATCCTGGTGATCATCACGGTGGTCGCGCTCGTCGTCGTGCGCCAGTTCTCGGACCGGCGGATCGGGGAGACACGGCGCTGGTGGCTGCTGCCCGCGGTCCTCTTCGTCGTCGCCCTGCGCTCCGACGGGGCCATCGACCCCCACCACGAGACGCTCTCCGCCGCCATGCTGGGTGCCGCCCTGGTGGCGGGTCTCGCGACCGGTGCGGGGTGGGGATGGACCGCTCGCCTGTGGCAGGGGCCGGACGACTCCGTGTGGAGCCGGGGGACGAGGGCCACCCTCTTCGTGTGGGCGGGCGGGATCGCGGTGCGCGTCTCGCTGGCGGTGGCGGCCGTCCTGCTGGGCGTCCACCAGGGGACGGCTGCGCTGCTCGTCTCGCTCGCGGCGATGCTGCTCGCTCGCGGTGGTGTCCTGGCGCTGCGGGCCAAGGACCTGCGTGGTCGCCACGGGACGACCACGGGTCCCCAGGCCGGCGAAGCATCCGTGGCGGCCTTCGGGACCGCCTCGAAGGGCGGGGCGTGAACCGCGCCACGTGGCTGAGCTGGCCCAGCAGGGAGGCTCTGACCAAACCCCCTCGCACCGGGCTGCGGAGGCTGATCCAGCGCATGGTGTGGGCCGCCGTGGTCTGCGGCCTCCTCTGGGACGCCTTCACGGACGGACGCTTCACCCTCTGGCAGGTCGCTGTCGCACCCGCGGTGACCGCGGGCTGCGCGGCGATGGCGAGAGCCTTCTTCCGGACCACCAGGGAGCACCGGCTGTGGCCCTCCGTGGGGCTGCTGCTCCTGCTGACGGTGGTGGCGTTCCTCTCCCTGCGCGCGGGTGCCGGGGCGCTCGCCGTCGGGTTGTGGTGCGGATGCGCCGTGGTCGCCCTGGGGCGCCTTCCGCTCTTCGCGGCGGTACCGTTCACCGCGGTCACGCTTCTGGCCTACGCGGTGACCAAGGGCGACGGCTGGCTGACGACCGTGATCACCACGGGCAGCCTCTGCCTCGGCGGGTACGTGCTGCGGCTCGACGCCGAAGCCCGCGGCGCCTCCCAGCGGCTGCTGACCCAGGAGAGGGCCGCCAGGAATGCGGAGGCCGGGGCGGCGGCGCTGGCGGAGCGGTCCAGGATCGCCCGCGAGATCCACGACGTGCTGGCGCACAGCCTCTCCGCCCAACTGGTGCACCTGGAGGCCGCGCGGCTGCTGATCGAACGGGAGCCCTCCGGGGAGTTCCGCGACCAGGTGCTGGAGCGGGTCGTGGCAGCGCGTTCCATGGCGCGCGAGGGCCTCGCGGAGACCAGGCAGGCGCTGTCCGCCCTGCGCGGGGAGATGACCCCTGTGGAGGACTTCCTGCGGCAACTGGTGTCGGGCGAGCCCGCGGAGGTGTCGGTCGTGGGGGAGACCCGGGAGCTGACCGCCGAGGCGTCCCAGGCGGTACGCAGGGTCGCGCAGGAGGCGCTGACCAACACCCGGAAACACGCGCCCGGGGCGGCCGTCACCGTCAGGCTGGAGTACGAGCCCGACGCGGTCGCTCTGCAGGTGCGTGACTCGGGTGGCCGGCGTCCGGCGGGCGAACTGGCTGTCAGTGGCTCGGGTTACGGTCTTGTGGGGATGAGGGAGCGTGCCGAACTGCTCGGCGGGACGCTGGAGGCAGGACCGGACGAGGAGGGGTTCGTGGTGAGTCTGCGGGTGCCGGCGTGAGCGCGCGGGTGGTCGTCGCCGACGACCAGTCGGTGGTGCGCGAGGGCATCGTCATGCTGCTGGGCCTGTTGCCGGACATCGAGGTGGTCGGTGCGGCGAAGGACGGCGACGAAGCGGTCGCCCTCGTGGCGGAGAGGTCTCCCGACGTGGTCCTGATGGACCTCAGGATGCCCCGTTGCGACGGCGTCGAGGCCACGCGCCGGATCAGGCGCGACCATCCACGCACCCAGGTGGTGGTCCTCACCACCTTCGCCGACGACGACTCGCTGTTCACCGCTCTCCAGGCGGGTGCGCGTGGCTACCTGACCAAGGACGCGGAGGCCGAGGAGATCGCCCAGGCCGTCGCGGCGGTGCTCGCCGGGGACGCGAGCCTCTCACCGAAGATCCAGAGCCGGCTGCTGGAGCGGGTCACCGCTCAGACCGCCGTACAGGAGGCGGCGCCTGCCCCCGGGGAACTTCCCGACGGCCTCACCGCCCGGGAGGCGGAGGTGCTGGTCCTCATCGCCGACGGACTGTCCAACACCGAGATCGCCCGCACCCTCCACATCTCCCGGGCGACGGTCAAGACCCACATCAACAACCTCTTCGCCAAGACGGGGGCACGCGACAGAACCGGGGCCGTCCGCTATGCGTACGGCAGGGGTCTCGCACAGCCACCTGGCACTTCCGTCACCTGAAATGGTGAAGCAGGGCGAATGATGTGCCCGGGATCTTCCCGATCTGCCCATTCTTGGCTACGCGGCCGAAAAGGCTCGCGGACAAGGGAGTTGTAGGTGGAGAAGGAAGCAGGGCCGGACGCCGCAGCGATGCGGCTCGAGGACCCGTGGTACGAGGCTCCGGCCGCCGGATGGAGCGAGCCGGGCGGCGCGAGGGCGGAAGCGGCCGACGGGGGGTGGCCCCGGCCGGGAGAACAGCGGGCTCCCAGCGCCGCCGAGATCTATCTGGAGGTGCAGCGCAGCCCCGCGTTCCGCGAAGTACGCCGCCGCTACCGCAGGTTCGTGGCACCCGCCGCGGCGGCCTTCCTCATCTGGTACCTCGCCTACGTCGTCGCGGCCACCACGGCGCACGACCTCATGGCGCGGCCTGTCGCGGGCGCACTCAACGTCGCCATGCTGGCGGGGCTCGGGCAGTTCCTCACCACCTTCCTCCTCACCTGGGCGTACGTGCGTCACGCCCGGCTGCACCGCGACCGCGCCGCACTCGAACTCCGCTGGGAGACGCAGGAGATGACCAGAGGGGCTGACCGGTGAGGGAGGACCACCAGACGCTGGCCCTGCTGCTCTTCAGCGTGTTCATCGCCGTGACGCTGGGGATCACCACCTGGGTCGGGCGCAACCGGCAGGGTTCCGCGGAGGAGTTCTACGCGGGCGGGCGGCTCTTCTCCCCGATGGAGAACGGATTCGCCATCGCCGGCGACTACATGTCCGCCGCATCCTTCCTCGGCATCTCCGGACTGATCGCCCTGTTCGGGTACGACGGCATGCTCTACTCCGTCGGCTTCCTCGTGGCATGGCTCGTCGTCCTGCTGCTGGTGGCCGAACTCGTGCGCAACTGCGGCCGTTTCACGCTGGCCGACGTGGTCGCGGCCCGTATGGCGGAGCGTCCGGTGCGCACGGCGGTGGGCGCCTCCTCGGTCACGGTCTCGGTCCTGTACCTGGTGGCCCAGATGGTGGGGGCGGGCAGCCTCGTGGCCCTCCTGCTCGGAGGTACGAGCGACACGGCCCGGTCCTGGACCGTGGTGGGGGTCGGAGCACTCATGGTCGTCTACGTGTCCCTGGGCGGCATGCGTGCCACGACCTGGATCCAGATCGTCAAGACCGTCCTGCTGATGAGCGGAGCCGTCGCGCTCACCACTCTCGTCCTCGTCCGCTTCCACGGTGACTTCAACGCCCTGCTCACCACGGCCGCCGACCGCAGCGGGCACGGGAGCGACTTCCTCTCGCCCGGGCTGAAGTACGGGGAGAACTGGACGGCGCGGCTCGATTTCATCAGCCTCGGTCTGGCGCTGGTCCTCGGCACGGCCGGTCTGCCGCACATCCTGTCGCGCTTCTACACGGTGCCCACGGCGCGTGCTGCCCGGCGTTCGGTCGTGTGGTCCATCGGACTGATCGGCAGTTTCTACCTCATGACGATCGTGCTCGGCTTCGGGGCGGCCGCACTCGTGGGCTCCGCGGACGTCCGGGCGTCCAGCGCCTCCGGAAACACGGCTGTCCCGCTTCTCGCCCTCGTCCTGGGCGGCGGCGAGGGATCCACGGGGGGCACGGTGCTCTTCGCCGTCGTCGCCGCCATCGCCTTCGCCACGATCCTCGCCGTCGTCGCCGGTATCACCCTCGCCTCCTCGGCGTCCGTGGCCCACGACCTCTACGCCTCGCTCCGGCGTCCGGGCGGCAGGGAGCGGAGCGAGGTCGGCGTCGCGAGGGCCGCCGCCGCCGGCATCGGAGTGGTGGCCATCGGGCTGGGCCTGCTCGCCCAGGACCTGAACGTGGCGTTCCTGGTGGGCCTGGCCTTCGCCGTCGCCGCCTCCGCCAATCTGCCCGCGCTGGTGTACTCCCTGTTCTGGCGGAATTTCACCACCCGGGGTGCGGTCTGGTCCGTCTACGGCGGGCTGCTCCCGGCCCTCACGCTCGTTCTGCTCTCCCCGATCGTCTCCGGTGGCCCCGGTTCGCTCTTCCCCGGCGTGGATTTCGCACTCTTCCCCCTGGAGAACCCCGGCCTGGTGTCGATCCCGGCGGGCTTCCTGGCCGGCTGGATCGGCACGGTCACCTCGCCGGAGCCGCCCGACCCGGCCAAGCACGCGGAGACCGAGGTCCGGTCGCTCACCGGGGCGGGGGCCGCCTGACTCAGCCGGGGCAGGCGCCGTTCACCGGTCAAGGGGGTGGCGCGCCGCCCGGCTTCTCCGCCGCCGTACGGCTGTCAGGGTGGGGGTGCCCCAGTGGCGGATCCGGTGCGGCGGCCGTTCCCGGGCTTGCCATCGCGGCCCTCGTCTGTGAGCGTTCTACGGGTATCGACCGCAACGCAATCTTCTTGCGTTTCTTGCGCTAATCTTGCGCTTATGACGCGACGACTTGCTCAGGTTGCCCAGAAAGTAGGAGTCAGCGAGGCCACGGTCAGCCGCGTGCTGAACGGCAAGCCGGGCGTCTCCGACGCCACACGGCAGGCCGTCCTCTCCGCCCTCGACGTGCTGGGGTACGAGCGTCCGACGCAGCTGCGCGGTGAACGTGCGCGGCTGGTCGGGCTGGTTCTGCCGGAGCTGCAGAACCCGATCTTCCCGGCCTTCGCCGAGGTGGTCGGCGGCGCGCTCGCCCAGCAGGGGCTGACCCCGGTGCTGTGCACGCAGACCAAGGGCGGGGTGTCCGAGGCGGACTATGTCGAGCTCCTGCTCCAGCAGCAGGTGTCCGGGGTCGTGTTCGCCGGTGGTCTCTACGCCCAGGCGGACGCCCCTCACGACCACTACAAGGTGCTCGCCGACCGCAAGATCCCGGTCGTCCTGATCAACGCGGCCATCGCCCATCTCGGGTTCCCCGCGGTCTCGTGCGACGACTCCGTGGCCGTCGAGCAGGCCTGGCGCCATCTCGTGTCCCTCGGGCACGAGAAGATCGGGTTCGTCCTGGGCCCGGCCGACCACATGCCCTCCCAGCGCAAGCTGTCCGCGGCCCGGGCGCTCGCCGCGCAGGAGGGCGTCACGGTGCCCGACGAGCGGGTGGTACGCGCGATGTTCTCGATCGAGGGAGGCCAGGCGGCTGCCACACGGCTCCTCGACGAAGGGGTCACCGGCATCATCTGCGCGAGCGACCCGCTGGCGCTCGGCGCCGTACGGGCCGCACGGCGCCGCGGCCTGTCGGTGCCCGGGGACGTCTCGGTCGTCGGTTACGACGACTCGGCGTTCATGAACTGCACCGAACCGCCGCTGACCACGGTCCGCCAGCCGATCGAAGCCATGGGCAGGGCAGCGGTCGAACTGCTCTCGGTCCAGATCGCCGGGCGGACCGTTCCCTCCGACGAGCTGCTCTTCGAGCCGGAACTCGTGGTCCGCGGTTCGACGGCGCGTCCGTCCCGCTGAGGGCTGCCCCGCGAGATCTTGCGTCGGCTGTAGCTAATTTGCAGCACCTTGGGGCTGCGGGGCCGGCGCGCCGAGCCGGTTCAGCGGTTCGTGGGGAGCGGCTGGGGCGGGCGCGGCCCGGTGTACCGCCCGCTCGGCCGCAGTCGCAGCGGACGCTCGGTGTACTCCTCCATCGCGTGGGCGATCCAGCCCGCCGTGCGGGACACGGCGAACACCGTCTCGCCTGCCTCGGCGGGCATGCCGCAGGCGACCGAGAGCACCGCCAACGCCAGGTCGACATTGGCGTGCAGCGGGGTGTGACGGGCGGTCGTCGCGACCACGGCGCGGGCGGCGGCCAGCGCCGGAGCCGCACGGGGAACCTCCTCCAGGAGGGCGAACAGTACGGTCGCCCGGGGGTCCTCGCCGGTGTAGAGGCGGTGACCGAGTCCGGGTACGCGCCGGCCCGCCCGCAGGTGGTCGGCGACGACCGGAGCCACGTCGCCCCGCCCGACGGCCTCCGAGAGCATCCGGTGCGCGGCCCCGCTCGCGGCGCCGTGCAGCGGACCCTCCAGGGCGCCGAGTCCCGCCGAGACCACTGCGTAGGGGTGGGCGTGGGTCGACGCGGCGACGCGCGCGGCCAGGGTGGACGCCGCCAGATCGTGGTCCGCCAGCAGCCCGAGCGCGGCGTCCAGCACGGTCAGTGACGCGGGATCGGCGGGTGCGGTGCAGAGCCTCGGCCACAGCTGGGACGCGAGCGAGCGGGACGTGGGCGAACCACCGTCACGGGAATCCAGGTCTCCGTTCCCGGCGTTCGGCGGCGCGCCGCCCGCCAAGGCCGGGAGCGCGCCCCCCAAGGCCGGCAGTGCGCCCACCAGGGCCGGCAGCAAGCCGCGCGCGCAGCTCAGCACCCCATCCGGCGAGAGGTCGAACCGCAGCGGGTCGGTGGCCGCCGCGGCGGCCACCGCCGCTCGGAGCCGGTCCGTCGAACTGCTGTGCACTGGAAGGGCGGCGGCTGTCCGCCGCGCGGCGGCGAGCGAGTCCTCGGCCGCCCTGAACCGCACGCCCGGGTGGAGTTCACCGGTCCAGATCCACTCGGCCACCTCCTCGTAGCTGTGGCGCCGGGCGAGCTCGGCCGCGTCGACGCCGCGGTAGAAGTAGCGGTCCGGCTGGATGAGCGTGATGCCGGTGCGGAAGACCAGCTCACCCGTTGCCGAAGGCTGGGGGTCCCGGCGCCCCGTCCGGCGGGAGAGGGCGTCCACCTCGGCCGCGTCGAACGTGCTGCCGCGCGCGCCCGGGGTGCGCCTGCTGGTGAGCTGCCCCCTGCTCACGTACGCGTAGACGGTCTCGGGCTTCACGCCGAGACGTTCCGCCGCCTCCTGGGTGGTGAGCCGGGGCCTACCGGCTTCCCCCTCGTACGTACCGGCTCCGGGCGACGGGTCGGGCGAAAGCGGGGTGTCTTGCGTCATGGCGCCACCGTATCCCCGTCCATGACTTGACCATGTCCCAGTCTCCCTCATGGATTACATATTGATTCAGTCAACATTGACATCCACATCGTCATTCAATGAAGGTGGGATCAATGTTCATGGATCGGTGAAGGAGAAATCAGCCATGCCCGCAACGCGCACCCGTACCGCGCCGCCCGACGTCCCTCGCGGTCTCGCCGGAGTGGTCGTCACCGACACCGAACTGGGAGATGTGCGAGGCCAGGAGGGCTTCTACCACTACAGGGAGTACTCCGCGGTCGAGCTGGCGGGCAGCCGCGGCTTCGAGGACGTCTGGTACCTGATGTTCCACGGCCGGCTGCCGGACCGGGACGAGAGCGCCGCCTTCGTCGCGCGCACCGCCGGTCTGCGCCGGCTGCCGGCCGACGTGCGGGCCGCACTGCCCGGCATCGCCAGGGCCGGAGCGACGGCGGGCCCGCTCGCCGGACTGCGGACCGCTCTCTCGCTCTTCGGGGCGTCGGCGGGCTTCCGCCCGGTGTACGACATCGACACCGACCGGCGCCGGGAGGACGCGCTCGCCGTGTGCGCGGTGGTCCCGACCCTGCTGACCTCCCTGTACCGCCTGGGCCGGGGGCTCGAGCCGGTACCACCACGTGACGACCTGCCGTTCGCCGCGAACTACCTCCACATGCTCACCGGCGAGGAGCCGGAAGCGGCACCGGCGGCCGCGGTGGAGCGCTACCTCGTCTCCACCGTCGACCACGGGTTCAACGCCTCCACGTTCACCGCCCGGGTGATCGCGTCCACCGGAGCCGACACCGCCGCCTGCCTCACCGGAGCCGTCGGAGCGCTCTCCGGACCTCTGCACGGAGGCGCACCCAGCAGGGCGCTGGACACACTGGACGCCATCGGAACGCCGGACCGCATCGACGCGTGGATCCGCGAGCGGGTTCTCGCCGGCGAGCGCATCATGGGGTTCGGCCATCCCGTCTACCGCACCGAGGACCCGCGCTCGCGCATGCTGCGCTCGGTGGCGCAGGGCTTCGGCGGTCCGCTCGTCGACTTCGCCGTCGAGGTCGAGCGCCAGGTGGAGGCGATCCTCGCCGAGCTCAAACCGGGACGCGAACTGCACACCAACGTGGAGTTCTACGCGGGTGTCGTCATGGAGCTCTGCGGGCTGCCGCGCGAGATGTTCACGCCCACCTTCTGTGCCGCGCGCATGGTCGGGTGGAGCGCCAATATCCTGGAGCAGGCGGAGGACTCGAAGATCATCCGCCCGGCGGCCCGCTACGTCGGGCCTCCGCCGCCCCGCCCCGTACCGGCACCCTGAACGACCCGAGGAAGGCCCTGTTGACCCCGCCACCCGCCCCGCAGATCCCGGTCGTCGTCCTCGCGGGTTTCCTCGGATCCGGTAAGACGACGCTGCTCAACCATCTGCTCCGCAACAGGGCGGGAAACCGGATCGGGGTGGTCGTCAACGACTTCGGTTCGATCGAGATCGACGCCATGACCGTAGCCGGGCAGGTCGGTTCCACGGTCTCGCTCGGCAACGGCTGCATGTGCTGCGCCGTCGACGCGAGCGAGCTCGACGGCTATCTGGAGACCTTGACGGCGCCGTCCGCCGGACTGGACATGATCGTCATCGAGGCGAGCGGACTGGCCGAACCCCGGGAACTCGTACGGATGCTGCTGGCCAGCGACAACCCCCGTGTCCGGTACGGCGGGCTGGTGGAGGTCGTCGACACCGCCGAGTTCACGGCGACGCGCGAGCGTCACCCCGAGATCGCACGGCATCTCGGAGTCGCCGACCTGATCGTCCTGAACAAGACCGACCGCGCCACGGACGAGGAACTCCGGTCCGTACGCGAGGCCGTGGAGGAAGCGGGCGGCCGGGCGGCGGTCGTCAGCACGGCGTACGGGCGGATCGGACCGGAGCTGCTGATCGACCCGGTGACGCGGCCCGAGGGCGACGAGGGCACCCGCCAGCTGACGTTCGAGGACCTCCTCCCCGAGGACGACCGGATGCACGACCCGCACGCGCACGCGGCCTACGAGACCCTTTCCTTCACCGCCGGCGTGCCGCTCGACCCCCGCCGTTTCATGGCCTTCCTCGACTCCAGGCCCGCCGGGCTCTACCGGATCAAGGGATTCGCGGACTTCGGCGCGGGCGACCCGGGCAACCGCTACACCCTGCACGCCGTCGGCCGCTTCCTCCGTTTCGAACCACTGCCCTGGGGCCGGGGCGAGACGCGGCTGACTCAACTGGTGCTCATCGGGTCGGGGATCGACGCCGCCGCGCTCCACAAGGAGCTCGACGCCTGCCAGGACCCCTCGCAGACCGCCACGGAGGAGCTGGAACGCGCGATGTGGGGCGTCCTGCGGTACGTACACCGGCCGGACGGCGAGGAGGACTGAGCCCCCGCCGTCCGGCCCGATGTCCTACAGAGGACCGGCGATCACCGCGACCGGACTGGTCAGCGGTGTGCCCGAGCCGTCGCGGCGCGGATCCGGTTCCGGGAGCTGCGCGGGCGCGCCGTTCTTCTGGGCGGCCCTCGCCGGGGTCCCGCCCGCCCAGGCGAACACCAGGACGTCCTCACCCTTGAGGAAGCGCTGGCAGCGCACCCCGCCCGTGGCCCGGCCCTTGCGCGGGTACTGGTCGAACGGCGTGAGCTTCCACGTCCGCTCCGAGTCGTCCAGGGTGCCGTGCGACCCGGCGACCGTGAACACCACCGCGTCCTCGGCCGGATCCACAGCGGTGAAGGACAGGACGACGGCGCCCGCGGCGAGCTTCACGCCCGCCATGCCGCCCGCCGGCCGCCCCTGAGGACGCACCGACGCGGCCGGATAGCGGAGCAGTTGCGCGTCCGAGGTGATGAAGACGAGATCCTCCTCACCCGTGCGCAGCTGGGTGGCACCGACGATCCGGTCGCCGTCCTTCAGCGAGATGACCTCCAACTCGTCCTTGTTGGCCGGGTAGTCGGGCACCACGCGCTTCACCACCCCCTGAAGGGTGCCGATGGCCAGGCCCTGCGCCGCCTCGTCCAGCGTCGTCAGGCAGATCAGCTCCTCGTCCGCGTCCAGCGTCAGGAACTCCGAGATCTGTGCCCCGCCCGCCAGGTTCGGGGCGGCATGCGTGTCCGGGAGCTGCGGCAGGTCGATCACCGAGAGCCTCAGCAGCCGCCCCGCGGACGTCACCGCGCCCACGTCCCCGCGTGCCGTCGCGGCCACCGCCGAGACGATCGCGTCGTGCTTCACGCGCCGGGCGTCCTCGGCCTGCTCGACGGGCCCGGGGCCCGCCGTACGGGCCAGCAGCCCGGTCGAGGAGAGGAGCACCTGGCACGGGTCGTCGGCCACCTCGAGCGGCACCGAGGCGACCTGGGAACCGGACGACTCCAGCAGGACCGTACGCCGGTCCGTGCCGAACTTCTTCGCCACTGCGGCGAGTTCGGCGGAGACGAGCTTGCGCAGCTCGGCGTCCGACTCGAGGATCGCCGTCAGCTGGGCGATCTCCTCGGTGAGCTTGTCGCGCTCGCCCTCCAGCTCGATCCGGTCGAAGCGGGTGAGCCTGCGCAGCGGGGTGTCCAGGATGTACTGCGTCTGGGTCTCGCTCAGCGAGAAGCGCTCCATCAGGCGCTCCTTCGCCTGCGCCGAGTTGTCGCTGTCCCGGATGAGGCGGATGACCTCGTCGATGTCGAGGAGCGCGACGAGCAGCCCCTCGACCAGGTGCAGCCGGTCGCGACGCTTGGTCCTGCGGAACTCGCTGCGCCGGCGCACCACGTCGAAGCGGTGGTCGAGGTAGACCTCCAGGAGCTCCTTGAGCCCCAGGGTGAGCGGCTGCCCGTCGACCAGGGCCACGTTGTTGATGCCGAAGGACTCCTCCATCGGCGTCAGCTTGTAGAGCTGTTCCAGCACGGCCTCCGGGACGAAGCCGTTCTTGACCTCGATCACCAGCCGCAGACCGTGCGCCCGGTCCGTGAGGTCCTTGACGTCCGCGATGCCCTGGAGCTTCTTGGAGCCGACCAGGTCCTTGATCTTGGCGATCACCTTCTCCGGGCCGACGGTGAAGGGGAGTTCGGTCACGACGAGACCCTTGCGGCGGGCCGTGACGTTCTCTATGGCGACCGTCGCGCGGATCCTGAACGTGCCGCGCCCGGTGGCGTAGGCGTCCTTGATGCCGCCCAGGCCGACGATCCTGCCGCCGGTCGGCAGATCCGGGCCCGGGACGAACCGCATCAGCGTCTCGAGGTCCGCACCCGGGTGCCTGATCAGATGGCGGGCCGCGGCGACGACCTCGCCGAGGTTGTGCGGCGGCATGTTGGTCGCCATGCCGACCGCGATCCCGGAAGCACCGTTGACCAGGAGGTTCGGGTAGGCCGCCGGCAGGACGACGGGCTCCTGCTCCTGGCCGTCGTAGTTCGACTGGAAGTCGACGGTGTCCTCGTCGATCGACTCCGTCATCAGGGACGTGGCGTCGGCCATGCGGCACTCGGTGTACCGCATGGCGGCCGGCGGGTCGTCGTTGCCCAGGGAGCCGAAGTTGCCGTGCCCGTCGACCAGGGGCAGGCGCATGGAGAACGGCTGCGCCATGCGCACCAGCGCGTCGTAGATCGACGCGTCGCCGTGCGGGTGCAGCTTGCCCATCACCTCGCCGACGACCCGGGCGCACTTGACGTAGCCGCGGTCGGGGCGCAGCCCCATCTCGTGCATCTGGGACACGATCCGCCGGTGCACCGGCTTCATGCCGTCCCGGGCATCGGGCAGCGCCCGGGAGTAGATCACCGAGTACGCGTACTCGAGGAAGGAGCCCTGCATTTCGTCGACGACGTCGATGTCGAGGATCTTCTCCTCGAAGTCGTCCGGCGGCGGGGTTTTCGTGCTGCGGCGGGCCATCGCGGCTGCGACTCCTTCACAGATTCTGTCGGGCAACCTCAGGTTCTGACGCCGACCATTGTGGACCGCCCCGCCGACAACGCCGACCTCGACCCGTCCGTAGCGTGCCCCGGCGGCCCCCCGGACCCCCTGTTTACGGCAGCATCTACGACAACATTCACCCACCGGGAACTTCGCCAGGTGCCCGTGCGCTTGCTTAGAGTGGCAGGTCCGGCAGGAAATCCTGTACCGATCGAAGGGACGTACATGCCCATGGGTCACACGGCCACAGCCCAGGCCGGTTCCGGCGGTTTGACGGCGACCGAGCACCGCCTGGCCAACGGCCTGCGCGTGGTGCTCTCCGAGGACCATCTGACCCCCGTGGCCGCGGTCTGCCTCTGGTACGACGTCGGCAGCCGCCACGAGGTCAAGGGCCGCACGGGCCTGGCCCACCTCTTCGAGCACCTGATGTTCCAGGGCTCGGGCCAGGTCAAGGGGAACGGCCACTTCGAGCTGGTGCAGGGGGCCGGCGGCTCCCTGAACGGCACGACGAGCTTCGAACGCACCAATTACTTCGAGACGATGCCCACGCACCAGCTGGAGCTGGCCCTGTGGCTCGAGGCCGACCGCATGGGCTCGCTGCTCGCCGCGCTCGACGAGGAGTCCATGGAGAACCAGCGGGACGTGGTGAAGAACGAGCGCCGCCAGCGCTACGACAACGTCCCCTACGGCACGGCCTTCGAGAGGCTCACCGCCCTCGCCTACCCGGAGGGCCACCCGTACCATCACACGCCCATCGGCTCGATGGCCGACCTCGACGCGGCGACGCTCGAGGACGCGCAGGCGTTCTTCCGCACGTACTACGCGCCGAACAACGCGGTGCTCTCCGTGGTCGGCGACATCGATCCGGAACAGACGCTCGCCTGGATCGAGAAGTACTTCGGCTCCATCCCCTCCCACGACGGGAAGCAGCCCCCGCGCGACGGCACACTGCCCGGCATCATCGGCGAGCAGCTGCGCGAGGTCGTCCGCGAGGAGGTCCCCGCGCGTGCGCTCATGGCCGCCTACCGGCTGCCGCACGACGGCACCCGCGAGTGCGACGCGGCGGACCTCGCGCTGACGGTGCTCGGCGGCGGCGAGTCGTCCCGTCTGCACAACCGCCTGGTCCGACGCGACCGTACGGCGGTCGCCGCCGGCTTCGGGCTGCTCCGGCTGGCCGGGGCGCCCTCGCTGGGCTGGCTGGACGTCAAGACCTCCGGTGGTGTCGAGGTGCCGCAGATCGAGGCGGCCGTCGACGAGGAGCTCGCGCGCTTCGCCGAGGAGGGGCCGACTCCCGAGGAGATGGAGCGCGCCCAGGCGCAGTTGGAGCGGGAGTGGCTCGACAGGCTCGGTACGGTCGCCGGCCGCGCCGACGAACTGTGCCGCTACGCGGTCCTGTTCGGCGACCCTCAGCTCGCCCTGACCGCGGTCGGCCGGGTCCTCGATGTGACCGCCGACGAGGTCAGGGCCGCGGCCCGGGCGCACCTGCGCCCCGACAACCGTGCGGTCCTGGTCTACGAGCCGGTGGAACCGGCGGACGAGACGGACGGCGGCGACGCGCACGAGGGGGCCGACAAGTGACCGACGCAGCCGTGACTGGAGTAGCGATGGAGTACCACCCGCAGCCGACCGCAGGCGAGGCGAGGCCCTGGGCCTTCCCCGCACCCGAGCGAGGCGCCCTGCCCAACGGGCTGACGGTGCTGCGCTGCCACCGCCCCGGCCAGCAGGTCGTCGCCGTGGAGATCTTCCTCGACGCGCCGCTGGACGCCGAGCCCGAGGGGCTGGACGGCGTGGCCACGATCATGGCCAGGGCGCTGTCCGAGGGCACGGACAAGCGTTCCGCCGAGGAGTTCGCCGCGGAGCTGGAGCGGTGCGGGGCGACGCTCGACGCGCACGCCGACCACCCGGGTGTCCGCGTCTCCCTGGAGGTCCCGGTCTCGCGGCTGGCCAAGGCGCTCGGCCTGGTCGCCGAGGCGCTGCGGGCTCCCGCCTTCGCGGAGAGCGAGGTCGAGCGTCTGGTGGTCAACCGTCTCGACGAGATCCCCCACGAGCAGGCCAACCCCGCCCGACGGGCCGCGAAGCAGCTCTCCAAGGAGCTCTTCCCCGCCACCGCGCGGATGTCGCGCCCCCGCCAGGGCACCGAGGAGACCGTCCGGCGGATCGACGCAGCCGCCGTGCGTGCCTTCTACGAGGCGCACATCCGCCCCGCCACGGCGACGGCGGTCGTCGTCGGCGACCTCACCGGAGTGGACCTCGACGGACTGCTCGCCGAAACCCTCGGCGACTGGTCGGGCAACCCCGGCCAGGCGCGGCCGGTCCCGCCGATCACCGCGGACGACACCGGTCGAGTGGTCATCGTGGACCGTCCGGGAGCCGTGCAGACGCAGTTGCTGATCGGCCGGATCGGCGCGGACCGGCACGACAGCGTCTGGCCGGCCCAGGTCCTCGGCACCTACTGCCTCGGCGGCACGCTCACCTCGCGGCTGGACCGCGTCCTGCGGGAGGAGAAGGGCTACACCTACGGCGTCCGCGCGTTCGGGCAGGTGCTGCGCTCCACGGCCCCCGGCACGGCGTCAGGGGGGACCGGTGCCGCGATGCTCGCCATCAGCGGTTCGGTGGACACCGAGTCCACCGGCCCCGCGCTGGACGACCTCTGGAAGGTCCTGCGCACGCTCGCGGCCGAGGGGCTGACCGACGCCGAGCGTGAGACGGCCGTGCAGAACCTCGTGGGTGTCGCACCGCTGAAGTACGAGACGGCGGCCTCCGTCGCGGGGACGCTCGCCGATCAGGTCGAGCAGCACCTCCCGGACGACTACCAGGCGGAGCTGTACGCGCGGCTGGCCGCGACAGGCACCGTCGAGGCGACGGCCGCCGTGGTCAACGCGTTCCCGGTCGACCGACTGGTCACGGTCCTGGTCGGGGACGCCGCGCAGATCGCCGAGCCCGTGAAGGCGCTCGGCATCGGCGAGGTGTCGGTCGTCAGCGGCTGATCCAGGCCACAGAGGGAACCCCGGCGGTCGCGACCGCCGGGGTTCCGTCATTTGTCCGACTTGATGAGGAACATTGCCTTTGTCCTGTGGGATGTCCGACAAAGGCCCCTTTCCGTTTGGAGCGGTGAGGCCGTTCGCTCTAGCGTCGGGCCGGCTGTCCGCCGGACGAAAGCCGCAACCGCGGCGACGGGCAGCCATCGCCGAGTCCCCGTCAGGCGCGAGCCTGGGGAGCCGGGGACCCATGAAGTCCCTGGGGTGAATCGGACGCCCGTACCTCGCACGAGGTCCGGGTGCCCGTAGGAGACCTTCCTGCTCCGAACCCGTCAGCTAACCCGGTAGGCGAGAAGGAAGGAAAGGACCAGCCCCTCCATGGCGTTCATCCGTGCCACCGGGAAGCACCGTGCCCCGAACCGCCTGACGCGCAAGGGTGCCGAGGTCGCGGGTATCGCGGCCCTGGCCACCGCGGGTGTCATCGGCGCCACCGCCTCCCCGGCCCTCGCCGCGGACGCGGAGGCCGCCCCCGCCTCGACCGGTCTCACCCAGACCGTCGCTCTCGACACCTCCCTCGCCGCCCAGATCCAGGCGCAGGCCGAGGCCCAGCGCCACCAGGCCGAGGCCGCCGCCAAGGCGAAGGCCGAGGCGAAGGCGAAGGCCGAGGCCGAGCGCAAGGCGGAAGCCCGTGCCGAGAAGGCGCGTGAGGAGAAGGCCCGCGCGGCGCGCGCCGCCGAGCGTGCCCGGCTCAACGCCTTCCACCTCCCGGTCGCCGGGTCCCACGTGACCACCGGCTACAAGTCCGGCGGTTCGCTCTGGTCCTCCGGCAGCCACTCCGGCGTGGACTTCCAGGCGGCCTCCGGCACCTCCGTCGTCGCCGTCGGCGCGGGCACGGTCGTCGAGGCGGGCTGGGGCGGCGCCTACGGCAACAACATCGTGCTCCGGATGAAGGACGGCACGTACACCCAGTACGGCCACCTGTCCTCCATCGGCGTCTCCGTCGGCCAGAGCGTCGGCTCCGGGGAGCAGATCGGCCTCTCCGGCTCGACCGGCAACTCCACCGGGCCGCACCTGCACTTCGAGGCCCGCACCACCCCCGACTACGGCTCGGACATGGACCCCGTCGCCTACCTCCGCGCCCACGGCGTCCAGGTCTGACGCACCCTCCGCGCACCGCATCCGCCCGAGGCCCCCGCACCTGGTCCCGGGTTCCGGCGGGAATCCCCCTGGAACCCGGGCGTGCGGGGGCCTTCGCGGTGCCTTGTGGTGCCCCCCGCCGAAGCCTTGTCCGAACTGCGTTCTGGCCAAAAGATATCCCTGGATTCCGTCCCGCCATCGGAAATTCCCGCCGGTTGCAATAGAGTCACAGAACAGGCGTCGATCGGCCGCGTTTCGCGGGGATTAAGGCGGAGGTTCGGACATGCGCATTCCCGCGCATTCGGTATGCACGGCGATCCGTGACGACATCGTCTCCGGTGTCTACGAGCGCGGCAGCCGCCTCACCGAGGAGGTGCTCGCGCGTCGCTACGGCGTCTCCCGGGTCCCTGTGCGCGAGGCGCTGCGCACCCTGGAGTCCGAGGGGTTCGTCGTCACGCGGCGGCACGCCGGCGCGTGCGTCGCGGAGCCCACGGAGCAGGAGGCCGCCGACCTCCTGGAGATCCGGATGCTCCTGGAGCCCCTCGGTGCCGCGCGGGCTGCCCAGCGCCGCAGCGATGCCCACCTCAAGGTGCTCCGCGGCCTGGTCAGACTGGGGCAGGAGCGGGTGCGCCGGGGCGAGGGCGAGGATCTGCGCTCGCTGGGGAGCTGGTTCCACGAGACGCTGGCCCAGGCCTCGGGCAGTCCCGCCCTGATCGCGCTGCTGACCCAGCTCAGGCACAAGATCGCCTGGATGTACGCCGTCGAGCAGCCGGTCCGTCCCGCGGACTCCTGGGCCGAGCACGGGGCCCTGGTGGACGCCGTGGCCCGCCGTGACAGCGAGCGGGCCAGGGCCATCGCCACGCAGCACGCGGAGCGGGCCACCGCCGCCCATCGCCTGCGGCGTACGGAAAGGCGGGGCACCCCGGAGGCGGCCCCCGGGGTGAGAACTTCGCAACACCCCGTAAACATCGCCGGTGCCCGTCATTAACAATGGGGCCGTATACAAAGAGAGTTATTGCCTGAGGGCTTTATTTCTGCTGCCCTGGAACGGAAATTCCAAGGCGATGTCCGAATTTACTTCCAGGTCCTCAGGAAGCTGAAAAAGCCGCGGCCCCCCGATGGGGTGCCGCGGCTTCTCCGCAGAGCGGTTCCGGATGGGAACGGCTGGAATCAGACGGTCTCCGGGAGCTCGTCGAGCCCCTCGGCGACCAGCTTCGCCAGACGGTCCAGGGCGACCTCGGCGTCGTCCGCCTCGGAGGCGAGCACGATCTCCTCGCCGCCCTGGGCGCCGAGACCGAGAACCGCGAGCATGGAGGCGGCGTTCACCGGGTTGCCGTCGGCCTTGGCGATCGTCACGGGGACGCCGGACGCCGTGGCGGCACGGACGAAGATGGAAGCGGGGCGGGCGTGCAGGCCCTCGGCCCAACCGACGTTGACGCGGCGCTCAGCCATGGTTCTGCCCTTCACGTATCAATGGGTTGTCTAGACCAGTGTCTCATGTGGCGCGCACTGCTGTGCCCGGCGTCGCCGCCGGCCCGCACACCGCCCGCGGGCCCCAGCGTGCCCCCGCCTCGGACCTGCCGCGACCGGTGCGCCGGCCGTAGGCTTTGGTCATGGAGCCCACTGGGGAGCAGAGTCCGCACCACGCGTACCCCGACCACTGGGAGGCGGACGTGGTGCTCCGCGACGGTGGCACCGCCCGCATCCGGCCCATCACCACGGACGACGCCGACCGGCTGGTCAGCTTCTACGAGCAGGTGTCCGACGAGTCGAAGTACTACCGCTTCTTCGCCCCGTACCCGCGCCTCTCCGCCCGGGACGTGCGCCGCTTCACCCATCACGACTACGTCGACCGGGTGGGGCTGGCCGTGACGGTCGGCGGGGAGTTCATCGCCACCGTCCGGTACGACCGGATCGACGGCCAGGGCAGACCGGCCTCCGCGCCCGCGGACGAGGCCGAGGTCGCCTTCCTCGTCCAGGACGCGCACCAGGGCCGCGGAGTGGCGTCGGCCCTCCTCGAACACATCGCGGCGGTCGCGAGGGAGCGCGGCATCCGCCGTTTCGCCGCCGAGGTACTGCCCGCCAACAACAAGATGATCAAGGTGTTCCGGGACGCGGGCTTCACCCAGCGGCGAAGCTTCGAGGACGGATCCGTGCACCTCACGCTCGGCATCGAACCCACCGCCGAGTCGCTCGCCGTCCAGAGGGCCCGCGAGCAGCGCGCCGAAGCACGTTCCGTGCAGCGTCTGCTGGCCCCCGGCTCCGTGGCCGTCGTCGGCGTCGGCCGCGCTCCCGGCGGCGTCGGAAGGACGGTGCTGCGCAATCTGCTCGGCGCGGGTTTCACCGGACGCGCCTACGCGGTGAACACGTCGTTCGCCGATGACGACGACACCGTCGAGGGAGTTCCCGCTCACCGATCCGTAGGGGAGATCGGTGAGCGGGTCGACCTCGCCGTCGTCGCCGTCCCCGCCGACCGTGTGCCCGAGGCCGTCGCCGACTGCGGGGAGCACGGGGTGCAGGGCCTCGTCGTCCTGTCCGCCGGATACGCCGAACGCGGGGCCGAAGGCCGTGAGCGGCAGCGCGAACTCGTCCGCCAGGCCCGGTCGTACGGCATGCGGATCATCGGCCCGAACGCCTTCGGCGTCATCAACACCTCCGAGGCGGTCCGCCTCAACGCCTCCCTCGCCCCGGAAGTACCGAAGGCCGGGCGGATCGGTCTCTTCACCCAGTCCGGTGCCATCGGGATCGCCGTCCTGTCCGGACTCCACCGCAGGGGCGCCGGCCTGTCCGCCTTCATCTCCACGGGCAACCGTGCCGACGTCTCGGGCAACGACTTCCTGCAGTACTGGTTCGAGGACGAGGGCACCGACGTCGCCCTGCTGTACCTCGAATCACTCGGCAACCCCCGCAAGTTCACCAGGCTCGCCCGCCGGACGGCCGCCGTGAAGCCCGTGGTCGTGGTCAAGGGCGCCCGGCACAGCGGCTCCACACCGCCCGGCCACGCCGTCCCGGTCAGCCGGATCCCCGACGCGACGGTGTCCGCGCTGATGCGGCAGGCGGGAGTGATCCTCGTCGACACCGTGACCGAGATGGCCGACACCGCACTGCTCCTGGCCGGCCAGCCCCTGCCCGAGGGGCCGAGGGTGGCGATCCTCGGCAACTCGGAGTCGCTCGGCCTGCTCACCTACGACGCCTGCCTCGCGGAGGGCCTGCGCCCGCGCCCGCCACGCGACCTCACCACGGCGGCCTCTCCGCGTGACTTCCGGGACGCCCTGTCGGAGGCGCTCGAGGACCGCACGTGCGACGCGGTGATCGTGACCGCCATCCCCTGGGTGGGGGAGAACGGCGAGGCGGAGACCGGTGACGGCGAGGTCCTCGCGGCGGCACTGCGCGAGGCCGCGGCCACCGGCCCCGCCAAGCCGGTGGCCGCGGTCCACGTGGAGATGGGAGGCCTGGCCCAGGCGCTGGCCGTCGCCGCGAGTACGGCCGCCCCCGCCGCGTCCTCCGCGAGCCCGGCCGCCCCGGCCCCCGCCGCGGCGCCGGATTCCCCGGCCCCCGCAGGCCTCCCCGGACCACCCACGCCGCCCGGCGGAGCCCCGGCCGTCCCGGCGCCCCCCGCCCCCAGCCGCATCCCCGCCTACCCCGCCGCCGAACGCGCCGTCCGGGCGCTCGCCGAGACGGTGAAGTACGCCCAGTGGCGGCGCCGGGCCGCGAGCCCCGGCAAGGTCCCCGAGTTCCTCGATGAGACCATCGACGAACACGGCACCGCGGCACTCATCGAGGCACTGCTCGGTCCGGACCCCGGACCGCGCGGCCGCACTCTCAGCCATGACGAGGCCCGTGAGCTGCTCGCCCGCTACGGAGTCACGGTGCGTCCGGCCCTGCCCGCCCCCGACCCCGAGGCGGCGGTGGCCGCCGCGGCGGAGCTCGGCTATCCGGTCGCCCTGAAGACCACCGCGCCCCATCTGCGCCACCGCGCGGACCTCGGCGGGGTCAGGCTCGACCTCGCGGGCGAGGACGCCCTGCGCCGGACGTACGAGGAACTGACCGGCCTGCTCGGAACACCGGCCGAGATCAGGCCCGTCGTCCAGGCGATGGCGCCTCGCGGTGTCGACACCGTCGTCCGGGCGTCGATCGACGCGGCCGCGGGCGCCGTGCTCTCGTTCGGTCTGGCCGGTGCCCCCTCGGAGCTGCTGGGCGACACGGCCCACCGGATCGTCCCCGCCACCGACCGCGACGTCGCCGACCTGATCCGGTCCATCAGGGCGGCTCCGGTGCTGTTCGGATGGCGCGGCTCCGCCCCGGCGGACACCTCGGCACTCGAAGAGCTCCTGCTGAGGGTGTCCCGGCTGGTCGACGACCACCCCGAGGTGGTCTCGGTCGCCCTCGAGCCCGTGGTCGTGGCCACCCACGGCCTGACGGTGCTCGGAGCGAGCGTCCGGCTGGCCCCGCCGCCCGCCCGTGACGACCTCGGCCCCCGGACGCTGCCCAGCTACTGAGCGCCCGCGACGGCTGCCGGGGACTCGCCCACGGCGTCCCCGGCAGCCACCGGCCCCCCGTAGGATGGTCCTCATGGCTAAGACCGGTACGACGACCCAGGGGCTGCGCGCGGCGATCGAGCGCAGCGGCTACTACCCGGCCCTCGTGGCCGAGGCGGTGGAGGCCGCCGTCGGCGGCGAACCGGTCGCTTCGTACCTGGTGCACCAGGAGACCACCTTCGACTCCAACGAGGTCCGCCGGCACGTCACGGTCCTCGTCCTCACGGACACCCGTTTCATCGTCAGCCACACCGACGAGCAGGCGGCCGACACCAGTTCCCCGACGCCGTACGCCACGACGTCCACCGAGTCGGTCAAGCTCGACCGGATCTCCTCCGTCGTCGTCAGCCGTGTGGTCGCCGACCCGGAGAAGTACGTGCCCGGCACCCTGCCCCGCGAGGTCGTGCTGACCATCGGCTGGGGCGCGGTCTCCCGCATCGACCTCGAACCCGCCGCCTGCGGCGACCCCAACTGCGAGGCGGACCACGGCTACACCGGCAGCTCCACGGCCGACGACCTGAGCCTGCGGGTCAGCGAGGCCGGCGACGGCCCGGACACCGTGCGCCAGACGCTCGCGTTCGCCCAGGCGCTCTCCGAGGCCACGGCCGCGACCGCCGCGTCCACCCGCTGATGGTCCAGCCCGCCTGGCAGGAGCCCGTACTGCTCGCTCCGGAGTCCGCCCCGGCACCGGAGTACGGCACCGGTTCGCTCGCCGACCTGCTGCCCACGCTCGTCGCCGGGCAGGGCGTGCCCGGCTTCGAGGCGTCGATCCCGGAACTCACCCCCGCGGACCGCAACTGCGTCTTCCTGATCGACGGGCTCGGCTGGGAGCAGATCAAGGCCCACCCGGACGAGGCCCCCTTCCTGCACTCCCTGCTCCCCACCTCCCGCGGCAACACCGGGCGTCCCCTCACCGCCGGGTTCCCGTCCACCACGGCCACCTCGCTCGCCTCGGTCGGCACGGGCCTGGCTCCGGGCGAGCACGGGCTGCCCGGCTACACGGTGCGCAACCCCGACACCGGCGCGCTGATGAACCAGCTCCGCTGGAGGCCGTGGACCGAACCCAAGGTCTGGCAGCCGCACCCCACGGTCTTCGCGCTGGCCGACGCGGCGGGCGTACGCACGGCCCAGGTCTCGGCCCCCGGCTTCGAGCAGACGCCCCTCACCAAGGTCGCGCTCAGCGGCGGTTCCTTCCTCGGCAGGCTCACCGGCGAGGACCGCATGGACCTGGCCGCCGAGCGGCTCGCCGCCGGGGACCGTTCCCTCGTCTACACCTACTACAGCGAGGTCGACGGCCAGGGGCATCGCCACGGCGTCGACTCCGACGCCTGGCGCGGCCAGCTGATGTACGTCGACGGGCTCGCCCGGCGCCTCGCGGAGCAGCTGCCGCCCCGCTCGGCGCTCTACATCACCGCCGACCACGGGATGATCGACATCCCGTTCGACGAGACGTCCCGGATCGACTTCGACGAGGACTGGGAGCTCGGCGCCGGAGTCGCCCTGCTCGGAGGCGAGGGACGTGCCCGCCACGTCTACGCCGTACCGGGAGCCGAGGCCGACGTGCTCACCGTCTGGCGTGAGGTGCTCGGCGAGCAGTTCTGGGTGGCGAGCCGTGACGAGGCCGTCGCCGCCGGCTGGTTCGGTCCGCGGATCGACGAGCGGGTGTACGGCCGGATCGGCGACATCGTCGCCGCCGCCCACGACGACGTGGTGATCACCGCCTCGGTCAACGAGCCCAACGAGTCGGCCATGGTGGGCATGCACGGATCGCTCACCCCCGTGGAGCAGCTCGTACCGCTCCTCGAAGTACGTTCCTGACCTCCCCCCCCCCCAGCACACACAGACACCCGAAAGGCGTCCGACCCCCCATGCCCGAGCTCGTGTTCTTCTCCGGAACCATGGATTGCGGAAAGAGCACCCTGGCTCTCCAGATCGGCCACAACAGGTCGGCACGCGGGCTCCAGGGAGTGATCTTCACCCGCGACGACCGCGCGGGGGAGGGGAAGCTCTCCTCACGCCTCGGCCTGGTGACGGAAGCGGTCGAGGCGGCCACCGGCATGGACCTGTACGCCTACCTGGTGGCCGAGCTGTCGAAGGGCGGCCGGATCGACTACGTGATCGTCGACGAGGCGCAGTTCCTCGCACCGGAGCAGATCGATCAGCTGGCGCGGGTCGTCGACGACCTCGAGATGGACGTCTTCGCCTTCGGGATCACCACGGACTTCCGTACGAAGCTGTTCCCCGGCTCACAGCGGCTGATCGAGCTCGCCGACCGGGTGGAGACGCTCCAGGTCGAGGCGATGTGCTGGTGCGGGGCGCGCGCCACGCACAATGCCCGCACCGTGGACGGCGAGATGGTCACGGAGGGGGAGCAGGTCGTCGTCGGCAATGTGAACCGCCCTGCCGCGGAGGTCGGTTACGAGGTGCTGTGCCGGCGCCACCACCGCCGTCGCGTGACCAGCGCCGTCGCGAACGCCGGGACCCTCTCCCCGGACGTCCTGCCGGTCCCCCGGACCTGACCGGGCACCGCAGCCCCCTGTCGGGGCACGGGGCGGCAACAGGCATACGCCCGCCTGCCGTCGCCCTGCCGCCTACTGTGGACTCCGTACAAGTCCCCTCATGCCAGGAGGAGTTCACCTTGACGACTCTGCCCGACCGGCCGAACACCGCGCTGCTCGTCATCGATGTCCAGAAAGGGGTCGTGGCGGGCGCCCACGACCGTGACGGCGTGATCGCGAACATCGACACCCTCGTGGGCAAGGCCCGCGCCGAGGGCGTCCCGGTGCTCTGGGTCCAGCACTCCGCGGAAGACCTCGCGCGGGGCAGCGAGCCCTGGGAGTACGTGCCGGAGCTGGTCCGGCACGACACGGAGCCGCTCGTCCACAAGATCCACGGCGACTCCTTCGAGGAAACCGACCTGGAGGCGCTGCTCGCCGAGCGCGGCGTGGGCCGGCTCGTCGTGACCGGTGCGCTGAGCGACGGCTGCATCCGCGCGACGCTGCACGGCGCCTTCGTCCGCGGATACGACGTGACGCTGGTCGGCGACGCGCACACCACGCAGGACCTCACCCGGTACGGCGCACCGGCCCCGGAGCAGGTGATCGCCCACACCAATCTCTACTGGACGTGGCAGAGCGGCCCCGGACGCCGTGCGACCACGGTCGGCACGTCCGATGTGGGATTCACGGGGGAGGCGGGCTGAGCCCGCCCACGCCGCGGCTGTTCCGCCGACCGGTCCGAGTGGCGGCGGCGGACGCGCCGCTGCCCGGCCGGGTGCCCTCACGGGGCTTCGGCCGGGCAGCGGGAGCGACCGGGCGGTTCTACTCGCCGTGGCCGTACTCCTCACCCTTGCCGTCGTCGTGGCTCTCGTGGTGCCCGCCCTTGCCGTCCTGGTGGCCGCCGCCGTTGACGCAGACGTTGCCGGCGCTGGGGTTCAGCGCGCCGATGATGTTCAGCGAGTTCCCGCACACGTTGATGGGAACGCTGATGGGGATCTGGACGACGTTGCCGGACAGCACACCCGGGGAGCCGTAGGCGACTCCCTGGGCGCCCGCGTCGGCGCTCGCCGTGCCCGCTCCGGCGAACAGCATGGCACCTGCCGCGACGGCGACGGCCGCGCTTCCGATCTTGAACATGAATTCTCCCGCATCGTGTGGACGCCGCCGCCTCACGCGACGGCTCCCCTCACCCTGTGGGTTCGTCCCGCCTGAGTCCCCCGACGCGCCTGTCCGGTGCGGCCAATCCCCTCAATGGCTTCGCGTCCATCGGGTGGCACACGGCGGCGCGAGGGCCCGGGGCGGCGGCCGGGCCCCTGCCCCGCGACGCCCGGTGTCCGTGTCCGTGCCGACCGGGAGCTCAGCCGTCCGACGGCCGGACGATCGTGAACACCGCGCCCTCCGGGTCCGACACGGTCGCCAGCCTGCCGCTGGACCCCTCCGCCGGCGGATGCAGCACATGTCCGCCGAGCTCCACCACGCGCGCCGCGGCCGCGTCGGTGTCGGCCACCTGGAAGTAGGTCATCCAGTGCGGCCCCCGGTCGCGTGGAAGGGCGTGCCCCACACCGTGCAGGGCGGCGACCGGGCGCCCCTCGACGTGCAGGGTCTGGTAGTCGAAGTCGGCCGAGACGACCGCCTCGGTCCCGAACCCGAACACCGTCTGGTAGAACTTCGCGACGGAGGCGGTCTCCCGGGTCACCAGCTCGTTCCACACCGGGGCGCCGGGGGTCCCGGCGACGGCGGTACCGAGGTGTTCGGCGGCCTGCCAGACGCCGAAGACGGCACCGCTCGGGTCCGAGGCGATCACCAGCCTGCCCGCGTCCCCCGCGACCAGCGGCCCCACGGCCACCGTCCCGCCGCAGGAGCGGATCGACTCCGCCGTGGCGTCCGCGTCGTCGGACGCCAGGTAGGTGGTCCAGGCGACAGGAAGATGACGCCCGGCGGGCAGCTGGCCGATGCCGGCGACCTCCTTGCCCGACAGCAGGGCGCGGACGTACGGCCCCAGTTGGTCGGGGCCGGGGCGGAACTCCCAGCCGAACAGACGGCTGTAGAACTCCTGGGTCGCGGACAGCCCGTGCACGATCAGACTCACCCAGCACGGAACTCCGGGCGGGCGCCGGGTGGCAGCCTCGGTCATCTTCCACTCTCTCCTCGTACCTTCGGGGTGAAGCCGCACGGGGGGACGAGGTCCGCACGGCGTCCAGCGGTACGCATACGGGCGCGTACGCTCCGTGCAGATGCTCGCACCACTCAGGCCGCGAGGCACCCCGGCCGCGCCGCGTTTTCCGGCCTCAGCTCAGCCCGTGGACCGTTTTGGTGCGGTACATCCATTTAGGTGCGAGGCCCTGCGGGGCTGAGCGAGGATGGCACCCATGAAGCCCATCATCACCGCATCCGAATACATGAGCGAGTCGACCGGGGTGCGTCCGCCGGTGCTCCTGGACATCCGCTGGCAGCTGGGCGGGCCGAACGGCCGCGCGGACTACGAGACCGGGCACATCCCGGGCGCCGTGTACATCGATCTCGACACCGAGCTGGCCGGTCCGGCCGGCCGCGGTGGCCGTCACCCGCTGCCGGACCCGGAGGAGCTCGGGGCCGTCATGCGCCGCGCCGGAGTCCGCCGTGACACCCCGGTCGTGGTCTACGACGGCGGGCAGGGCTGGGCGGCAGCCCGGGCCTGGTGGCTGCTGCGCTGGGCCGGGCACCGCGACGTCCGGGTGCTCGACGGTGGCCTCGCCGCATGGCCGGGGGAGCTGAGCACCGCCGTGCCGGAGCCGGCCGCGGGCGACTTCCGGCCCGAGCCGGGCGGCCTCGGCCTGCTGGACGCCGACGCGGCCGCGGAGCTGGCGCGCTCGGGCCTGCTGCTCGACGCGCGCGCGGCCGAGCGTTACCGGGGGGACGTCGAACCCATCGACCGGGTCGGAGGGCACATCCCCGGAGCGGTGTCCGCACCGACCACGGAGAACGTCGACGGCAAGGGGTACTTCCTGCCCGCCCCGTCCCTGGCATCCCGTTTCGCGGAACTGGGCGCCGACAGCTCCACCGAGGTCGGCGTCTACTGCGGTTCCGGGGTCTCCGGGGCCCATCAGGTGCTGGCCCTGGAACTCGCGGGCCACCGGGCGGCCCTGTACGCGGGATCCTGGTCGGAGTGGTCCGCGGACGAGTCCCGCCCCGTCGCCAAGGGCCCGGACCCCTCCTGACCCGCCGGTCGTGCCGACCGGGCTTCCGGGCCGTACCGGCTGAACTCCCCGGTCGTGCCGACGTGACGAGGGGGAGGGCCCGTGTGGGCCCTCCCCCTCGTCACGTCCACGCGGACACGGGCCCGCTCATTCCTGCTTCTTGCGGCGCGTGCCGAAGACGATCTCGTCCCAGCTGGGCACGGCGGCGCGGCGTCCCGGGCGCACCCCGTCCGCCTCGGCCTGGCGGTCCGTCGTCCCCGTCAGCCGGTCGCGGTGTCCGGCGACCGCCCGTGGCATCAGGACATCGGCGTAGGCGGCTCCGGCGGAGGCCGCGGCGGCCGGCGGTTCGTCCGCCTCGGTCTCCTCCTGGGCGGCGGGCTCGAGCGCGGGCGGCTCCGGCTGGGCGGGCCGCTCCGGCACGACCATGTCACCGCGGAAACTCGGGACCGCCTCCAGGAGGCTCGTCAGCGAGTCGCGCTCACCGGCGGAGCCGCTGACACGCTCCTCCGGCTCCGGGGCGGAGGGCGCCGGCCGCTCGATCTGACGGTCCAGCGCACGGTCCAGCGGCCGGTCGCGCGGCAGCCGCGCGATCCGGGGCACGAACGGGAAGCTGGGCTCGGGGGCGGCGACGTCGTCACTCTCGCCGATCAGCGAGCGCGCCTCGTCGTCGAGGGCCTGGACCAGCCGCCGCGGAGGGTCGTACGTCCAGCTCGCCGAATGCGGTTCCCCGGCGACACGGTAGACGAGGAGGACCTCCCAGGTGCCGTCGTCCCGGCGCCAGGAATCCCACTGGACGGTCTCCCGGTCGGCGCCGCGCAGCAGCAGCCGCTCCTGCACCGCCTCGCCGAGCTGTGGGCCGGTGTTCTCGCCGGGGCGGCGCACCGGCGTCTTCCGGGCGCGCTCGGCCATGAACGCCCGCTCCGCGAGCACCGGGCCCTCGAAGCGGCGCACCCGGTCCACCGGGATGCCTGCGAACTGCGCGACCTCCTCGGCGGAGGCGCCGGCCCTTATGCGCGCCTGGATGTCGCGGGGGCGGAGATGGCTCTCCACCTCGATCTCGATCTGGCCGAGCCGGGCACGGTCATTGCGCACGGCGGCACGCAGCCGCTCATCGATCGGAAGCGTGTACTCCGTGCTGTCCGCAGCCTTGAGCACCAGTCGTGTGCCGTCGTTCGAGACGGCCACGACACGCAGTTCGGGCATGGGAACCTCCCGGGTGGTGCCTGCCGACGTCACGTGCGTCGCTGCTTCCGCTAGTCGAGTGTGACCTGCCCGGGTTCAGCCTGCCACAACGTTTCCAAGTTACCCGGCGTGTCGGGCCTTGGCCCTGAACGCCGCGATGGCACGGTTACCTGTTTGCGACGCGGGGCGACCGGTTGGTCGCTCCGCGCAGCAGGCGCCCGAGCGATGCCGCGGCGCCGCCGGTTCGGGAGACTCCTTCGACTCCCTCCCGCAGGTCCCGGACACCCGTGTGGGTCCGGCCCCCAGGGCTCGCCACAGTACTCCATTCGGGCCACCTGGGTGGACCGGCGCGCCGCCGAAGTTCTCGCCGGACGCGGGAGTTGGACTACCCCGTCGGATGGGACATCCCTCCCATCCGTGTGCTGCTTCACACAATCTCCAGAAATGGAACTATCGCGTTCGCTCAAATGTCCCTTACTGGTGCAAGGTGGGGTAGTTGTCTAGCAGGGGCTGATCATGGTTCAGAAGCCGCAGGGTGATGCGGAAAACAAGGAGGGGCGCATAGACCTGAGTCTGCCGCAGGTCGCGGGCAGTGCCCTCGCGGCGGTCGCCGCGGCGGTGATGGCCTCGCAACTCGGTGTCTACGGGACCATCGCGGGCGCCGGTGTGATGAGCGTGGTGGCCACCTGCGGAGGCTCGGTCTTCCAGCACTTCTTCCGCCGCACCGGCGAGCAGATCCGTGAGGTCACCGTCCAGGTGAAGCACCCGGCGGGCCGTCAGGTCACCGTGCGCACCCGGGAGACGCGTCCCGCGCCGCGCGGCCCCGAGGACGAGGCGACACGGATGCTGCGCGCCGCGGCCCCCGACGCAGACCGCACCACCATGCTCCGGCAGGTCCGGCCGGGTGGCGCCGGGGCGGACGCCGAGCGTACGACCGTGCTCCGGCAGGTCCGGCCGGACGGCGGCGGTCCGGACGGCGGTGCCGTCGCGGACGAGTCCTGGTCGCGGGCCCGCACCCACGGCACCCGTGTCCGGGGCTGGAAGAGGTCGGCGCTCGCGGCCACCGGGGTCTTCGTCCTCTCGATGGCCGGGATCACCCTGTACGAGCTGGCCTCCGGCCACGACCTCGGAGGCAACGGCGGCACCACCATCGGCTCCGTCGTGAGCGGTGAACGCCACGGCGGGACCGGATCGACCTCCCCCTCCGGAAGCCCGGACACGGAGGACGGCGGGGGAGACGGGACGGACCAGGAACGCGGCGCCACCACAGCACCCGGCACCGGCACCGGACCTGGCGCCGACCGGAGCGGCTCTCCCGCCCCCGGGGACGAGGGCGGGGCCACCGAACCCGCCCCCACTCCCTCGGCTCCCCCGGCGACCGAGGGGGACACCACGCCGGAGACCACCGCGCCGACGACGCCGGGCACCGGCAGCACGCCCCCGGCGGCACCGGAACCCAGTGGCGCAGGGCAGGTCCCCGACCAGCAGGGCGGGGCGAGTGCGGACGCGGACCGGTGAACCCGGTCCGCGTCGGGGCGCCTCGGCTCAGGCGCCGATGACCCGGCGCAGGTAGTCGTTGGCGAAGAGCCGGTCCGGGTCGAGCCGGTCGCGTACGGCGGTGAACTCACCGAACCGGGGATAGGCCCGGGAGAGGTAGTCCGAGTCCCGGGTGTGGAGCTTGCCCCAGTGGGGGCGGCCCTCGTAGGCGGTCATGATCCGTTCGACCGCGGTGAAGTACGCGTGGTGCGGGGTCCCGCGGTACAGGTGCACCGCGATGTACGCACTCTCCCGGCCCGAGGCGGTCGAGAGCGCTATGTCGTCGGCGGGCGCCGTGCGGACCTCCACCGGGAAGCTGATCCGCAGCGGTGAGCGCTCCACCATCGCCTTCAGCTCGCGCAGGGCGTCCACGGCCGCCTCACGGGGCAGGGCGTACTCCATCTCCACGAAGCGCACCCGGCGGGGACTGGTGAACACCTTGTACGGGATGTCCGTGTACGTACGGGCGGACAGGGCCCGGCTGGAGATCCTGGCGATCGAGGGGATCGTCCCCGGCGCCACCCGGCCCAGCGAACAGGCGAGCTGGAAGACCCCGTTGGAGAGGAGCTCGTCCTCGATCCAGCCGCTGACCCGCCCCGCGGGCGCCACCGGACCCGAGCTGCGGTTGTTGCGCTTGGTGTTGCAGTTGCCCGTGTGCGGGAACCAGTAGAACTCGAAGTGCTCGTTCTCGGCGACCAGCTGGTCGAAGTCGGCGGTGACACGGTCGAAGGGCATCGGCTCCTCGCGGGCCGAGAGAAGGAAGACCGGCTCGACGGCGAACGTGACCGCGGTGACCACGCCGAGGGCGCCGAGGCCGACCCTGGCGGCCGCGAAGACGTCCGGGTTCTCGTCGGCCGAGCAGCGCAGGACCGAACCGTCGGCGGTGACCAGTTCCAGCGCCCGGATCTGCGCGGATATCGACGCCGAGTCGCGGCCGGTGCCGTGGGTGCCCGTGGACGTGGCGCCGGCGACCGTCTGCTCCATGATGTCGCCCATGTTCGTCAGGGAGAGCCCCTCCCGGGCGAGCGCCGCGTTGAGCCGCTTCAGCGGGGTGCCTGCCTCGACCGTCACGGTCATCGCCGCCCGGTCGATGTCCCGGATCCCGGTCAGCAGGTCCGGGCGTATGAGGACGCCGTCGGTCGCCGCGGCCGTGGTGAACGAATGGCCGGTGCCGACGGGCTTGACGGTCAGCCCTTCCGCGGAAGCCCTGCGCACCACGTCGGCGAGCTCGTCCACCGAGGCGGGGGACGCGACGCGGGCGGGCCGGGCGGTGACGTTGCCCGCCCAGTTACGCCACGTGCGCGCCGTCCGTGCGTAGGTGTCGGTCATCTTGCCCGCGCCCTCCAGTCGGTACCGGCTCCGAGAGCCGGCGATACCCCAGGAACGCCACCGCGGCCGCGATCGCCCCCGCCACGACGGGCACCGCGTACCCCGACTCCGCCCCCGAGGCGTCGACGGCCCAGCCGGCGGCGGAGGAGCCGAGCGCCACTCCGACCGCGAGTCCGGTACTGGTCCAGGTCATGCCCTCGGTCAGCTGCGTGCGGGGTACGTGCTGTTCGACGAGAGCCATCGTGGTGACCATGGTCGGTGCGACGGCGAGGCCCGCGGCGAAGAGCGCCACGGCCAGGAACGGCAGGCTCCCGGCCAGTTGGAGGGGGATCATACTCACGGCCATCGCGCACACTCCCACCAGCCACCTCCTCGACGGCTTGCCCCGCAGCCGCAGCAGTCCGAAGACCGCCCCGGCGAGGCAGGAGCCCAGCGCGTAGACGGCGAGCACGAGACTCGCCACCGCCTTGTGGCCCCTCTCCTCGGCGAAGGCCACGGTCACCACGTCGATCCCCCCGAAGATCGCACCCGTGGCGACGAAGGTGATCACCAGCACCTGGAGGCCCCTCGACCGCAGGGCCGATCCGCCCGTGTGGTGCTCCTTCGGGTGGGGCCGGGGCTCGGTGGCCCGCTGGGCCGTCAGCCAGAAGACACCGGCGAGCAGGAACACCCCGGCGAGCAGGGGTCCCGCCTCCGGGAACCAGGCGGTGGACAGGCCGATCGAGACGATCGGCCCGAAGATGAAACACACCTCGTCGACGATCGACTCCCAGGAGTACGCGGTGTGCAGCAGCCGCCCGGATCCCCGGTGGATCTCGGCCCACCGCGCCCGCACCATCGACCCGAGGCTGGGCACGCAGCCCGCCCCCGCCGCGAAGACGAAAAGGGTCCAGTCCGGGAAACGCTGCTGGGCGCAGACCAGCAGCCCCGCGACCGAGGCGGCGGCGAACAGCGAGACGGGACGCAGCACCCGGCGCTGCCCGTACCGGTCGACCAGCCGCGAGACCTGGGGGCCCATGACAGCCGCCGCCGTGGCGAGCGTCGCGGAGAGCGCCCCGGCCAGCCCGTAGCGCCCGGTGAGCTCGGAGACCATCGTCACCACGCCGATGCCCATCATGGAGAGCGGCATCCTGCCGATGAACCCGGCCGCCGAGAACCTCCCGGTTCCCGGAGCCTCGAAGACGGCGCGGTAGGGACTGGGCAAGGGACGCTCCGGAAGGGCCTGTCAGGTGTGCGAGGGGCCGACACAGCTTACGGCCCCCGCCGCGCCGCGGCCCCGGCGACGGCGGTTGCCGCGGTGCCGCCGACGGGTGGCAGGATCGGGTGCATGTCCGATCCGCGTGATCCCGCTCCGTACGACGCCCTCCTGCTGCTCTCCTTCGGCGGGCCCGAAGGCCCCGACGACGTGGTCCCGTTCCTCGCGAACGTGACCCGCGGCCGGGGCATCCCCGAAGAACGGCTCAAGGAGGTCGGCAAGCACTACTTCCTCTTCGGCGGCGTGAGCCCGATCAACGCCCAGAACCGGGCGCTGCTCGACGCGCTCCGCAAGGACTTCGCGGGGCACGGCCTCGAACTGCCGGTCTACTGGGGCAACCGCAATTGGGCCCCCTACCTGACCGACGCCCTGCGCGAGATGGTCACGGACGGGCACCGCCGGATCGCCGTCCTCGCGACCAGCGCCTACGCCTCCTACTCGGGCTGCCGCCAGTACCGCGAGAACCTCGCGGAGTCCCTGTCCGTGCTGGAGGCCGAAGGGCTTCCGGTCCCGCGGGTGGACAAGCTGCGGCACTACTTCAACCACCCGGGATTCGTCCGGCCCATGGTCGACGGCGTACTGGCCTCGCTGGCCGAGCTCCCCGAGGACGTCAGGGCGGAGGCGCACCTCGCCTTCACCACACACTCCATCCCGACGGCGGCGGCCGACACCTCGGGCCCGGTGGAGACCCACGGCGACGGCGGCTCGTACGTCGCCGAGCACCTGGACGTGGCCAGGACGATCGCCGAGGCCGTCCGTGAGGAGACCGGCGTCGAGCACCCGTGGCGGCTCGTCTACCAGTCGCGCAGCGGCGCCCCTCACATCCCGTGGCTCGAGCCGGACATCTGCGACCACCTCGAGACGCTCCACGGTGACGGCGTCCCGGCCGTCGTGATGGCCCCGATCGGCTTCGTGTCGGACCACATGGAGGTGCTGTACGACCTGGACACCGAGGCCGCGGCGAAGGCCGCCGGGCTCGGACTCCCGGTCCGCCGCTCCGCGACGGTGGGGGCGGACCCCCGGTTCGCCGCAGCGGTGCGCGAGCTCGTCCTGGAGCGTGCCGCGGCCGAGCAGGGCCGCCCCGTCACGCCCTGCGCCCTGGGTGCGCTGAGCCCGTCCCACGACCTCTGCCCGGTCGGCTGCTGCCCGGCCCGGGCGCCCAAGCCCGCGGCGGCGGGCGCCGACAGCCCGTTCTGACCCCGCTCTCCGACCGCAGGCCCCCGCCGGGCGGCGCGCACACGGCCCGCCCGGCCACGCGACACACTCTGGAGCGTTGTGACCGACCCACTCCTGTCCGAACTGCTCGACCTCGCCCTGGAGGCCGCCCGCCGGGCGGGCGCCCTGCTGCGCGACGGCCGTCCCGCCGACCTCGGGGTGGCGGCGACGAAGTCCAGTCCGATCGACGTCGTCACGGAGATGGACATCGCGGCGGAGAAGCTGATCACCGGCTACCTCTCCGATCACCGCCCGGACGACGGCTTCCTCGGCGAGGAGGGCGCCAGTGCCGCCGGCAGCAGCGGCATCCGCTGGGTCATCGACCCGCTCGACGGCACCGTCAACTACCTCTACGGCCTTCCCACCTGGTCCGTCTCCATCGCCGCCGAGCGGGACGGCGAGCGGGTCGTCGGTGTGGTCGAGGCCCCGATGCGGGGCGAGACCTACCACGCGGTGCTCGGCGGCGGGGCGTACGGGAACGGCGACCCGCTGCGCTGCCGCCCCGCGGCCCCCCTCGACCAGGCCCTCGTGTCGACCGGCTTCAACTACGTCACCGAGGTCCGCACCCACCAGGCGGCGGTCGCCCAGCGGCTGATCCCGCTGCTCAGGGACATCAGGCGCGGGGGATCGGCCGCCGTCGACCTCTGCGACGTCGCCGCGGGCCGGCTCGACGGCTACTACGAGCGCGGGCTGCACCCGTGGGACGTCGCCGCGGGCGACCTGATCGCCCGGGAGGCGGGCGCCCTCACCGGCGGCAGGCCGGGCCGGCCCGGAGACGGGGACCTGACGGTCGCGGCCTCACCCGGCGTCTTCGGACCGCTGCAGGAGCTGCTGGAGGAATTCGGCGCCTGGCACGACTGAGGAGCCCCGCTCGGCCGGTGTGCGCGGCGGACACACCGGCCGAGCCACCCCGGGCGGCCCGCCCGCACACCCTCCCGGCCGACACCCGGAAGGGGCGTCGCCGGAGGCTTCCCGCGTGCCGCCTGAGCGTGCTGGACAGGCCCTGGACGTGCGAGAGGGCCCCGGGTGTCCACGACGGATCCCCAGGGCCCTCCGGCGGCGGCTCAGACGGTCGAGGCGTTGATCTCCACGCCGTGCTCGGCGGCGAGGCGGTGCAGGTCGTCGAGCTCTCCCTGCTCGACGTCCGCGAGGAAGTCGTCTCCCGTCTCGCGAGCCCTGGTGAGGTCGGATTCGGTGGTCCTGATCCGTTGCAGCAGACCTGCGGTGAAAGCGTCCATGAAGCGCCCCCTCGTCGTGGGTCGGTGGCACGGGGGTGTGCCCGGTGGTCCTCCGGTCCGAGGGCCGGAGTGCGGGTGATCACGCAGTCCCTCTGGAAGCAGGACGGGCTGTGGTACGCCACATGCATGGCGTGATCGCGGGTGTGAGACCGTCCTCCCCGCCACGGAGCGGCCGGAAACCTCAACTGGCCCGGAATTCCGATCGATTCCCGGACCTCCCGTCCCACCGTGCGCCGCCTTACCGCCGGTTTATGCGTGTAACGGGCAGGATGGACGCGCACAGCCGGTGCCGCCGGCGTGCGGCGGGCGGCCGCTTCGAGGGCCGCCCGACGTTTTTCGGAGATCTAGGGAAGGACTGCGCCGTGCGCGTACTCGTCGTCGAGGACGAGCAGCTGCTCGCCGATGCCGTGGCCACCGGGCTGCGCCGGGAGGCGATGGCCGTGGACGTCGTCTACGACGGAGCCGCCGCCCTCGAGCGCGTCGGGGTCAACGACTACGACGTCGTCGTGCTGGACCGGGACCTCCCGGTCGTGCACGGGGACGACGTCTGCCGCCGGATCGTCGAGCTCGGCATGCCCACCCGGGTGCTGATGCTCACCGCGTCCGGAGACGTCAGCGACCGCGTCGAAGGTCTCGAGCTCGGCGCGGACGACTACCTGCCCAAGCCCTTCGCGTTCAGCGAGCTGACCGCCCGGGTGCGCGCCCTCGGGCGTCGCACCACGGTCGCCCTGCCGCCCGTGCTGGAACGGGCCGGCATCAAGCTCGACCCCAACCGCCGCGAGGTCTTCCGGGACGACCAGGAGATCCAGCTGGCCCCCAAGGAGTTCGCCGTCCTGGAGGTCCTGATGCGCAGCGAGGGCGCTGTCGTCTCGGCCGAGCAGCTGCTGGAGAAGGCCTGGGACGAGAACACCGACCCCTTCACCAACGTGGTGCGGGTGACGGTCATGACCCTGCGGCGCAAGCTCGGCGAGCCGCCCGTCATCGTCACCGTGCCCGGCTCCGGTTACCGGATCTGAGGGCGTGATGGCAGCCTCCCCGGGGCCGGTCACGGCCCCTCCGAAACCGACGTGGGAACCCAAGCAGCAGGACGGTCCCTACCCCTGGCTGCGTCCGACCATCCGGATACGGCTCACCCTGCTCTACGGCGGGATGTTCCTGATCGCGGGCATCCTGCTGCTCTCGATCATCTACATGCTGGCCGCCCAGGCCCTGAACGTGGGCAGTGACCTGCCGTTCCAGGTCGTGAACGGGCAGGTCACCAGCGAGGTGTGCGACCTGCCGACCAAGGCGAGTCCGGACGACTTCAACGCCGCGATGAACGCCTGCGTCAACCGTCAGCGCGAGCACGCGCTCGACTCCCTGCTCAACCGGTCGCTGCTCGCACTGGTCGGCCTCAGCGTCATCGCGTTCGCCTTCGGGTACGCGATGGCCGGCCGGGTGCTCTCCCCGCTGGGCAGGATCACCCGTACCGCCCGCCGCGTGGTGGGCACCGACCTCACCCGGCGGATCGAGCTCGACGGACCGGACGACGAGCTCAAGGAGCTCGCGGACACCTTCGACGAGATGCTCGACCGCCTGGAGCGCGCCTTCACGGCTCAGCAGCGGTTCGTCGGGAACGCCTCGCACGAGCTGCGCACACCCCTGGCGATCAACCGCACGCTGCTGGAGGTCCACCTCTCGGACCCCGAGGCGTCACCGGAGCTGCACCAGCTGGGACGGACGCTGCTGGCCACCAACGAGCGCAGCGAACAGCTGGTCGAGGGGCTGCTGCTGCTCGCCCGGAGCGACAACCAGATCATCGAGCGCAAGCCCGTCGACCTCGCCGAGGTGGCGGACCGCGCCATCGACCAGGCCAGGGCCGAGGCGGCCGCGAAGGCCGTGGAGGTGCGCGGGGAGCGTGCCCGGGCGGTCGTCCTGGGCAACGGGGTCCTCCTGGAGCGCATCGCCCTCAACCTCGTGCAGAACGCCGTCCGCTACAACGTGGCGGACGACGGCTGGGTGGAGGTCTCCACGGAGCTCCAGCACGGGCAGGCGGTGCTGGTCGTCTCCAACACCGGTCCCGTGGTGCCCGCCTACGAGATCGACAACCTCTTCGAGCCGTTCAGGCGGCTGCGCACGGAGCGGACGGGCAGCGACAAGGGCGTCGGGCTCGGCCTGTCGATCGCGCGATCCGTCGCCCGGGCGCACGGAGGCCGTATCATCGCGGAGCCCCGCGAGGGCGGAGGTCTCGTGATGCGCGTCACCCTGCCGGTCTGAGAGGCTTCACGTGATGACGTCACATTCGATGACTCTGTTCGCTTTGGGCGGAATTTTCGAACCGTGTTCCCCTTCCGCCCCTGTGTGATCGATCACAGGAGCGAATTTCCGTAGATCTACTCTCCGTGATGGCGTCTCCGCCCGAAAGCCTGGAATCGTCCGGGTTTCCGGGGGCCGATATCACGGGAAGTACACGGGGTGGCGCCCGTGAACCGCAGTATCAGGACCGTGTACGGTCCCCATCGCCACCCAAGCTGATCGCTCATGAGGGATCCGGTTGGGTGTCGATTGAGTAACAGACCTTGATGTGAGGCAAAATCTCCGCCTCAGGTCGGGCACAAGTCCGGCCTCTCACGCGTTACGTGCGCTGAGACACCGCAGACACCCAAGAGGGGGAGAGCGACATGGCAACGGATTACGACACCCCACGCAAGACCGACGACGACGTCGACCAGGACAGCCTTGAGGAGCTCAAGGCCCGTCGGAGCGACAAGACGGCATCGGCCGTCGACGTCGACGAGTTCGACGCCGCAGAAGGACTGGAGCTGCCCGGCGCGGACCTCTCCAACGAGGAGCTGGCCGTCCGGGTCCTGCCCAAGCAGGCCGACGAGTTCACCTGCATGAGCTGCTTCCTCGTCCACCACCGCAGCCAGCTGGCACGCGAGAAGAACGGCCAGCCCATCTGCCGCGACTGCGACTGAGGGCCGGTCGGCCGTGGCAGGCGACACACCGTTCCGGAAGCGGCGCCTGCGGCGCACCAAGTCGTCGGAGGCCCGACAGGGCGGCGCAGTCCCGGCAGAGGGCGACAGCCCCGCTGCCGAGCACCAGGCCGCCCTGCCCGCCTCGCACGGCACATCTGACGACGAGCGGGGCCGTCCGGCCTCGCTCGAGGCGGTGGAGGCGGCCGATGGGTCCCAGGAGGCCGGTCAGGACGGACCGGCGTCCCCGGACGCCCCGGGGCGGCTCCACTCACTGAAGCGGGGCGTACGCAGGAGCAGGGAGAGCGCCAGGGCCGCCGTGGGCGTGGTCGCCGACCGCATCATCGACACGGCCCCACGCATCCCCGTACGGGACCTCGCCACCCTGCGCCGGCAGTTCCCGGGGCTCGGCCCCGAAGAGCTCGCCGACAAGCTCGTCGCGGGAGCGTGCGGCGCCACCGCCGCCGTCGGAGCGGGCATCGGGGCCGCGGCGATGATGCCCGTACCACCGGCGATGCTCGCCGAACTGGCCGCCGAGATCACCGGCGTCGCCGCCGTCGAGATGAAGCTCGTCGCCGAGCTCCACGAGGTCTACGGCCGGCGCCCCCCGGGCAACCTCGGGCAGCGCAGCACCGCGTACCTCACGGCCTGGACGGAGGAGCGCGGCATCGACGTCTCGCGCCCCACCACGCTCAACGCCGCCCTGGGCGGCCAGATGAAGCGCGAACTGCGTCAGCAGATCATGAAGCGCACCGTGCGCGACCTGCCCAACCTCATCCCGTTCATGATCGGTGCGGCCGTCGGCGCGATGATGAACCGGCGGGACACCAGGAAGCTCGCCGACCGGGTCAGGAACGACCTCCGGCGCCATCAGGTGCCCTGGGACCGCCTCACGGAGCTGCCCCCGCTGGAACAGCCCGCGCGGCCCGCCAAGGAGCTCCCAGAGGGCCTCGACGACCCCGGCCGCTGATCCGCGGGCCCGCCGTCGGCCTCCCCGGCCGGGTGCCGGCGTACCGCTCCTCAGGCGGGTACGGGTGCGAGTGCCGCCACCAGGGCCTGCGGCTCCCTGGTCGACAGGTAGACGTACGGCGTCGGGTCGGCCGGGTCGGTCACCTTCACCCGCACCGCCGTCGGGATGTAGCTGCGCAGCACCATGAACGCGCGGGTGTCCGCCTTGTACGTGCGCCAGGCGCGCGCCTCCTCGCCGTCCAGCACCTCGGCGTCACCGAGCGCCTCCAGCGGGATGCGGGCATCGCCCGCCACCAGCGCGCCCTGCACGACCCGGATGCGCGCGGAGCCGTACGAGCTCACGCCCGCGCACGCCGCCGCCGTACCGGCGACGAGACCGCCGAGCATGGGCAGCAGGCCGAGCGGCAGGAGCATCAGAGCGCAGGCGACGCCGATTCCGAACGCGATGAGCCACCACGAGCGTGGCGCGGTGAGGCGTTCGTCGAAGGGAGGTGCGGAAGGCTGCATGCAAGCAAGCTTGGCACGGCGCGCCCCGTGAGCGGCGGCGCGGGTAAGGTCTGCGCCTGTGAGTGGAACATCTGCACGTCTGACACCCCCCGAGGGCGCGGTGGCGCCCGTCCGGCATCCCGACGCTCCCGCGCCCGGTGAGCTGCTCGGCTCCCACTACGAACACTGTTTCGGCTGCGGGGGCGGTCAGCCGCACGGACTGCACCTCCAGGCCACCGCCGGCGAGGGCGTGAGCGTCACCGCCGAGTTCACCGTGAAGCCCGCCCACCAGGGCGCCCCCGGCCTCGCCCACGGAGGTGTCCTGGCCACGGCCCTGGACGAGACGCTCGGCGCGCTGAGCTGGCTGCTCCGGGTCATCGCGGTGACCGGGCGGCTGGAGACCGACTACGTCCTGCCCGTCCCGGTGGGCACCGTGCTCTTCCTGGAGGCCGAGGCCACGGCCGTCGCCGGCCGGAAGATCTACTGCCGTGCCACGGGGCGGACCGGAGGCCCGGAAGGGCCCGTGGCGGTACGCGCGGAAGCCCTCTTCATCGAGGTCAAGGTGGACCACTTCATCGACAACGGACGGCCCGAGGAGATCCAGGCGGCCATGTCCGACCCGGACCAGGTCAGGCGGGCCCGCGCCTTCGAGGTGAACCCCTGATGCGCCACCCCGTCGACGTACTCATCCGCCGGACCGACCCGGACGTGCCGATCCCCGCCTACGGACACCCGGGCGACGCCGGCGCCGACCTGGTCACCACCGAGGCCGCGGAACTCGCCCCAGGTGAGAGGGCGGTGCTCCCGACCGGGGTGTCGATCGCCCTGCCCGACGGGTACGCCGCCTTCGTGCACCCCCGCTCCGGCCTCGCGGCCCGCTGCGGAGTGGCCCTCGTGAACGCCCCAGGGACGGTCGATGCCGGGTACCGTGGGGAGATCAAGGTCATCGTGGTCAATCTCGACCCACGCGAGACCGTGAGGTTCGAACGGTTCGACCGGATTGCCCAACTGGTCGTCCAGCAGGTCGAGAAGGTGCGCTTCCACGAGGTGACGGAACTCCCCGGCTCGGCACGGGCAGGGGGAGGCTTCGGATCCACCGGCGGTCACGCCGCAGTGGACGGCGTCACGGGCGGTAACACCCAGGGTGGGAACAGCTACGCTTCGGTCGTATCCGACCGGGAAGGACGTTGACGTGTTCGGACGTCGCAAGAACAGTGGTTCCGCCAAGGACTCGGCGGACGAAGCGCGCGAGGCCGAGCAGGTCGCCGACGAGCTCGACGGCGCCGGGGCCGAGAGCGGCCGCACCAGCCTTCCGCCCGCCCCTCGTCCCGACGGGCCGTGGGACCTCTCCGAGGTCTCCAGGCCCGGCGAGGGCAGGGTCGACCTCGGCGGCATCTTCGTGCCCGGCGTCGAGGGCATGGAACTCCGGGTGGAGGTGGCCGGTGACGCGATCGTCGCCGCCACGGTCGTGCTCCGCGACAGCGCCATCCAGCTCCAGGCCTTCGCCGCCCCCAAGCGGGAGGGCATCTGGGGCGAGGTGCGCGAGGAGATCGCCTCCGGCATCACCCAGCAGGGCGGCGTCATCGACGAGGTCGAGGGCCCCCTCGGCTGGGAACTGCGCGCCCAGGTGCCCGTGCAGCTCCCGGACGGCAAGAACGGTGTGCAGCTGGTGCGCTTCGTCGGCGTCGACGGACCGCGCTGGTTCCTGCGCGGGGTGATCTCCGGCCAGGGCGCGGTGCAGCCGGAGGCCGCCGGGCTGCTGGAGACCATCTTCCGGGACACGGTCGTGGTCCGCGGCGAAGGCCCGATGGCCCCGCGCGACCCGATCGTCCTCAAGCTTCCCGAGGACGCCCAGATGGTGCCCGAGGGTGTCCAGCAGGAGGACCAGGAGAACTCGAAGTTCTCCGGCGGAATGGGACAGCTCCAGCGCGGACCGGAGATCACCGAGGTCCGCTGACGGCGACCGGGCCCGAACCCGCCGTGGGCCGCATCCCGGGGAGGGGTGCGGCCCACCGGCCTTCTCTAGCCGTTGCCCGAAAGGGCGGCCGCTGGCGATACTGGCGGCTGCCGAGGGAGCGGCGGACGGCAGCCGCGTACGCAGGGGGGAACGATGACACGGAGCACCGACGCAAGCGCCGGCGCGGTACTCGACGGCGGTCCGGGCGCCGGCCCGATGGTGCGGATCGAGGACCTGCACCGGTCCTACGGGTCCGGAGCCGCGGCCGTCCACGCGCTGCGCGGGGTCTCCTTCGAGATCCCGCGCGGTGAGCTCGTCGCCCTCAAGGGGCGTTCCGGGTCGGGCAAGACCACCCTGCTCAACCTCGTGGGCGGACTCGACACCCCGGACGGCGGCCGCGTCACCGTCGACGGCACCGATCTCTCCGAGCTGGACGAGGACGGCCTGCTCGGACTGCGCAGGGACCGGATCGGCTTCATCTTCCAGTCGTTCGGACTCATACCGATCCTGACAGCCGCGGAGAACGTCGGCGTGCCCATGCGGCTGCGCAGGACGGACCCGCACGAGCGGGACGAGCGGGTGGCGCTGCTGCTCTCGCTGGTCGGCCTCGGCGACCACGCCCAGCAGCGTCCCGGAGAGCTCTCCGGCGGTCAGCAGCAGCGTGTGGCCATCGCCCGCGCCCTCGCCAACCGTCCGGCCCTGCTGATCGCCGACGAACCCACCGGGCAGCTCGACGCGGAGACCGGGCTGGCGGTCATGCAGCTGCTCCGGGCGGTCGTACGCGGCGAGGGCGTCACCGTCCTGGTGGCCACCCACGACCCGCAGCTGCTGGGCTTCGCCGACCGTGTGCTCGAGCTCAGCGACGGACACATCGTCGAGCACGCGCGGCCCTGAGGCTCCGCCCGCCCCCGGGCGGAGCCCCGCATCAGAATCGCGTCAATACGGACCCCGTCGCGGGGTCCGTGTCCCTTGTGCCCGGAATTCTCGGGGTAACTTCGAGAACGGCTCCCGTGTCGGCGGAAGCCCGTTCAGAGAAGACAATGGGGCCATGGCGCGCGGCAAGCTTCGGATCTACCTGGGTGCGGCACCCGGCGTCGGCAAGACGTACGCGATGCTGTCCGAGGCCCATCGCCGGGTTGAGCGGGGCACGGACTGCGTCGTCGCGGTCGTCGAGCACCACGACCGCCCGCGCACCGAGGTCCTGCTCCACGGCCTGGAGCAGGTGCCGCGGCACGACATCGAGTACCGCTCCGCGGTCTTCGCCGAGATGGACGTCGACGCCGTCCTGCGGCGGGCACCGGCGGTCGCCCTCGTCGACGAACTGGCCCACACCAACGTGCCCGGCTCCCGCAACGCCAAGCGCTGGCAGGACGTCGAGGAACTCCTCCGGGCGGGCATCGACGTGGTCTCCACCGTCAACATCCAGCACCTGGAGTCCCTCGGCGACGTCGTGGAGTCCATCACCGGGGTGCGGCAGCAGGAGACCATCCCCGACGAGGTCGCCAGGCGGGCCGACCAGATAGAGCTCGTCGACATGTCCCCCCAGGCGCTGCGACGGCGCATGGCCCACGGGAACGTCTACCAGTCGGACAAGGTCGACGCCGCCCTGTCCAACTACTTCCGGCCGGGCAACCTCACCGCCCTGCGCGAGCTCGCCCTCCTCTGGGTCGCCGACCGCGTGGACGAGTACCTCCAGCAGTACCGGGGCGAGCACGACATCAGCGCCCCCTGGCAGGCCCGCGAGCGGATCGTCGTCGGGCTCACGGGCGGCCCCGAGGGCCGCACCCTCATCCGCCGCGCCTCCCGGATGGCCGCCAAGGGCTCCGGCAGCGAGATCCTCGCCGTGTACATCGCCCGCAGCGACGGACTGACCTCGGCCTCACCGAAGGAACTCGCGGTGCAGCGCACCCTCGTCGAGGACCTCGGAGGCTCCTTCCACCACGTCATCGGCGACGACATACCCACCGCGCTCCTGGCCTTCGCCCGGGGCGTCAACGCCACCCAGGTCGTCCTCGGCTCCAGCCGCCGCAAGACCTGGCAGTACGTCTACGGGCCGGGGGTGGGTGCCACCGTCGCCCGCGAGTCGGGGCCCGACCTCGACGTGCACATCGTCACCCACGACGAGGTCGCCAAGGGGCGCGGGCTGCCCATCGCGCGCGGCGCGCGCCTCAGCCGGACCAGGATCGTCTGGGGCTGGCTGGCCGGCGTCGGCGGGCCGGCGCTCCTGACCCTGCTGCTGCGGGGCATGGAGAACGGCCCGGGGCTCGCCAACGACGTCCTGCTCTTCCTCTTCCTGACCGTGGCCGCCGCGCTCCTCGGCGGGCTGGCGCCCGCCCTCGCGTCCGCCGCCGCCGGCTCGCTCCTCCTGAACTACTGGTTCACCCCGCCCACCCACACCCTGACCGTGCAGGACCCGGAGAACTTCGTCGCCATCGTGATCTTCTTCGCGGTGGCGGTCGCGGTCGCCTCCGTGGTCGATCTTGCGGCCCGCCGTACCCACCAGGCTGCGCGCCTGCGCGCGGAGTCGGAGATCCTCTCCGCGCTCGCCGGAAGCGTCCTGCGCGGGGCGACCGCCCTGGACGCCCTGCTGGACAGGGTCCGCGAGACCTTCGCCATGGAGTCCGTCGCACTCCTGGAGCGGCGCAGCGACGTCGACCCGTGGACCTGCGCCGGATCAGTGGGACCGGCGCCCGTGACCCGGCCCGACGACGCGGATGTGGACATGCCGGTCGGCGACAACATGGCGCTCGCGCTGTCCGGCCGCGTGCTGCCCGCCGAGGACCGCAGGGTCCTCGGCGCGTTCGCCGCCCAGGCGGCCGTCGTACTGGACCGCCAGCGCCTGGTGGGGGAGGCGGAGGCGGCGAGGCGCCTCGCCGAGGGCAACCGGATCAGGACGGCGCTCCTCGCCGCCGTCAGCCACGACCTGCGCACCCCGCTGGCGGCCATCAAGGCCGCCGTGAGCTCGCTGCGCTCCGACGACGTCGCCTGGTCCGCCGCGGACGAGGCGGAGTTCCTCGCGGCCATCGAGGACGGGGCCGACCGCCTGGACCACCTGGTCGGCAACCTGCTCGACATGTCGCGCCTGCAGACCGGCACGGTCACCCCACTGATCCGCGAGATCGACCTCGACGAGGTGGTCCCGATGGCGCTCGGCGGAGTACCGGAGGACAGCGTCGACCTGGACATCCCGGAGACCCTGCCGATGGTCGCTGTCGACCCCGGGCTGCTGGAGCGCGCCGTCGCCAACATCGTCGAGAACGCCGTCAAGTACAGCCCCGGCCGGGAACGCGTCACCGTGGCCGCCAGCGCGCTGGGCGAACGCGTCGAGCTGCGGGTGGCCGACCGCGGCCGCGGGGTCCCCGACGAGGCCAAGGAACGCATATTCGAGCCCTTCCAGCGGTACGGCGACGCTCCGCGCGGCGCCGGGGTGGGTCTCGGCCTCGCGGTCGCCCGCGGCTTCGTCGAGTCCATGGGAGGCACCCTGGACGCCGAGGACACCCCGGGAGGCGGGCTCACCATGGTCCTCACCCTCACGGCCGCGCCCGGGCAGACGAGGGCCGGCCCGGTGCCTCCGTCGCACCTCACCTCATGAGACCCCGGGCGTACCCGGCCCAGGGGCCCGTCCCAGGGGTCTCCACCCCGTACACGTATTCCGGAAAGGCAGGTCCGCGATGACCCGGGTCCTCGTGGTCGACGACGAGCCGCAGATCGTCCGCGCCCTCGTGATCAACCTCAAGGCGCGCAAGTACGAGGTGGACGCGGCACCCGACGGCGCGACCGCCCTGCAGCTGGCCGCGGCCCGCCACCCCGACGTCGTCGTCCTCGACCTCGGCCTGCCGGACATGGACGGCGTCGAGGTCATCCGCGGCCTGCGCGGCTGGACCCGGGTGCCGATCCTCGTCCTCTCCGCCCGGCACACGTCCGACGAGAAGGTCGAGGCGCTGGACGCCGGTGCCGACGACTACGTCACCAAGCCGTTCGGCATGGACGAGCTGCTGGCACGCCTGCGCGCCGCCGTACGCCGGGCGGAACCGGCCGGCCCCGAGGGCGGTGACGACATGGTGGTGGTGGAGACCGAGGGGTTCACCGTCGACCTGGCGGCGAAGAAGGTCCACCGGGAGGGCCGCGACGTGCGCCTGACGCCCACCGAGTGGCACCTGCTGGAGGTCCTCGTCCGCAACGCGGGCCGCCTCGTCAGCCAGAAGCAGCTGCTCCAGGAGGTCTGGGGGCCGTCGTACGGGACCGAGACCAACTACCTGCGGGTCTACATGGCGCAGCTCCGCCGCAAGCTGGAGCGGGACCCCTCCCACCCCAGGCACTTCGTGACCGAGCCGGGGATGGGATACCGGTTCGAGCGAGGGTGAACTGTGCCGGATCGATAGGTCTTCGCTCGTTCGGGTGGTGTTTGCGGGGGCCCGCCTGCACCCCGGGAGACCGGTACCCTTCGGGTATGAGCGCTGTTCCCCGATCCGAGAAGTCAGACAGGGCTTCGAGGCCGTCCGGCCGCTTCCGCCGCATGCTCGACCGTCTGTCCAGCTCCCAGGAGGACCTCGAGTCCGAGGAGCTGCGGGAGGACTCGCACGCATCGGGGTGCACCCGTATCTCGGAGTGCTCGGACCGCCAGATCGTGAAGGTCACTGGTACGTTGCGGACCGTCACCCTGCGCCCGCGCGCCGGAGTACCCGCGCTGGAGGCGGAGCTCTTCGACGGGACGGCGCCGCTCGACGTGGTCTGGCTCGGCCGGCGGTCCATCGTCGGCATCGAACCGGGCCGCAAGCTCATCGCCTCGGGACGCGTGGCCGTCAGTCACGGGCGCCGGGTGCTGTTCAACCCCAAATACGAACTCCGACCGCTCGGCAAGGAGTAGCCGGTGACGTCTCTCGACAAGCCGACGTCCGACACGGACCAGCACCACCGCACCGACCAGCAGGACGCCGACGCGAAGGCGGTCACCGAAGCCGCGCTCTTCGAGGCGTTCGGCGGCGTGCGCGGCATGGTGGAGACAGTCCTGCCCGGGCTGCTCTTCGTCACGATCTTCACCATCAACAAGGACCTGACCGCCTCGGCGGTCGCCGCGCTGGCAGTCTCCCTGCTGCTCGTCGTCGTACGGCTGCTCCGCAAGGACACCGTCAAGCACGCCTTCAGCGGCGTCTTCGGCGTGGCGTTCGGTGTGCTCTTCGCGAAGATGACGGGCAACGCCAAGGACTTCTACCTGCCGGGCATGATCTACACGCTCGGACTGGCCCTCGCCTACCTCGTCACCACGCTGGCGGGTGTGCCGCTGATCGGGCTGATCCTCGGGCCCGTCTTCAAGGAGAACCTCTCCTGGCGCACCAGGAACCCGGGCCGCAAGAAGGCGTACGCCAAGGCCAGCTACGCCTGGGGCCTGATCCTGCTCGCCAAGTGCGCCATCCTCTTCCCGCTCTACTGGTGGGCCGACACCACCCAGCTCGGCTGGGTACTCGTCGCGCTCAAGATCCCGCCCTTCCTGCTCGCGGTGTATCTGACCTGGGTCTTCCTCGCCAAGGCGCCGCCCCCCATCGACGTGTTCGCCGAGATGGAGGCGGAGGAGCAGGCCGAGAAGGAGCGGAAGGCCGCACAGCGCGCCGACCGGGCCGCGGAGGCCGGACGCACCGAGCTCTGACCCCGACGCCCGCAGCAGGCCGGACGCACCGACTCCGGCCTCGACGCCCGCAGTGAGTGGGGCCCGGACCGTACCCACGGTCCGGGCCCCACTCACGCGTCAGGGGCGTCAGTCGCCGGCCGGCTCGCGGCGGACCGACAGCAGGTCCTCGAGCTGCTCCTCGCGCGCCTGCGCGGCCACGAACAGCAGCTCGTCCCCGGCCTCCAGGGTCTCCTCGGGGCTCGGCGTCAGCACCCGCGTACCGCGGATGATCGTGACGAGCGAGGTGTCCTCGGGCCAGGCGACATCGCTCACCCGGATACCGGCCATCGCCGACTCCGGGGGCAGGGTCAGCTCGACCAGGTTGGCGTCGCCGTGGCTGAAGCGCAGCAGACGTACGAGGTCGCCGACGCTCACCGCCTCCTCGACCAGGGCGGACATCAGACGCGGCGTGGAGACCGCGACGTCGACTCCCCAGGACTCGTTGAACAGCCACTCGTTCTTCGGGTTGTTCACCCGGGCCACGACCCTCGGAACCCCGTACTCGGTCTTCGCGAGCAGCGAGACCACCAGGTTGACCTTGTCGTCACCGGTCGAGGCGATCACGACATTGCACCTCTGGAGCGCCGCCTCGTCGAGCGACGTGATCTCACAGGCGTCCGCGAGCAGCCACTCGGCCATCGGCACCCGCTCCACCGAGATGGCGGTCGGCGCCTTGTCGATCAGCAGCACCTCGTGCCCGTTCTCCAGGAGCTCGGCCGCGATGGATCGGCCCACCGCGCCGGCTCCGGCAATCGCCACGCGCATCAGTGACCGCCCTCCTCGGGACCCTCGGCGAAGGCCTCCTCGACCTTCGCGATCTCGTCCGTACGCATCATCACGTGGACCAGGTCGCCCTCCTGCAGAACCGTCTGCGACGTGGGCAGTATGGCCTCACCCAACCGGGTGAGGAAGGCGACGCGGACGCCGGTCTCCTCCTGCAACGTGCTGATCTTGTGCCCGATCCACGACGGTGTGGTGTGCACCTCGGCGAGCTGCACACCACCGCTCGGGTCGCGCCACAGCGGCTCCGCGCCCGACGGCAGCAGCCGGCGAAGCATCTGGTCCGCGGTCCAGCGGACCGTCGCGACCGTGGGGATGCCCAGGCGCTGGTAGACCTCGGCACGCCGGGGGTCGTAGATACGGGCCGCGACGTTCTCGATCCCGAACATCTCGCGTGCCACACGGGCGGCGATGATGTTGGAGTTGTCGCCGCTGCTGACGGCCGCGAAGGCTCCCGCCTCCTCGATCCCCGCCTCACGCAGGGTGTCCTGGTCGAACCCGACCCCGCTCACCCGGCGGCCGCCGAACCCGGCGCCCAGGCGGCGGAACGCGGTGGGGTCCTGATCGATCACGGCGACCGTGTGCCCCTGCTGTTCCAGGGTCTGTGCGAGTGCGGCTCCGACACGCCCGCAGCCCATGATGACGATGTGCACCTCGCGCCTACCTCGCCGTCCTGGTCGTCGTCCGGATGACCTGCGAAAACACCCTGCTCACACTTCTCTCTCAGCTTGCGGGGCAAAGAACCGGGCAGCCACCCTCGGCGCTGCCCGGGGACGAGCTTAAGCGGCGGCCACCGGGCCGCCTCATCCGAGTGTGCGTATCCGAGGGGCCGGAGAGCAAAGCGAGGGCGCGGACGGGTGTCCGGCACGGGGTGCGGACGGTGTGTGGCCGGGACGTCGGTGGGGGCGTGGCCGGGGTGCGGACGGGACGTCGGAGGGGCGCGGACGGTGTGCGGCCGGGCCTTGGCGGGGGTGCTGTCAGGCGGAGGGCACCCGTCCGTAACGCAAGGATTTCGTTAAGAATCCCATGGACTTTTCCGGTGAGGGCGGGTAATTATGAAGGTTTTCCAGGCGCCGAGGGGGTGGTGCCTCGGCGGCGTGTCTCGCCAGCGCTTACGATCCTCTGCGTGTCCAAACTGACCGACGTGCCCAAACGGATCCTGATCGGCCGGGCGCTGCGCAGCGACAAGCTGGGGGAGACCCTCCTCCCGAAACGCATCGCCCTCCCCGTCTTCGCATCCGACCCGCTGTCCTCCGTTGCGTACGCACCCGGAGAAGTCCTCCTCGTGCTGTCCATCGCGGGCGTGTCGGCGTACCACTTCAGTCCGTGGATCGCGGTCGCGGTCGTCGTCCTGATGTTCACCGTCGTCGCCTCGTACCGGCAGAACGTGCGCGCCTACCCGAGCGGTGGCGGCGACTACGAGGTCGCCAACACCAACCTGGGCCCCAAGGCAGGCCTCACCGTCGCCAGTGCGCTCCTCGTGGACTACGTCCTCACCGTCGCCGTGTCGATCTCCTCCGGCGTCGAGAACCTCGGCTCCGCCATCCCCTTCGTCGTCGAGCACAAGACGTTCTGCGCCATCGGCGCCATCGTGCTGCTCACCCTGATGAACCTGCGCGGGGTGAAGGAGTCCGGCAAGCTCTTCGCCATCCCGACGTACCTGTTCGTGGCGGGCGTGTTCGTGATGATCCTCTGGGGTGCCTTCCGGGGGGTGGTGCTCGGTGACACCATGCACGCGCCCACCTCGGACTACGTGATCAAGCCCGAGCACCAGGGTCTCGCCGGGTTCGCCCTCGTCTTCCTGCTGCTGCGCGCCTTCTCCTCCGGCTGTGCGGCGCTCACCGGTGTCGAGGCCATCAGCAACGGCGTCCCCGCCTTCCGCAAGCCCAAGAGCAGGAACGCGGCCACCACGCTGGCCGCGATGGGACTGCTGGCCGTCACCATGTTCTGCGGCATCATCGGCCTCGCCATGGCCACCGACGTGAAGATGGCGGAGAACCCCGCCAAGGACCTGATCCACAACGGTGTGGCGGTCGGCGCGGGCTTCGTCCAGGACCCGGTGATCTCCCAGGTCGCGGCGGCGGTCTTCGGCGAGGGCACGTTCCTCTTCGTCTTCCTCGCGGCGGCCACCGCCCTCGTGCTCTTCCTCGCGGCCAACACCGCGTACAACGGCTTCCCGCTGCTCGGATCGATCCTCGCGCAGGACCGCTACCTGCCCCGCCAGCTGCACACCCGCGGTGACAGGCTGGCCTTCTCCAACGGCATCGTGCTGCTGGCGGGCGCCGCGATCCTGCTCGTCTGGATCTACGGGGCCGACTCGACCCGGCTCATCCAGCTCTACATCGTGGGCGTGTTCGTCTCCTTCACGCTCAGCCAGACCGGCATGGTGCGGCACTGGAACCGCCACCTGCGCACCGAGAAGGACCCCGCGGCGCGGCGGCACATGATCCGCTCCCGGGCGATCAACACCTTCGGCGCGTTCTTCACCGGCCTGGTCCTCGTCGTCGTCCTTGCCACCAAGTTCACCCACGGCGCCTGGGTCGCCCTGCTCGGCATGGTGATCTTCTTCGGCACCATGACCGCGATCCGCCGGCACTACGACCGGGTCGCCGAGGAGATCTCGGCCGAGGACGCGCCGTCCGACGACACCGTGCGGCCCTCCCGGGTCCACTCGATCGTCCTGGTCTCCAAACTGCACAGGCCCACCCTGCGCGCCCTGGCGTACGCCAAGCTCGTGCGCTCGGACCACCTGGAGGCGCTGTCCATCAGCGTCGACCCGGACGAGACGAAGGCACTCAGGCAGGACTGGGAGCGGCGCGGCATCGACATCCCGCTGAAGATCCTCGACTCGCCGTACCGCGAGGTGACCCGACCGGTCATCGAGTACGTCAAGAGCCTCCGCAAGGACCGCCCGCGCGATGTGATCAGCGTCTACATCCCGGAGTACGTGGTCGGCCACTGGTACGAGCACCTGCTCCACAACCAGAGCGCGCTGAGGCTCAAGGGGCGGCTCCTGTTCACCCCGGGCGTCATGGTCACCTCCGTGCCCTACCAGCTCGAGTCCTCCGAGGCCGCGAAGGTGCGGGCACGGAAGCGCGCCGACTGGAACGCCCCGGGTGCGGTCCGCCGCGGTCCCGTCGAGCGGCGGCACCACAAGGAGTCCAGCAGCACCAAGAGCTGACAGGGGTGTCCGGGTCGGCGGGCACGTCGCCCATGGCGAGCGGCCGGCTTCCGTCCACGTAGACTTGTGGGCTGTCGTCCGGCCGCTTTCCCTTGCCGGCCCAGTCCGGCCGCTTTCCCGTCGCCGGCCTACCTCTCCGTTCCCCTTACCGATCTCTGGAGCCACCCCCTCATGCAGAACGAATCCACGTCGTCGCAGCCCGGGGAGGACCTCGTCGGTCGGGAGTACGAGGTCGAGGTCGGCCCCGTCGCCCACGGCGGCCACTGCATCGCCCGTACCGCCGAGGGACAGGTGCTCTTCGTGCGCCACACCCTGCCCGGCGAGAAGGTCGTCGCCCGCGTCACCGAGGGCGGGACCGAGTCCCGCTTCCTGCGCGCCGACGCGGTCACGGTCGTCGAGGCGTCCAAGGACCGGGTCGAGGCTCCCTGCCCGTACGCCGGCCCCGGCAAGTGCGGCGGCTGCGACTGGCAGCACGCCAAGCCGGGAGCGCAGCGCCGCCTCAAGGGCGAGGTGATCGCCGAGCAACTGCAGCGCCTCGCGGGTCTCACGCCCGAGGAGGCCGGATGGGACGGCACGGTCATGCCGGCCGAGGGCGACAAGCTCCCCGCGGGCCAGGTCCCCGCCTGGCGCACCCGGGTCCAGTACGCCGTCGACGCGGACGGCACCGTGGGCCTGCGCAAGCACCGCTCGCACGAGGTCCAGCCCGTCGACCGCTGCCTGATCGCCGCCCCCGGCGTCTCCGAGCTCGGCGTCGAGAAGCAGGACTGGCCGCAGATGGCCACCGTCGAGGCGATCTCGGCCACCGGCTCCCACGACCGCCAGGTCATCCTGACGCCGCGCGAGGGCGGCCGGCTCCCGCTCGTCGAGCTGGACAAGCCGGTCTCCGTGATGCGCGTCGACGAGAAGGACGGCGGCGTCCACCGCGTCCACGGCCGCGCCTTCGTGCGCGAGCGTGCCGACGACCGCACGTACCGCGTCGGCTCGGGCGGCTTCTGGCAGGTCCACCCGCAGGCCGCTGACACCCTGGTCCGCGCCGTCATGCAGGGCCTGCTGCCGCGCAAGAACGACACCGCCCTCGACCTCTACTGCGGCGTGGGCCTCTTCGCCGGAGCCATCGGGCAGCGGATCGGTGAGAAGGGCGCGGTGCTGGGCATCGAGTCCGGCAAGCGCGCCGTCGAGGACGCCCGCCACAACCTCAAGGACCTGGACCGGGTCCGCATCGAGCACGGCAAGGTCGACCAGGTCCTGCCGCGCACGGGCATCACCGAGTGCGACCTGATCGTCCTCGACCCGCCGCGCGCGGGCGCCGGCAAGGCCACCGTCAAGCAGCTGGTCGCGCTGGGCGCGCGCCGCATCGCCTACGTGGCCTGCGACCCGGCGGCGCTGGCGCGGGACATCGCGTATTTCGCGGAGGGCGGGTACCGGGTGCGGACGCTGCGGGCGTTCGACCTGTTCCCGATGACGCATCACGTGGAGTGCGTGGCGATTCTGGAGCCTGCGGGCAAGGGCGCCTGACCTGCGGTTTCGTGGTTCGGGTGAGCTGTTCGACCTCTTTCCCTCCCTGAGGCGGGTCGAGGGCACAGCTCGCCCCTCGCGCCCTCCTGACCTGCGAATTCTTCAGGGAGGTGCTCGCGTTGGCGACACCCAGGGTCTCTCTCGCTGGGGGTTCCTGACGCTCGAATGACGCTCGGGAGCGGAAGCCTCAACCTTCCGCAGCTCTCCCGCTGCCGCCTCCTGCCCTGCTCGGCTACGGCAACGCCACTCGGTCAGGGTCTGCTGCATTCGTCGTCGGCGGACCCGCCACGCATGGGGGTAGTCGTTCGGCCGAGCCCACCTCGACCTGCTCCACAAATGAGTGCCGCCTACAGCTCGAGGCTGTGGTGACCTTCCGTGGCTCGGCATGGGCCCGGCCGCTGCGTCTCCCTATGCTTCTCGTCATGGACAGCACCTGGACCGAGAGTGTCGTCAACGTCGTGGACGTCGAAGCGACGTGTTGGGCCGGTTCCCCGCCGCCCGGGGAGGCCAGCGAGATCATCGAAATCGGGCTCACTGTCGTCGACCTGAACATCGGCGAACGCCTCGGTCGGCACCGGATCCTGGTGAGGCCCGCCTGGTCCACCGTCAGCGAGTTCTGCACGGAGCTGACAGGACTCACTCAGGACGAAGTCGATCAGGGAGTCTCCTTCGCCGAGGCGTGCCGACTACTGACGGCGGAGCACCGCGCAGGCACCAGGCCCTGGGCCAGTTGGGGCGACTACGACCGTCACCAGTTCGGAAGGCAATGCCAGGCCACAGGGACGCCTTACCCTTTCGGCCGGCACCACGTCAATGCAAAAACTGTCTTCACCAAAGCCGAGGGCCTGCGCAAGGCCCCTGGCATGACACGCGCCCTGCAGATCGTCGGGCGGCGGCTCGAAGGCCGTCACCACCGGGGTGAGGACGACGCCTGGAACATCGCTGCTCTCGTACTCCTCCTCCACGAGAGGGGAGACTGGCCGACCGCGGGAGGGCACCGCGCCTGAGGGCGGCCGCCGGTGTAGCGCGCGAGACTTGGTCTGCCGTGAGCAGCGACACCGGCCTCGGCGGCAACGTGCGCGATCGGACGGGTGCGGCAGCGCTCCACGAGCGGACGACGTCCCTCAATGTTCAACGGGGCGTTCGCATGAGTCACCGCAGCACCTCGGTGCCTTGGTCGGCCGTGATGACGGCGAGGAGGGGGAACGCGATGAGCAGGGCGGCCGCGACGAGAAGCCCACTGGCCCAGAGCGGCCCGAGGACCCCGGCTTCGGTGCTGAGTGTGGCCGCAGCCACGACGGGGCCGACGGCGGCACCCGCGTTGAGCGCCGCTGTGGCATACGAGCCGGCCATCGTGGGGGCTCCCACGGCCTCGTAGAGGACCCGCGTAATCAGCGTGCTGCCCAGCGCGAACGACAGCGCGCCCTGCACGAACACGAGGATGAACAGAGCGACCGGCTCGTCGGCCAGCACCGCCAGAGCCGACCAGCCGATGAGCAGCAACGGACCACCGACCGCGATGACCGGACCGGGACGTCGGTCGGAGAGACGTCCGGCGACGGTGACGCCCACGAAGGAACCGGCGCCGAAAAGCACCAGCGCGACAGAGATCCACAACTTGCCCAGCCCGGCGCTGTCGGTCACCACGGGTGCGAAGAAGGTGAGGCTTCCGAATGTTGCCGCGTTCACCAGCGCACCGAGCAGCATCACCAGGATCAACCGCGGCCTGGTGAGCGGGGAGAGCTCCGCTCGTAAGGCCGGCCTGCCGGTCGCCTCGTCTTCATCACGTCCTGCTGGGATTCCCTTCAGGATGCCGAGGGCTGCGGGTAGACAGAGAGCGGCGACGGCCCAGAATGTGGCCCGCCAGCCGAGCAACGTGCCGAGCACCGCCCCACCAGGGACACCGGCGATCGTGGCCACTGTGGTGCCCGACAGCAGTACGGCCAGCGCGCGTCCCTTCTTGTCGGGCGGGACCAACGTGGTGGCAGCGGTCAGAGCGACGGCAAGAAACCCTGCGTTCCCGAGCGCGGCGACGATCCGAGTGGCGAACAGGAGGGGAAAGCTCGTGGTGATGGCGCCCACGGCGTGAGCTGCCGCGAAGACGAGCACGAACCCGAGAAGGCCGACGAGTCTGGGCCAGTTACGGGCAAGCGCGGCCACAAGAGGGGCACCGACGACCATGCCGATCGCGAACGCAGAGGTCAGGACGCCCGCTGTCCCGACTGTGACGTCAAGATCTGAGGCGATGTCCGGCAAGAGGCCGGCGAGCATGAACTCCGAGGTCCCCATGGCGAAGACCGCCATGGCAAGCAGATACAGAGGAAGAGGCATTGAGTCGCTCCGAGGTGAGAGAAGCACGAGAAGGTCATCTCGTCACCGCGGCCAGCCCCATGCGCACACTCGTCACACCGCGAGAGCGGCGCGACGACAGGGCTACGAGCTCAGTGGTTCAGGGGGCTGACGGCGTGACCGAAAGCCCCCACCGTGTCTGACTCAGGACTCGACATGGTCCGCACGCTACCCGACCGATGCCCGTCGAACCATCTTGGTTTCACGGGCATCGGCCTATGTCACCAACGTCATGTCCCGCAACAGCTAGTCAGCCAAGACCAGCTCGTCAGGGCCATCCATCCCAGCCGTCCTGACTACCGCCCGGCAGAACTCCGCGGGAGGGCAGTAGCGGTGCTCCGTGATGTAGTGGATGACGAGGTTGGGGGCCGAGTAGACGGTGCCGTCGGTGTCCTGAGCCCGGATCTCAGCAGAGCCGAGCCACACCTGGGTGTCGAAGGCCGGACCACCAAGGATGACGGGCCGCTCGGTGGAGCAGAACTCGCAGTCGTGAACACCGCGCGTCTGATTGTCGTAGGCACTGCTGAGGGCCTTCATCGCATCGATCACACGGTCGTCCACGATCCCGGTGCGGTATGCACAATCGGGCGCCAACCAGCCGACGTTGAGCATCTCCTGGTCCGATGTGTCATACACGTAGGCGGTCATGTCGGGGTAGTGTGGCATGACTGCTCCTCAGTGTGGGTTGCAGTGTTCTCAGCAGAAGGCCATGTGCACGGGTCCCATCTTCCCCGGACGCGGCCCGCCCATCTCGGGGGAGGCAAGGCTTACTCCTCCCACCGCAACCGCCGTTACCTGCGACGACCCCAGATCAAGCACACGATCCCCGAACCGAAGAACGAGCGGGCGCCAAGCCCCGCGGCAGCAGAGGCGGTCGGCCCACCGGCTTCGACAAGACGATCTACAAGCGCAGGAACGAAGTCGAGCGAACGATCAACGCGCTGAAGAACTCCCGGGCCGTGGCGACGAGGTTCGACGAGCGCGCCTACATCTTCCATGGCACGGTGACCGTCGCCTCGATTCGGCCCTGACTCCGCTCCTGACGCCTCGCCCTACGGGCCGAGCTCGTAGTCGAACCAGATCCGGTGGGTGCCGTCCGCATCGACGGCCATGCCTCCGGTCCCGGTGATCCCAGCCAACCCAGCCGTTCCACTGCCACGGACGATGATGAAGAACTCGTCCTCCCTCCCTTCGCCCAGGGTGGTCGCGGAGTGCGCAAAATTGAAGGTGCCCGTCTGCCCATGGAGCGTTCCCTCGAAGGACTCCATAGCGACATACGTCCCAGACCCGCTGGACTGGTCGAACGCGGCGGTGAACAGGGTCGCGGAGCGACCGGCGATCTCGCCGTCGTACTGCTTCTCCATGATGGAGACGCCGACGGGCAGCGCCGTCACAATCGCGGGGCCTGGCAACGGAGTTGGGGTGAACTCGGCAACTTTGAACGTTCCTGAAGCTCGCATCCCTGGATCGTAGGCCCCACCACTGACATCGTCTCCGAGTGTCCCGTCCATGATCCGCCGGACAGCCCCTAAGCATCTGAGTGTCCCCGGTGCCTCGGATGAATGCCCCGTGGCCCGCGATGACGGCTTGGCCGATCGGATTCTCGCGGAGGAGGGGACCGGACGACCTTCCTCTGTGAAGCCGGCGGCTTACGCCTGAGGTGTCGTCCTCGTCGGCCGTGACGCTCATGTGACGCCCGCGGCGTCCTCAAGAAGGGGTGCGAGCCAGAAAAGCGCTCCTGACCTGGAGCTTTCTGGATCCCGTTCGGGCCGACTTCTTTCCGATGGCTTCGCGCGTCGAGTGCGTGGCGATTCTTGGTCTGCGGACAAGGGCGCTTTACCTGCGGTTTCGTGGTCAGGATGAGCTGTTCGACCTGCTTCCCCGCGTGCGGCGGGTTGAGGGCACGGATCGCCCCTCGTGCCCTCCTGGCCTGCGAATTCTTCAGGGAGGTGCTCGCGTTGGCGACACCCTCAGGGTCTCGCTGGAGGTTCCTGGCGCTCGTATGACGCTCGGAGCGGAAGTATCAACCTTCCGCCGGTCCTCCGCTGCCGCCATGTAGGCCCACCGGTGCAGGTGAGCTCTCCGGTACGGGATTGAGATTGAAGTTGCGGCTTTCTTTGTCACGGGTGGGCCGAGGGCTGTGCTGTCACGCCGCCCTCGTGTCAGAGGACACGGCAGACTCCCCGCTGGCGGTCAGTTGGCCTCCCCGCTGGTGGACATGAAATCTCCCCGGTGGCGGACAGCTGATCTCCCCGCAGACCCACCCAGCCCATAACGCACAGTGGGCGGGGTGAAGAGCGATGAGGAGATCATGGAGATTCTTGAGGCCTACGACCTCACCGGGAGTTACCGGAAGGCGGCCGAGCTGGCCGGTTGCGACCACCACACCGTGCGCCGATACGTGCAGCTACGCGGGCAGGGGGTCGACCCGACCGAGCGGGCGGTGCGGTCGAAGCTGATCGACGACTTCCTGCCGAAGGTCGAGGAACTGGTCGAACGGTCCCGCGGCAGGGTCGGCGCCGACGCTGTTCACAAGAAGATCGCGGCGATGGGCTTTACCGGCACTGACCGCACCACGCGCCGGGCCGTCGCCGCGGCGAAGGAGTCCTACCGGGCTGGGAACCGCAGGGTCTTCCGGCCGTGGATACCCGAACCGGCGATGTGGCTGCAGTGGGACTGGGGCGAGGGCCCACGCATCGACGGCAGACGCACCAGCCTGTGGTGCGCGTGGCTGGCCTGGTCCCGCTTCCGGGTGGTCATCCCGGTCCTCGACAAGACCCTGCCCACCATGGCGGCCTGCTTGGACGCGACGTTCCGGCAGCTGGGCGGGGTCCCGACCTACTGCCTGACCGACAACGAGAAGACCGTCACGGTCGAGCACGTGGCCCGGATCGCGGTCCGCAACCCCGAGCTGGTGCCGATCGCCCGCTACTACGGCACCGTCGTCAGGTCGTGCATGCCGGCCGACCCGGCCTCGAAGGGAGGGACGGAGGCAACGGTCCGGATCGCGAAGCGGGACCTGGTCCCCACCGCGGTCAACCTGCGAACCGAGTACGTGGACTTCGCCGAACTCCAGGAGGCCTGCGAAGACTTCATGGCCGAGGTGAACGGCCGGATCCACCGCGAGACCCGCCGGATCCCGGCCGAGCTGCTGGCCGAGGAGCGACTGCGGCTGCACCCGGTGCCCGAGCAGCCGTTCACCGCCGCGTTCGGCGAGACCCGCCGTGTCGGCAAGGACTCCACCATCTCGGTCGAGTCGGTCCGCTACTCGGTCCCGCACCAGCTCGTCGACGAGCGCGTCTGGGTCCGATTCCACGGAGACGAGCTGATCGTCACCGCGATGACCGGAGGCAGTGCGGTCGAGGTCGCTCGCCACCCGCGCTCGATGCCGGGCAGTCCGCGGATGAGCACTATCCCGACGCCCCGCGCGGCAAGCGCACGCCTGTCGGCGTACAAGTGAACGTGGCTCTGGCAAGATTTTCGTAGGCGAAGATCATCTCGGTGGCACGATCGGCCGGTCGGCATGGTGTCGGCGGAGGTGAGCGATCAGGACGACGCGGTGGCGGAGGAGACGGACACCGGCTCGTCCGGCCATGATGCGTTTCTGCAGTTTGACGTCCGTGATGCGGCCTTCGTTGACTCCGGAGTTGTATGACGTCGTGATGCCCTGAGTGACTGCATGGCGGTCTTCGTGGAGGGCCCTGGCAAGGCCGACGAGTGGTGCCAGTCCGCTCCTTTTGAGATCGCCCAGCCATGCTGGCAGGGGTGCCGCGTCGCGGTTGTCGAGCATGGTGGCGAAGCGGCGGACCAGGTCGTGGGTGAGCTTGAGTTCGGGGCAGTGGTCGAGGAGCCTGGGAAGCCGCTCGTTGATGTGCAAGCTGCGGCGGTGCGGGTGGGTGGTGATCCAGCGGGCCGCTTCACGAGGTGAGGGCGGCCGCTCGAGTGGCTCGTCGATCGGCAAGCCTCGTCGGAGGGGTGCGACAGCCATCTTCACGCGCTGGTAGTGGCCGAGGTAGCCCTTGACCTGCAGTTCTTCGTGCAGGATCTTCGCACTGTGCTGCCCTTCATCCCAGCGTTGCCGCAGGTAGCCGAGGTAGGGATCCAGCGTGGAGGGCTTGCGGGGCGGCCGGCGCATGACTTCCTGCCAGGTGCGTGCGCGGGCGTACTTACGAACGGTTCGGCGGTCCAGGCCGAGCTCACGGGCCACGGAGCTGTGGCTCCGGCCGGTGCGGGTCAGGGCTTGGACCGCCTCGAACAGGC